>NZ_JBIRTN010000003.1:0-430399 GCF_044334705.1 Streptomyces sp. NPDC020731
CACCCGGTCGAGCTGTTCGGCGGGGTGCGCTTCCCGGCCGTCGGCGAACTGCCGTATCTGCTGACCCTCGGGGGCCACGGCTTCTACTGGTTCCGGCTCACCCGAGCCGCATCCCGCCTCGGCCGACGACTGTGAGCGTGTGCCGGGGAGAGGAGGCGTCACCATGACGAAGACCGCGTTCCTGCGGCCGCGAAGCGCGCCCGCCGAGCCCATGGAGTCGCTCGCCGGGCTGCTGCGCGAGTGGCTGCCGCTGCAGCGCTGGTTCGCCGGCAAGGACCGGCCCGTCGCCGACCTCGGTGTGCTGTCGATGACGGAGCTGTTCCCGGGCTGTCTGCACATGCTGGTGCACGCCGGTCACGGAGGTGTGCCCGCTCCCGGCGGCACGATTCCGGCCGGTGACTGCTACCAGCTCCTCCTCGGCGTACGGGAGCATCCCTCGCCACGGCTCGGCAAGGCACTCATCGGCAGGGTGCTGGACGGCCGGCTGGACGGACTGACGGTCTACGACGCCCTTCACGACCCGCGCACCGCCCAGCTGCTCCTGGAGCGGCTGCGCCACCCCGGCGCGGCGGGCCCGCTGCGTTTCGAGTGCGACGGGTCCCAGCAGGTGCCCGCCGGACTGGTGCCGCGCCTGATGACCGCCGAGCAGTCCAACTCCTCGCTGGTGTACGGCGACGAGTACATCCTGAAGGTGTTCCGGCGCATCCAGCCCGGTGTCAATCCGGACCTGGAGGTGCCCGGGGCGCTCGTCCGGCAGGGCTGCCACCGGGTGCCCGCCCCGGTCGCCTGGCTGCACACCACGCATCCGTTCAAGGCGACGCTCGGCGTGCTCCAGCCGTATCTGCGCAACGCCTCCGACGGCTGGACCCTGGCCCTCGACGCGCTCGCCGCCGGCGACGACTTCACCGCGCAGTCGCACGCCCTCGGCCGGGCCACGGCGGACGTCCATCTGGCGCTGTCCTCGGCGTTCCCCATCGGCGCGCCGGGCGAGAACGGGCGGACGGCGGCGGCGATGACCGAGCGGCTGACCGCCGCGGCGCACGCCGTCCCCGCGCTCCAGCCGTTCGTGCCGGGGCTGCGGGCCGCCTTCGCCGCCCTGGCCACCTGCGACGCCGGGCCGCCCGCCCAGCGCATCCACGGCGACCTGCACCTGGGGCAGGTGCTGCGGGCGGGACGCGAGTGGTTCGTCATCGACTTCGAGGGCGAGCCGTCCCGGCCGCTCTCCGAACGGCGCAGCGCCCACTCCCCCGTGCGGGACATCGCCGGGATGCTGCGCTCCTTCGACTACGCCGCCCGCCAGCGCCGCCCCTGGCGCCCGGAGTGGGCGCGCCGCTGCCGTGAGGCCTACTGCGCGGGCTACGCCGCCCGTGCCGGCTGGGACCCACGCAAGAAGCACGGCCTGCTCCGCGCCTACGAGACGGACCGGGCCGTGTACGAGGTGCTGTACGAGGCCCGGCACCGACCCGACTGGCTGCCCGTACCCATGGCGGCGATCGAGCGCCTCGCCGTGAGAGGAGACTGAAGCCGTGGCCCTGCGTGACACCCCGCTTCCCGAGTCGGCCGGGCCCGTCCCGTCCGCCACCGCACCCCCCGGTGCGGCACCCGCCCTCGACCCGACCGACAGGGGGCGCCTGCTGGCGGGCGCCCACCACGATCCGCACGCGCTGCTCGGCGCCCGTCCGGTGCCCGGCGGGATCGCCGTCCGCGCCCTGCGCCCGTTCGCCCGTGAGGTGGACGTGGTCGTCGACGGCGCGCGCACCCCGCTCGTCCCGGAGGGTGACGGCCTCTTCTCCGGCGTACTGCCGCTGGACGCGGTCCCCGCGTACACGCTGGCGGTGGCCTACGGCGACGACGAGGCCGTCGAGACGCACGATCCGTACCGGTTCCTGCCCGCGCTCGGCGAGTTCGACCTGCACCTGATCGGCGAGGGCCGGCACGAGGAGCTGTGGACGGCGCTCGGCGCGCACCCGATGACCCACCAGGGCGTCACCGGCACCCGCTTCACGGTGTGGGCGCCGAACGCGCAGGGGGTGCGGGTCGCCGCCGACTTCACCCACTGGGACGGCACGGCGTTCCCGATGCGCTCGCTCGGCTCGTCCGGGGTGTGGGAGCTGTTCCTGCCCGGTGTCGGCGAGGGCACCCGCTACAAGTTCGAGATCCACTCCCGCTACGGCCACCGGTTCCTCAAGGCCGACCCGATGGCGCGGCGCACGGAGGCGCCGCCGAACACGGCGTCCGTGGTGACGGCCTCGCACTACGAGTGGGGTGACGCCGAGTGGTTCGCGCGGCGGGCCGAAGTGCCCGTGCACGAGGCGCCGTTCTCGGTGTACGAGGTGCACCTGCCGTCCTGGCGGCCGGGTCTGACGTGCCGTCAGCTCGCCGAGCAGCTCCCCGCGTACGTCAAGGACCTCGGCTTCACCCACGTCGAGCTGATGCCGGTCGCCGAGCATCCCTTCGGAGGCTCCTGGGGCTACCAGGTCACCGGGTTCTACGCGCCCACGGCCCGCCTCGGCACCCCGGACGACTTCAGGTACCTGGTCGACGCCCTGCACCGGGCCGGGATCGGCGTGATCATGGACTGGGTGCCGGCGCACTTCCCGAAGGACGACTGGGCGCTGGCCCGGTTCGACGGGGATCCGCTGTACGAGCCCGGGGACTCCCGGCGCGCGGAGCACCCCGACTGGGGGACGTACACCTTCGACTTCGCCCGCACCGAGGTGCGCAACTTCCTGGTCGCGAACGCCGTGTACTGGTGCCAGGAGTTCCACATCGACGGGCTGCGGGTGGACGCGGTGGCCTCCATGCTCTACCTGGACTACTCGCGCGAGGACGGCGGGTGGGAGCCGAACGCGTACGGCGGCCGGGAGGACCTGGCGGCGATGGCGTTCCTGCAGGAGATGAACGCGACCGTGTACCGGCGCTGCCCCGGGGTGGTGACGATCGCGGAGGAGTCCACGGCGTGGGGCGGGGTGACCCGGCCGACCGACACCGGCGGCCTCGGGTTCGGCTTCAAGTGGAACATGGGCTGGATGCACGACTCGCTGGAGTACGTGTCCCACGAGCCGGTGCACCGCAAGTACCACCACCACGAGATGACGTTCGCGATGGTGTACGCCTACAGCGAGAACTACGTACTGCCCATCTCGCACGACGAGGTGGTGCACGGCAAGCAGGCGCTGGTGTCGAAGATGCCGGGCGACTGGTGGCAGCGGCGCGCCAACATGCGTGCCTATCTCGGTTTCATGTGGGCCCATCCAGGCAAGCAACTGCTCTTCATGGGGCAGGAGTTCGCCCAGGGGGCCGAATGGTCCGAGAAGCAGGGCCCCGAGTGGTGGCTGCTCGACGAGGGCTACCACTCCGCGGGAGACCACCGCGGGGTGCGGGACCTGGTGCGCGACCTCAACGTCCGCTACCGGGCGACCCCGGCGCTGTGGCAGCGCGACACCGACCCGTCCGGCTTCCGGTGGGTGTCGGTCGACGCGGCCGACGACAACGTCTTCGCGTTCCTGCGGTACGACACCGGGGGCCGGCCGCTGCTCGCGGTGTCGAACTTCTCCCCCGTGGTCCGCCGCGACCACCCGCTCGTCGTCGGCGACGACGTGATCGCCTGGCAGGAGGTCCTCAACACCGACGCCGCGCACTACGGCGGCGGGGACGTCACGAACCCGGACCCGGTCAAGCCCGAGGACGGCACCGTCCGGCTCACGCTGCCACCGCTCGCGACGATGTGGCTGACGCCGGTCGCCCCCTGAGAGTCCGGTGCCGCCGCCAGGTGTCCGATGCCCTCGCCGGGGCATTCGGGGTCGTACGGCCGAGGGCTTCTCGGCGTCGTCGCGGCAGGTCACAGAAGGGCGGCAACAGGTGCGCACCGTCGGAGTGGAGGAGGAGCTCCTCCTGGTCGATCCGGAGAGCGGCGAACCGCGGGCGATGTCCGCGGCGGTACTCGCCCGGGCCGCCCGGGACGGCGCGGAACAGGACGTCTTCGAGAAGGAACTGCACGAGCAGATGCTGGAGTTCGCCACGCATCCGCAGTCCTCGATGGAAAGCCTGCACGCGGAGATCGTCCGCTGCCGCGAGGAGGCCGCCGGGCACGCCGGGGAGATCGGCTGCGCCGTCGCCGCCCTCGCCACCTCGCCGCTGCCGGTGAGCCCGTCCATCGGCGTCAACCGGCGGTACCGGTGGATGGAGGAGCAGTACGGCATAGCCACCCGGGAACAGCTCGTCATGGGCTGCCACGTCCATGTGTCCGTCGAGTCCGACGAGGAGGGCGTGGGGGTCCTGGACCGGCTGCGGCCCTGGCTGACGGTGCTGGCGGCGCTGAGCACGAACTCGCCGTTCTGGCAGGGCAAGGAGACGGGGTACAGCAGCTACCGCAGCCGGGTCTGGCAGCGCTGGCCGTCGGCCGGTCCGGCCGAGCCGTTCGGCTCGGCCGAGCGCTACCACCGGCGGGTCGCCGACATGGTGGCCACCGGCGTCATCCTCGACGAGAAGATGGTCTACTTCGACGCCCGGCTGTCCCAGCAGTACCCGACGGTGGAGATCCGCGTCTCCGACGTCTGTCTGCACGCGGAGACGGCGGGGCTGATCGCCACCCTCGCCCGCGGGCTGGTGGAGACCGCGGCACGCGAGTGGCGGGCCGGCCGGGAGCCGGTGGACCCCGGCGTCAGCCTGCTCCGGCTGGCCGCCTGGCAGGCGGCCCGGTCGGGGCTGACGGGCGAGCTGCTCCACCCGGAGACCACGCGCCGCATGCCGGCCGAGGCGGTCGTACGCGGCCTCCTCGACCACACCGCCGAGGCCCTGGAGGCCACCGGCGACCTGGAGCGCGCCCGTGAGGGCTGCGCACGGCTGCTGCGCGACGGCAACGGGGCGCAGGTTCAGCGCGCCCTGCTGGAACGCACGGGCAGCCTGAGGGACGTCGTCACGGAGTGCGTACGGCACACCCAGGGGGTGGCGGGGCGTACGGGGTCCGCTCCTCGTGGGTAGGGGGCGTCAGAGGATGAGGATGATGGCGTAGACCAGGAAGAACGCCGCGATCAGCACCACGAGGACGAGGATCGCGGCCAGCGGGCCCTTGGCCCAGCCCTTGGTCGGGTTGTGCGTCTCCCGGGGGCCCGCCTCGGGCATGCTGCTCTCCGCGGGCGGGGTCTCACCCGGGGGTACGCCGCCGCCCGGTTCGAGGCCGGTGCTGCGTTCCGGTTCGGGATCTGGATTGACGTAACTCATGCCGTCCGGGTCCCCCGAAAGCGCCGAGATCATCAGTGCGGACACACTTGTCGCGATCCCGGCGCGGGGGCGCTCCGGCTCGGCTACATTCAGGCACCGCCGATGACGGTGCCCATCGGCCGGGTCACACCCCGCACACGTCAGGAGCAGTGCATGCGCGACCTCGCTCTCGCTCCCCCGTCCGCCTCGCCCCTGACCGGCGGTCTCGCCGACAGCCTCTTCGAGACGGCGGCCGAGAGCCCCGCCCTGCCGATGCTCGCCCGCCGCACCCGTCCGGCCTCCGCCACCTGGGAGCGGATCACCGCCGTCGAGTTCCGCGACGAGGTCGTCGCCGTGGCCAAGGGCCTGGTGGCGTCCGGGGTCTCGCCCGGCATGCGGGTGGCGATCATGGCGCGCACCCGCTACGAGTGGACTCTCCTGGGCCACGCCCTGTGGACGGTGGGCGCCGAGGTCGTCCCCATCCATCCGACCTCCGCGCGCGAGCAGGTGGAGTGGATCCTGAGGGAATCCGGCTGTGTGGCCGTGCTGGTGGAGGACGAGCAGGGCGTGATGACCGTCGGGTCCGTGTGCGCCGCGCTGCCGCGGCTGCGGCACGTCTGGCAACTGGACGCGGGCGCGCTGGACCAGCTGGTGGCGCGCGGCGAGTTCATCCCGGCGGCCACGGTCGACTCGCTGCGCCGCATCGTCCTGCCGGACTCCACGGCCGTCGTCGCCTACACCTCCGGTACGTCCGGCCACGCCATGGGCTGCGCGCTGAGCCACCGCGGCCTGGCCTTCATGAGCGACACCCTGCTGGCGGGCTGGGGCCACGTCACGGCACCCCCCGGTGAGCAGGGCGCCGTCCTCGCCTTCCTGCCCTTCTCCCACGTCTACGGTCTGATGATCCAGGTGCTGTGCGTGCGCGGCGGGCTGCTGATGGGGCACGAACCCGACATCGGCGGGGAGGCCCTGTCCTCGGCCCTGCGCACCTTCCGGCCCACCTATCTGTACGCCGTCCCGTCGCTGCTGGAGAAGATCTACAAGAACTTCCTGCGCGCGGCGCAGCTGTCGGGCCGCGGCGCCCTGTTCGAGCGGGCGGCCGGCACGGCACGGGACTTCGCCGCCGCGCTGGAGCGGCAGCGGCTGGGCCGCGGCTCCGGGCCGGGCCTCGATCTGCGGCTGCAGCACGCCCTGTACGAGCGCACGGTCTACCGCAGGCTGCGGGCCGCGCTGGGCGGCCGGGTGCTGCGCGCCACCTCCGGGGGTTCGACGCTCAACCGCGACCTGTCCCTCTTCTACGAGGGGATCGGCATCTACGTCCACGACGGTTACGGGCTCACCGAGACCAGCGGCGGGGTGACGATGCAGCCGTTCGGGCGGGAGAAGTCCGGCACCGTCGGGCAGGCGCTGCCGGGCACCGGGATCCAGGTGGCCGACGACGGGGAGATCCTGGTGCGCGGGCCGTCGGTGTTCCAGGGGTACGTGGGGGACGAGGCCGCCACCCGGGCCGTGCTGCGCGGCGGCTGGCTGGCCACCGGCGATCTGGGCCGGCTGGACGCCGAGGGCTACCTCACGATCACCGGCCGCAAGAAGGACATCATCATCACGAGCAGCGGCAAGAGCGTGGCGCCGACGGCCCTGGAGCAGCGGCTGCGGATGCACCCGCTGGTCCATCAGGCCGTCGTCGTGGGCGACAACCGGCCGTGTGTGGGCGCCCTGATCACGCTGGACCCGGAGTTCCTCAACGACTGGCGGGCGGCGCTGTCCCTGCCGGGCGACGCGCCGGCCCGGGAGGCGCGGGAGGAGAACGCGCTGCGGGAGGAGGTCGCGCGGGCGGTCGCCGCGGCCAACAGCAGTGTGTCGCGCTCGGAGTCGATCCGGGTGTTCCGGGTGCTGCCCGAGCCGTTCGACGTGGCCAACGGGCTGCTGACGCCGTCGATGAAGCTGCGCCGGGACGAGATCGTGCGGCGCTACGCGCTGGAGATCGACGCGATGTACCAGTCGCGGACGCGTCCGGGGCGGACGCCGGCCATGGACGAGCCGTCCGCCTGGGACGACTCCGACAACGTCTTCCGCTGAGCGCCCGGGGAGGGCGGGGAGCCGCTGCCGGTCGGTGACGGGTTTGTCACCGGCCGGGTACGGGCATGCGGGCGCGTAGGCTCCGCCCGCGCGGGAACCCACAGTTCGAGGGATGCAGAAGCGAGAACGACTGCCCCGCGACGACGGGGCCTGGAAGGCGAGATGGCACGCGAGCCGCGTAGGGACAGGACACTGGCTGCCGAGGACATCACGAGCCGCATCGCCAGCTTCCCGGGGGAGCTGCACGATGTGACGGACGCACGCCTGGTCGCGGAGGAGTTCCTCTTCGATCTGGCCCGTGTGTCGGCGCCATCGGCCCCCGAGCACTGGGACGACATCCTCCTGGTGGTCACGGAGCTGGCCGCCAACGCGGTCCAGTACGCTCCGGGGCCGTTCCAGCTGCGTCTGCGCAGAACGTTCGACGGCGTGCACGTGGTGATGCACGACACCAGCACCACCGAGCCGGCCCCGCGCCCCTTCCACCCCAACCGCGGCGGCGGCGGTATCGGCTGGCACCTGATCCACACGCTGTGCGATCAGGTCAGCGTCGTCGGCAACGACCAGGGCAAGGACATCCACGTCTTCCTGCCCTGGTGAACCTACGGCGGCGCGTCGCGCAGGGGGACGAACACGCTGATGGTCTTGCCGCCGCCGGGGCGCCTGCGGACGTCGATGTCCCGGGCCAGCCGGATCACCAGGGGCCAGCCGTAACCGCTGCCGCGGTGCACGGCCGGCAGGGCGCCGGTTCCGCCGGCGGCCTCGGGGATGACATCGCTGTGGTCGTGGACGGCTATCCGTACGCCCTCCCCCGTCGTCCGCGCGTCGAAGCCGGCCAGTCCGGCGCCGTGCCGGATGGCGTTGGTGACCAGCTCCGACACGACGAGCGAGAGGTCGATCATGTCCTGCTGGTGCGGGGTGCGGCCCTCGGAGTCCCAGCGCGCCCGCACCGTCGCCTCGGCGTGCGCCCGCGCGCCGGCCGCGCTGCGCACCCCCGTGCCGTCGGCCGGACGCGTCCGTCGCGCGGTGTTCACCCGGTGGGGTTCCCACGCGGCGGCAGCCGGTGGTAGTGGTCACCGACCGCGGTGAGATAGGCGGGGTCCATGGTCTCGCTGTCGGTGTGGAACCGGGGCGCCGCCTTCACCTCGGCCCTGGTGCAGTCCAACGTCACCTGCCGTTCCCCGGCGTGGACGTCCGCGACGACGCCGACCGGCACCAGGAGGCTGCGGCCGAACACCCACACTCCGGTGTCGACGACGAGGTGCCGCATGCCGTGGTGGTCGGCCTGCCGGTCCACATGGCCGATGGTGCCGTCGCTCGCGACGACGGTGTAGCCCGTGAGGTCCTGCTCCTGGACATGGTCCAGGTCCGGCGCGTATGACCAGATGCTGTCGATGGGCACTGCTCCTTGCCTCCCCGGTGACGACGGATCCCCTGGGCGACGCCCAGTTCCACAACAGCAAATACCCGGCGGGCGCGCGCGCATTCGAAAGGCACGGACCAAAACCGCGCGCCGGTACCACGAGGGCTTCGCGCACCACGGGAAATTTGATCGAGTACCCCTCATGAGCCGGGGTATGCATGCGATTTCAGGATTCTCCCGGACCGGTTCCCCTGTGGTGCCACGCTTTGTTCCGTGCCCGCGACCTGGGTTAGCCTTCGGCGTATTTTCTCATCGCGCACATCCGTGAACTGCGGAAACGCGCACTGATCTCTGGCCGGAACGAGGGTGCGCATGACCAGCAAGAGCACCGAGGGGACCGAGGCGGCGCCGGGGGACCAGGAGCTGAGGCGGCTCCTGGCGGGGCTGACGGCCGTACGGGACGGGGACTTCGGTACCCGGTTGCCGGACGACGCGGACGGCCTCATGGGGGACATCGCCAAGGTCTTCAACGGGATGGTGGACCAACTGTCGGTGTTCACCTCCGAGGTGACTCGTGTGGCCCGCGAGGTCGGCACCGAGGGGGCGCTGGGCGGCCAGGCGCAGGTGCCGGGAGTCTCGGGCACCTGGGCCGACCTGACGGACTCGGTGAACGCGATGGCGGGCAACCTCACCGCGCAGGTCCGCAACGTCGCCCAGGTGACGACGGCGGTCGCCAAGGGCGATCTGTCGCAGAAGATCACCGTGGACGCCCGCGGCGAGATCCTCGAACTCAAGAACACCATCAACACGATGGTCGACCAGCTCTCCGCCTTCGCCGACGAGGTCACCCGCGTCGCCCGCGAGGTCGGCACCGAGGGCCGCCTCGGCGGCCAGGCCGATGTGCAGGGCGTGAAGGGCACCTGGCGCGATCTCACCCATTCGGTGAACTTCATGGCCGGCAACCTCACCGGCCAGGTCCGCAACATCGCGCTGGTGGCGACGGCGGTCGCCAAGGGCGATCTGTCGCAGAAGATCACCGTGGACGCCCGCGGCGAGATCCTCGAACTCAAGAACACCATCAACACGATGGTCGACCAGCTCTCCGCCTTCGCCGACGAGGTCACCCGCGTCGCCCGGGAGGTCGGCACCGAGGGCCGCCTCGGCGGCCAGGCGCAGGTGCGCGGTGTCTCCGGCACCTGGAAGGACCTCACCGACAACGTCAATGTGATGGCGTCCAACCTGACCGGCCAGGTCCGCTCCATCGCCCAGGTCTCCTCCGCGGTGGGCCGGGGCGATCTGTCGCAGCGGATCAGGGTCGAGGCGGCCGGGGAGGTCGGGGCGCTGGCCGACGTCATCAACACCATGGTCGACACCCTGTCGGCCTTCGCCGACGAGGTCACCCGCGTCGCCCGCGAGGTCGGCACCGAGGGCCGCCTCGGCGGCCAGGCGCACGTGCCCCATGTCGCGGGCACCTGGAAGGACCTCACCGACAACGTCAACTCCATGGCCAACAACCTCACCGGCCAGGTGCGCAACATCGCGCTGGTGACGACCGCCGTGGCCCGCGGTGATCTGTCGAAGAAGATCGACGTCGACGCGCGCGGCGAAATCCTGGAGCTGAAGACGACCATCAACACGATGGTCGACCAGCTCTCCGCCTTCGCCGACGAGGTCACCCGCGTCGCCCGCGAGGTCGGCACCGAGGGCCGCCTCGGCGGCCAGGCGGAGGTCGAGGGCGTCTCCGGCATGTGGAAGCGGCTCACGGAGAACGTCAACGAACTGGCGGGCAACCTCACCCGGCAGGTCCGGGCGATCGCCGAGGTGACGAGCGCGGTCGCCGAGGGCGACCTGACCCGCTCCGTCAACGTGGAGGCCTCCGGTGAGGTCGCCGAGCTCAAGGACAACATCAACTCGATGGTGGAGTCCCTGCGCGAGACCACCCGGGCCAACCAGGAGCAGGACTGGCTCAAGACCAACCTCGCCCGGGTCTCCGGCCTGATGCAGGGCCACCGCGACCTGCCCGTGGTCGCCGAGCTGATCATGGACGAGCTGGTGCCGCTGGTGTCGGCCCAGTACGGCGCCTTCTATCTCGCGGAGGACGGCGACGGCGGCCCCGAGCTGCGGCTCGTCGGCTCCTACGGCTACCCCGACGACGGCGACGGCCGGCCCACCCGGATCGCCTTCGGCCGCACACTGGTCGGCCAGGCCGCGCGCAGCCGCCGGGCCATCACGGTGGACGAGCTGCCGCCGGACTACGTGACCATCTCCTCCGGGCTGGGGCAGGTGGTGCCGACCGCGCTGGTGCTGCTGCCCATCGTGGTCGAGGGCCAGGTCCTCGGTGTGATCGAGCTGGCGTCGGTGACCCCGTTCACCCAGATCCACCAGGACTTCCTGGCCCAGTTGATGGAGACCATCGGCGTCAACGTCAACACCATCGTGGCCAACGCCCGTACCGACGAACTGCTCGTCGAGTCGCAGCGGCTCACCGCCGAACTGCAGGAGCGCTCGGCGGAGTTGCAGACCCAGCAGGAGGAACTCCAGCACTCCAACGCCGAACTGGAGGACAAGGCCGCGCTCCTGGCGGAGCAGAACCGGGACATCGAGGCGAAGAACCTCCAGATCGAGCAGGCCCGGCAGGAGCTGGAGGCGCGGGCCCAGCAACTGTCACTGGCCTCGAAGTACAAGTCCGAGTTCCTGGCGAACATGAGCCACGAGCTGCGCACCCCGCTCAACAGCCTGCTGATCCTGGCCCAGTTGCTGGCGCAGAACCCCTCGCGCAACCTCAGCCCGAAGCAGGTCGAGTACGCCCAGATCATCCACTCGGCCGGCTCGGACCTGCTGCAGCTGATCAACGACATCCTCGATCTGTCCAAGGTCGAGGCCGGGAAGATGGACGTCAGCCCCGAGCGGGTGGAGCTGCGCCGGCTCATCGAGTACGTCGAGGCCACCTTCCGGCCCATGACGATGCAGAAGAGCCTGGACTTCACCGTGACGACGGCGCCGGGCGCGCCGGCCGACCTGCTCACCGACGACTCGCGGCTGCGGCAGGTGCTGCGCAACCTGCTGTCCAACGCGGTCAAGTTCACCGAGCGGGGCGGCGTGGAGCTGCGGATCGAACCCGCGCCGGACGGTGAGGTGCCGAGCGGTGTGCTGCGGGGCGGGTCCGTGGTGGCCTTCCGGGTGCAGGACACCGGCGTCGGCATCCCGGAGCAGCACCTGGAGGCGATCTTCGGCGCCTTCCAGCAGGCGGACGGCACGACGAGCCGCAAGTACGGCGGCACCGGGCTCGGCCTGTCCATCACCCGGGAGATCGCGCATCTGCTGGGCGGCGCGGTGACGGTGGACAGCGTCGCGGGCCAGGGCAGCATGTTCACCCTGTTCCTGCCCGTGGCCCGGCCGGACTTCGAGGACCTGCTGCGGCCTTCCCCGGTCCCGGACGGGGACCTGGGCGAGGCCCTGCCGGAGGTGCCGGCCCGGCAGTTGCCGGCGATCGAGGCGGGGCCGGCGTCCGGCCCGCGTCCGCGGCGGCTGCTCGTCGTGGAGGAGCGGCCCCGGGGGCTGCTGACCCTGGTCGCGGAGAGCGTGGTCCAGGACGTCGCGCACGGCGACGGCACCTCCCGGCCGTCGGTCGACATCCTCACCGCCGTCGGCGCCCAGGAGGCGGCCGGTGCGCTGGCCGCCGATCCGTGCCACTGCGTGGTGCTGGAGCTCGGCACGGCCCAGGAGGAGGTCACCCGGTTCCTGGAGGCGCTACGGGGCGACTCCGCCCTGACGAGCGTGCCGGTGCTGGTGCACAGCGGCCACCGGGTCGACTCGGCGGTGGAGGAGGACCTGCGGTCCCGGGCCGAGGGCACCGCGCTGGAGTTCCTGTCCAGCCTCGACGAGCTGCGCGAACGCATCGCCCTGCACCTCTCCGCGGAGGAGCCCGGCGACGTGCTGTCACTGGTGCGGCCCGACGAGCCGCAGCGGCCGGCGCCGCAGACCGTCGTGGACGGCACGTTCTCCGGCCGTACCGTCCTCGTCGTCGACGACGACGCGCGCAACCTCTTCGCGCTCAGCGGGATCCTGGAGCTGCACGGCTTCCGGGTGCTGCACGCGGAGAACGGCCGCAAGGGCATCGAGAGACTGGTGAACAACCCGGACGTGGCGCTCGTGCTGATGGACGTGATGATGCCCGAGCTGGACGGCTACGCCGCCACGGCCGAGATCCGCACCATGCCGCAGTACGCCGAGCTGCCCATCATCGCCGTCACCGCGAAGGCGATGCCCGGGGACCGGGAGAAGAGCCTCGCCTCGGGGGCCAGCGACTACGTCACCAAACCGGTCGACACCCAGGACCTGATCGCCTGCGTCCGCCGCTGGCTGTCCGCATGAGTGCCGTGGAACAGCCGAGCGCGCCGCAGCGCGGCGGGGCACCGGTCGAACGCCCCGCCGCCGGACCCGCCGGGGTGTCCGCGGACTCGCCCGTGGGCAGGCTGGCGGCCACCGTGGACCGGCTCAGCCGGGAGGTGCGGGCGGCACAGGCCGAGGCCGAGGGCCGGGCGCTGATCGAACTCGCCAAGGGCATCCTCGTCGAACGCCTCGGGTGCGGTCCCTCGCAGGCCGCCCGCCAGCTCGCCGAGCTGACCGAGCAGGCGGGGACGACGCAGCTGGAGTTCGCGGTCGAGGTCATCAACCAGGCCGCCCGGGACCGGATGTCCGAGGTGACGGACGCCTTCCTGGCCGCCACCCGGGCCGCCGAGGAGGCGGGGCAGGACCCTGCCGCCGTACGGCTGCGCGCGGCCGAGAGCGGGGCGCTGGCGGCGGACGACACCCAGGCCGTGGCCGAGTCCCTGCTCGCGCAGGCGCTGCGTCCGCTGGGCGCGGTGGCCGTGGCGATCTGGGCGGTCGGCGCCGACGGATCGCTCACCCTGGCGGGCAGCGCCGGGTTCTCCCCCGCGGAGGCGGCGCGCTGGTACTACGTGCCGCCGGACGTGGCGACGGTCGCCCGGTGCGGCCTCGCGGAGCGCGACGGCCTGTGGATCACCTCGCTGGCCGACCGGGGCCTGCCCAGTGTCGGCCGGCACCATCACCCGGACGGCGGCAGGGCGGCCGTACCCGCCGGTACCGGGGGCCGTGTGTACGGCGTGCTGGAGATCGTCTGGCCGGCTCCGCTGCCCGAGCAGCCGCCGCAGATCGTGCGCCAGGTGGAGGCCCTGGCGGAGCTGTGCGCGCACACCCTGGAGACGTACACGGCGCCGAGCGGCCCGGCCCAGCAGCCCCGGTTGCTGCCGGACGCCGCGGAACTGATGGACCTGGCCGACGGACTGTACGACCCGGCTCTCGTCCTGGTGCCGCACCTGGACGCCCACGGGAACCTGCTGGACTTCCGCATCCAGCACGTCAACAGCCGTTTCCTGGATCCGGCGGGCCGGCCGCGCGGCATGGTCAGCGGTGCGCTGCTCCTGGAGGCGTATCCGATGGCCGCCGGAGACAGCGAGCTGTTCCAGCGGATCGAACGGGTGTACGCCACGGGGGAGCCGTTCCGTGCCCGGCGCATGAACCTGACCGCCCTCGTCGACCAGGTGCCGCTGGCGGCGGTCGCGGACATCAGTGTCAGCCGGCACGGCTCCGGCATCCTGTTCATCTGGCGGATCGAGGACGAGGCGGCCCGCCTGGCGAGCCTGCTCCAGCACGCCCAGCGGCTCGGCCGGATCGGCGGTTTCGAGGAGAACCTGCTGACCGGGGAGATCACCTGGAACGGACAGCTCTTCGACCTGTACGGGCGTCCGCAGTCCAGTCTGCCGGTGCCGCTGGAGGAGTTGCCGGCGCACGCCCACCCGGACGACACCGTCACCATCGGCCGCTTCCTGCGCACGCTGCTGCACCACCGGCGTCCGGCGTCGGCCGCCTTCCGGCTGCAACGGCCGGACGGGGTGACCCGGCACATCCGGGTCGTCGCCGAGCCGGTCCTGGACACCGACGGCCGGCTGCTCACCACCCGCGGCGCCTACCAGGACATCTCCGCCCAGCACTGGACCGAGGTGGCGCTGGCGGCCACCCGCGACCAGCTGGCGCACACCGAGCAGCACGCCAGCGAACGCGACCGGCTGACACTGCAGCTGCAGCGCGCCATCATGCCGCCCACCCAGGCACCGCTGCGGGTGCCCGACCTCGACGTGGCCGTCCGCTACCGGCCCGCGGAGACCGAGCAGCTGGTGGGCGGCGACTGGTACGACGCCGTGGTGCTGCCGTCCGGGCTGGTGCTGCTGTGCGTGGGCGACGTCGCCGGCCACGGCATAGAGGCGGCGACCAGCATGGTCGTCCTGCGCAACGCGCTGCGCGGCCTCGCCGTCACCGGGGCGGGCCCCGGGCAGCTGCTGTCCTGGCTGAACATCGTGACGCACCATCTGACGGGCGGCGTCAGCGCCACCGCCGTGTGCGGCCTGTACGACCCGGCCTCGCGCACGCTGCGATGGGCCCGGGCGGGTCATCTGCCGCCGGTGCTGGTGCGCGGCTCCGAGGCCGCTCCGCTGCCGCTGGTCCGCGGGATGCTGCTCGGTGCCGTGCCGGAGGCGGTGTACGAGGAGTCGGAGGTGCGGCTGGCCGCCGGGGACAACCTGCTGATGTACACGGACGGTCTGATCGAGCGCCGGGACCGCCCCGTGGAGGAGTCGCTGACCCATCTGCTCACCACCGCCGCCACCGCCCCGGGCACGCTCGACCAGCGCCTGGACCGGCTGCTCACGTACAGCAGGTCGGACACGGACGACGACACCTGCATCGTGGGCATCCGGGTCGGCTGAGGAAGGAACCCCGGCAGGCCGGGCGGGCCGAGGCATGACCGGACGATTCGGGGGTACGCGCGGCTGCGCGACCAAGAGCTTGATCACCTTGTTGGAGGTACTCGTGCCCATTGCCCAGGACCCGTTGTCCGTCGAGGTGACCCTGCCGCGTGAGGATGTGGCGCTGCTCACGGTGGAGGGGTACTTGGACGTCGACACGGCGACCGAGTTCCAGCACCACCTGGCGAACCAGCTCCATCACGGCCGCCGGCACTTCCTGCTCGATCTGTCGGCGGTCCCCTTCATGGACTCGTCCGGCATGAACATCATCCTCCGGGTCTATCAGGAGGCCCGTGAGCTGCCGGGGAGCGTGCACATCATCTCCCCGGCCCCGGCGGTGCGCCGCATCCTGGACCTGACGGGCGTGAGCATCACCGTGCCCGTCTCGGAGAGCGTCGACGAGGCGCTGGAGCGCGTGGACAAACTGCCGGAGGTCCCGGTCGAACCGGAAGTCTGAGCGCGGTCGGACACAACCATCTCGAGGAGAGGAAACAGGTGCCGGAGCACGAAGCGGGCGGATCACTCGGAACGCCGGCCCACGAGGTCAGGGACTTCCTGCGTCGCCGACGCGAGCAGATCGCCCAGCGGTGGGCGGACGAGCCCCTGTTCCGTACGGTGTTCACGGTCTCGCGTGACGAGGCGGTGGAGGCGGGGAAGGCGGTCGTCGACGCGCTGGCCCAGGTCGCCGACGCGCAGCAGGTCGAGGACCCGGACGCCGCGGGCTTCTCGGCGGTGCGTGAGCAGCTGGCGCGGATGGGGGCGGCCCGCTCCCGTGCGGGGCTGTCCAACACCCAGGTGTCGAGCGAGCTGGCGGCGCTGTGGCCGCCGGCCGAGAATCTCCTGGTCGCCGAATTGGAGCAGGCGTCACCGGAGGAACTGCGGGCGTGTGCGACCACGCTCAGCATGCTCCTGGGCACACTGCGCCTGGTGGCCATGCAGACGGTGCTGAGCGAGACGCAGTCCCTCATCGACCGGCAGCGGCTCCAGCTGCTGGAGGTGGCGACGCCGGTGATCAAGCTGTGGGACGGCATCGTGGCGGTCCCGCTGATCGGGACGCTGGACAGCGCCCGCAGCCAGGGGGTGATGGAGACGCTGCTGAACGCGGTCGTCGACCAGCACGCCCGGTTCGCGATCCTCGACATCACCGGTGTGCCCACGGTCGACTCCCTGGTGGCGCAGCACCTGATGAAGACGGTCGCCGCGGCCCGGCTGATGGGCGCGGAGTGCGTGGTGTCCGGCATCCGCCCGGCGATCGCGCAGACCATCGTGCACCTCGGTCTGGACCTCGGCACGGTGAAGACGCGGGCGAGCCTCGCCGACGCGCTCGGGTACTGCCTGCACGAGCTGGGGACCAACATCGTGAACACGGCGCCCGACGGTGCGGGCCGGCGGTGAGCGAGGGGTTCGCCCGCCAGGTCGCGGGACATGTGCCGGTCCTCAGACTCGGTGACGTTCTGCTGGTCACCCTCCAGGGGGACCTGTACGACAGCACGGCGCACCAGCTGCAGCAGGATCTCTCCGAGACGATCGCCCGCAGCGGGGTCACGGGGGTGGTCATCGACATCTCCGGTGTGGAGATCGTCGACTCCTTCCTCGGGCGGGTACTGGCCGAGATCGCGGCGCAGACCGAGCTGCTGGCCGCGCGCACCGTGGTGGCCGGTATGCGGCCCGCGGTCGCCATCACCCTGGTGGAGCTGGGTCTGACGCTGCCGGGGCTGCAGACCGCGCTCACCACCGAGGCGGCGATGGAGCTTCTCGCGCAGCCCATCGTGTCGCTGCGCTCCGGGGGCATGCGCGAGGGGAGACGGTGATGCACACCGCCGCGGGCGTCGAGGCCCGCCTGCCCATCCGGTCGGACCTGGACCTGGTGTGGGTGCGTCAGCATGTGCGGCAGGCCGCCGCCCGGCTCGGGTTCGGCCTGGTGGACCAGACGAAACTGGTGACCGCCGCCAGTGAGCTGGCCCGCAACACCCTGGTGCACGGCGGGGGCGGCCTGATGGAGGCGTCGCACGTCACCACGGGCGGGACCGACGGGCTGCGGCTCACCTTCAGCGACTCGGGACCGGGCATCCCCGATCTCGACCGGGCGCTCAGCGACGGCTACACCTCCGGCGGCGGGCTGGGGATGGGACTGGGCGGCGCCCGGCGCCTGGTGCACGACTTCGGGGTCGAGAGCGCCCCGGGGTCGGGGACCACGGTGCGGGTGACGTCCTGGGTGTCCCGGCCGCCGCGTCCGCGTGAGGGCGTCTGATGCCCCGCGTCCGGTACGTGCCGGTGCAGGACCCGACCCGGGTGCGTGACGTCCGGGTCGCGGCGGAGGAGGCCGCGGCGACGGCCGGGCTCGACGAGCAGCGCAGGGCCGCCGCGGCGCTGGTGGCGACCGAGCTCGCCACCAATCTCCTCAAGTACGCGCAGGCGGGTGAGGTGATCGTCGACGTCGTGGACCCGCCCGTACCGCGGGAGGGCCGGCCCGGACAGGTCGTGCAGATCACCGCGCTCGACCACGGGCCGGGCATCGCCGATGTGGCCGGTGCGCTGCGGGACGGGTTCTCCACCACCCGCTCGCTCGGCGCGGGCCTCGGCACCTGCCGGCGTCTGGCCGACGACTTCGGTCTGCACAGCGTGTTCGGCCGGGGCACCGTGGCGGTGGCCCGCGTCGGCTCCACCGCCGGCGAGGACTCCGCCGAGGCCCCCGGTGCGCGCGCCGGTGGCGTCAACGTCCCGTTCGCCGGGGCGGACTTCTCGGGGGACGCCTGGGCCTGGGTCAGGTCCGGTGACCGGCTGACCCTGATGCTGGCCGACGGGCTGGGCCACGGGAGCGAGGCGGCGCGTGCCTCGACCGCGGCCGCCGACGAGCTGCGCCACTGGGCCCGGCTCCCGCCCGCCGAGTGTCTGCCGAAGCTCCACGCGGCGCTGGCCGGTACCCGGGGCGCGGCCGTCGCCGTGGCGCAGCTCGACACCTGGGCCGGCCGGCTGCGCTTCGCGGGGATCGGCAATGTGACGGCCCGGCTGCGGGAGGGCGACCGCTGGCGGTCGCTGCTGTCCCGGCCCGGCATCGTCGGGGTGCACCGGCCGCTCACCGTGCGCGAGGACGAGGTCGCCTGGACGGCGGAGAGCCTGCTGATCCTGCACACCGACGGTCTGCCCGGCCGCTGGACGCCGCCCCCGGACACGGGACTGCCGCCGGCCGACCCGGCCGTGACGGCCGCCGTGGCCGTCCGGGACGCCGGGAGCCCGGCGCGCCCGGTGCGGGACGACACCGCCGTGGCCGTGCTGGCCCCCGCTCCGCCGGACCGCCCATGACGCGCACCTGGCGGATCCGGACCGTCACGGACGCGGCACGCGCCCGTATCGCCGTGGCCCGGCTGGCCGCGGCGCACGGGGTGCCCACCGTCGAGCGCGCCCGGCTGGCCGCGGAGCTCAGCGGCCGACTGCGGCAGTGCCTCACCAAGGGCGGCGTCTGGGTGCTCACCCTGGATGTCCCCGCCCCGTCCGCCGGGGCGGGGACGCTGCACGCCGCGGTGACGCCGGCACCCGGCGCGGGTGCCGCCGACCGCGCCGGGTGGACGCTGACCGTCCCGTGCCCCGAGCCGGGCCCGGCGTCCGACACCGGCCCGGTACCGGAGGATCCGGCCGGCCTGTCCGAGGCGCTGCTGGGCGCCGACGAGGACACGGCCGTGGTGCTGGACAAGCTCGCCGAACAGGAGGAACTGGTCGCCTTCCACCGGGAGGAACTGCACCAGACCAACCAGGGCGTCCTGGCGCTGCACGCCGAGCTGGACGCGGCGGGACGCGCCCAGCGGGAGGCGTTCGCCGCCGAGCGCCGGGCGCGCAACGAGGCGGAGAACGCGCGACGCAGGCTGACGTTCCTGGCGGACGCGAGCGCCGTGCTGAACGCCTCGCTCAACCACGACGAGATCGTGCGCCGGCTGCCGGAGCTGCTGGTGCCGCGGTACGCCCACCGCGTCGACGTATGGCTGTTCGACCAGGAGGACGACCGGCACCCGCCCACGTCCCATCCGCGCGCCGCGGTCCGCGCGGCCCGCAGCGGGCGCCCGCAGTACGCGGCCGTCCACCCCGGCGGTCTGCCCGGGGTGGACGACCAGCCTCCGTCGGCCCTGGATCCCGACCGGTCGCTGCTGTGCATCCCGCTGCTGACCCGCCGGGCGCCGCTGGGGGTGCTGACGCTGTCGTCGCCCGGTGAGCGCTGGGACCCGGACGACGCCGTGATGCTGCTCGAGCTCGCCCGGCGGGCCGGCACCGCCATCGACAACGCCCGCCGCTTCGAGCACAACCGTGACATCGCCGAGACGCTGCAGCGCGCCCTGCTCACCGACCTGCCGACGACGCCGGGCCTGAGCCTGGCCGCGCGCTACCTCCCCGCCACGCACGGGCTGAACATCGGCGGCGACTGGTACGACGCCTTCCGGCAGCCCGACGGCGGTCTGATCACCGTCATCGGCGATGTGACCGGGCACGGGCTGCACGCGGCGGTGATGATGAGCCAGCTGCGCACCGCGCTGCGCGCCTACGCCGTCGACGGCGACAGCCCCGGCCGGCTGCTGACCCGGCTGCACGGGTATCTGCGCCATCTCCAGCCCGATCTGTTCGCCACGGCGGTCATCGCGCGGTTCCATCCGGACGGGCAGACGCTGACGTGGGCCGCCGCCGGTCATCCGCCGCCGGTGCTGCGGCTGCCCGACGGGCGGGTGCGCACCCTGGACGCCAAGCCCGGCGCGATGCTCGGTATCCCGCTGAAGCAGGACATCGGCGACCACACCGAGCGGCTGACGCCCGGTTCGACGCTCGCGCTCTACACGGACGGGCTGGTGGAGCGGCGCGCCCGGGGCATCGACCCGGGCATCGAACGGCTCGCGGCGGTTCTCGGCGCGTTCGGCTCCGCGGAGCTGGACGCGGACCTGGAGGACTCGGCGGACCGGATCCTCCGCCCCCTGCTGAGCGACTCGGAGCGCGACGACGACGTCTGCCTGCTGCTGTGCCACCTGCACGGCTGAACCGGCCGCCGATCTCTTCCCGGTGCGTTCCGGCGAAGGTACGGGCATCGTGGTGCCGAACAGGGGCACGCGTCAGTTGTCGATGTTCGAGGCAGACCGCCTGGAGCCGCAGGAAGGGATGGACACCGTGACACGACCCAGGATCCTGGTGGTGGGTGCGGGCTTCGCCGGCGTGGAGTGCGTGCGCCGGCTGGAGCGCAGGCTCGCCCCGAACGAGGCCGACCTCACGTTGGTGACGCCGTTCTCCTACCAGCTCTACCTGCCGCTGCTCCCCCAGGTGGCCTCCGGCGTGCTGACCCCGCAGTCGGTCGCGCTCTCCCTGCGCCGCAGCGAGAGGTACCGCACCCGGATCATCCCGGGCGGGGCCATCGGCGTGGACCTGAAGTCCAAGGTCTGTGTCATCCGCATCGTCAACGGCGAGATCGTCAACGAGCCGTACGACTACATCGTGCTGGCCCCCGGCAGCGTCACCCGCACCTTCGACATCCCGGGGCTGACGGACCACGCCTTCGGGCTCAAGTCGCTCGCCGAGGCCGCCTACCTCCGCGACCACGTCATCTCCCAGCTCGACCTGGCCGACGCGAGCCACGATCCGGCCGAGCGGGCCTCGCGGCTGCAGTTCGTGGTCGTCGGCGGCGGTTACGCGGGCACCGAGACCGCGGCCTGCCTCCAGCGGCTGACGCACGCCGCCGTCAAGCGCTACCCGCGCCTCGACCCGGGCCTGATCAAGTGGCATCTCATCGACATCGCGCCGAAGCTGATGCCCGAACTGGGCGAGAAGCTCGGGCGCAGCGCGCAGGAGATCCTGACCCGGCGCGGCATCGAGATCTCGCTGGGCGTCTCCATCGCGAAGGCGGGCGCCGAGGAGGTCACCTTCACCGACGGCCGGGTGGTGCCCACCCGCACCCTGATCTGGACCGCCGGTGTCGTCGCCAGTCCGCTCATCGCCACGCTCGACGCGGAGACCGTCCGGGGGCGGCTCGCGGTCAACACGGACATGTGCCTGCCGGGCCACGACGGGGTGTTCGCGCTCGGCGACTCGGCCGCGGTGCCCGACGTGGCCAAGGGCGACGACGCCGTGTGCCCGCCGACCGCGCAGCACGCCCTGCGGCAGGGCAGGCACGTCGCCGAGAACGTCATCGCGACGCTGCGGGGCCGGCCGACGCGGCCGTACGTCCACCAGGACCTCGGACTCGTGGTGGACCTCGGCGGCACCGACGCGGTGTCCAAGCCGCTCGGCATCGAACTGCACGGCCTGCCCGCCCAGGCGGTGGCCCGCGGCTACCACTGGTCGGCGCTGCGCACCGGTGTCGCCAAGACGCGGGTGATGACCAACTGGCTGCTGAACGCGGTCGCCGGCGACGACTTCGTGCGCACCGGGTTCCAGGCGCACAAGCCGGGGAACCTGCGGGACTTCGAGTACCTGGACGCCTATCTGACGCCGGAGCAGGTGCGGGAGCACGTCGCGGAGGCGGGCCGGGCGGCGCGGTGATCCGCAGGGCCACAGGCGGCACGCGTCCGGTGGTTCCGGGGTCCGGGCGCGCGTGTGCGACGGGAGAGAGTGCGGCGGCGTGAAGGCGGCGGGACGCTCGGTGCGGACACGGCTGCGGGACCGTCTGGCGGCGTCCGACCCCGGTCTGCTGCGGCTGACGGCCGGGTTGCGGACGGTGGGCGCGATCGCGCTGACGCTGGCCGTGCTGGCCTCGGCGGGGTCCGATGTCACCCATCTGGTGGCGGGGGCGATGGCGGCGATGGTCGCCACCTTCGCCATCCGGGAGAAGCGGCGCGGCGCTCAGGCGGTCACGCTGGCCGTCGGCCTGCCCGTCGCGCTGGTGTCCGTGTCGCTGGGCGCGGTGCTCAGCGAGCGCGTCGTCGTCGGGGACGCCTTCTTCGTGGTCCTCATCTTCGCCGCGGTGTACGGCCGCCGGTTCGGGGACCGCGGGACCGCGCTCGGTCTGATCTGCTTCCAGGTCTACTTCGTGTCCCTGTTCGTCGGTGCCTCCGCCTCGCAGCTGCCGGGACTGTGGGCGGCCCTGGCCGTCGCGTTCGCGTGCAGCGCCCTGGTGCGGTTCGCCGTCGTCCCCGTGACGCCCGCCGGCCTGCTCCTGCGGCTGCGCCAGGCCTTCCGGGCCCGGCTGGGCCGGCTCGTCTCCGCGCAGCTGGCGCTGCTGGACGCCGGGCCGAACGAGGTGGACAAGGCGCTGGAGGACATGCGGGAGGGCACCGCACGGCTGCACGACACGGCCCTGATGATCCAGAGCCGGCTGGAGGAGGGCACGCCGGACGAGTCGACGGCGCGGCTGGTGCAGCGCCGGATCGCGGACGCGGAGATCGCCGCCGAGCGGCTCGGCCTGCTGCTGCTGTCGGCGCGCAGCACCGAGCGGGCGGACACCCTGACCCTGCATCTGCCCGGTGCGCCCGCCCCGGAGGTGGGCCGGCTGCCCGGTCCGGACGAGGCCACCGCCGTACTGCGGCGGGACCTGCTCGCGCTGCGGGTGCTGGTGGTACGCACCGGGGCCGGCGGAACGGGCGTGGCCCAGCTGCGCAACCGGCTGCTCGGCTACCGGGACGAGGAGAACCTGCCGGCCGCCACCCCGGCCGTGCGGGACGTGTTCCGGGCCGTCGGCGAGACCGCGCGCGCCGTCATGGGGCTGCGTATCGCGCTGGAGGGGCCGCAGGACGAGTCGGACGACAGCCCGGCGACGGCACGCTCGCGGGAGGAGCTGGACGCCGAGGACGCCGCCATCGACGCCGGCGAGGAGACCGAGCGGGCCGAGCCGCCGAAGGGGCTGCGGCGGCCCACCACGCGCGCCGCCGTGCAGGTCTCCGTGGGCTCGACGCTGGCCATCGCCGGGGGCGAGCTGCTGTCCACGCACCGCTGGTACTGGGCGGTGCTGACCTGCTGGATCGTCTTCATCAACACGGCCTCGACCGGCGAGATCCTGGTCAAGGGCTACCGGCGGCTGCTGGGTACGGTGTTCGGCGTCGTCGCCGGCATCCTGCTGGCCGCCCTGGTGGGCCGTCACACCTGGACGGCGTTCGCGCTGGTGCTGGTGCTGATCTTCGCCATGTTCTACACGGCGCCGCTGTCCTACACGCTGATGTCGTTCTTCGTGACGGCGATGCTCGGGCTGCTCTACACCCTGCTGCACACCTACAGCTGGGAGGTGCTGGTGCTGCGGGTGGAGGAGACGGCGCTGGGCGCGGCCTGCGGGGTGGTCGCGGCGGCGCTGGTCCTGCCCGTGCACACCGACCGGCGCACCAACGAGCTGCTGGTCACCGTGCTGGAGCGGCTCGCCGAGGTGACCGAGGCCGCCGTCGGTCAGCTCAGCGGGGGGCCCGCCGGCGACCTGCTGGACAAGGCACGGGAGCTGGACCAGGCGCTGGGCGACCTGCGTTCCGCCACCCAGCCGCTGACGCATCCGGTCACCCCGCTGCGGGCCCGGCGCACCAACGCGCGGTACGTGGTGGCGCTCCTCGAGACGTGCGCATACCACGCGCGCTCGCTGGCGGCCACGGCGGAACTGCTGCCGGCCCATCCTTCGATCGCGGCGGACCCCCGGCTGCGCGGGGCGGCGGGGCGCACGGTGCGCAACATCGTGACGATCGCGGACCGCGTCGCCGACGAGGACGTCACCGCGCCGGTCGAGACCGGGCCGAGCATCGCGTCGCTCCTGGGCGGTGACGGCACCGCCCGCTACGGCCGCATCACCGACCGGGTGCTGCGCCACCTGGAGCGCCTGGACGAGGCCGTGGTGGGCCTCGCCCGCCCCCTGGCCGTCCCGGTGAAGACCCCCGAACGATGAGAACCCGCTGCCCCGCGGCCCGGCATGCGGACGGCGGCAGCGCGAGGCCGACCGCGGTGCGGGCCGGTCGCCGGGGTTCCGTCGGTGCCGGGGCCGTACGCGAGGACCGGTTGCCGGGGCGCGTGATGTCGGTCCTGTCGGCCGGTCCCGGCAGGCGTGCGTACGGCCCCGGCGGTTGCCGGGGCCGTACGCACGGGTGAGGCGTGGGCGGGGTTCAGAAGTCGGTGGGGAGGCCGCTGGCCTCGGCGATGCCTCGTAGCTCCTCGTTCTGACGGTGGCGGTCCCTGATGTAGTCGGCGATCTCGTCCAGGCGGGAGGGGTCGGCGGCGGTCGCCGCGTCGGTGACCACCCGGACCGGTCCGGTCTCGTCGACCTCCAGCTCGACCACCTCGTTGTCCAGGCGGCCGGTGACGGCGGTGGCGATGACGAGGGCGGCCTCGTCGCGGACCTCCTGGGGAAGTTCCTCGTCCCCGCCGTCCAGCGCGAGGTCCATGCCGGACAGCCGGTGTTCCTCGATCGCCTGGAGGACCGGCTCCACCACGTGGAGCAGGAGCCGGTAGTCCTCGGTGTCCATCCGAACCCGCAGGAGGTCGAGGTAGACGTCCACGGGCCTGCCTTCCGGGGGAATCTCGGATTCGCTCATTGGCTTCGGGTTCCCCGCACACCGCGGGTCATACGGCGGCCGGGGTGCCGGCCCTCGGCGCGTCCTGCCCGGCCGTCGCCAGCCAGCCGCGCGCGGTGGTGAGTGCCTGGCGTACGTCCCGTGTGCCGGTCGACACGCACAGGGTGTACGCCAGGTCCCCGATCCGCGGGTCCGGGCCGGCCGGTCCGCTTCCGGCCGCCGTCAGGGCCTCGTACTCCTCGACGAGCCGGCGCAGCAGGGTGGGGTGGGGCTTCAGCATGTGTCTCGCTCTCTGGTGGGGGCGGGCGCCGCTCACGCCGTCGCCGAGTGTCCGCCGGTACCGCGGCGGCCGGTGCGCTGTCCCATCACCTCGGCGCGCACCCGGGCGCAGCTGCGGCTGATGAGACGGGAGACGTGCATCTGGGAGATGCCCAGCCGGTCGGCGATACGACTCTGGGTCATGTCCTCGAAGAAACGCATGTAGAGGATGGCGCGCTCGCGCTCCGGCAGCTTGCGCAGGCCCTCCTTGGCGGACTCGCGGTCGACGACGATGTCGTAGGAGGCGTCCGCGGCGCCGAGGGTGTCGGCGAGGCTGTAACCGTCGTCGTCGGACGACAGTTCCGCGTCCAGGGAAAGGGTGCTGAAGCTCTCCAGGGCCTCCATCCCGGCGCCGACCTCCTCCTCGGTCAGCCCGGTGTGGGCGGCGATGTCCGCCACGGACGGCTCGGGGCTGCCGGGGTTCTGGGTGAGTTCACGCCGGGCCACCCGCACCTTGTTGCGCAGTTCCTGCACCCGGCGGGGCACGCGCAGGGCCCACATCCGGTCGCGGAAGTGCCGCTTGACCTCGCCGGTGATGGTGGGGACGGCGTAGCTCTCGAAGGCCCCGCGGCTCGGGTCGAAGCGGTCGATGGCCTTCACCAGGCCCAGGGCGGCCACCTGGCGCAGGTCCTCGACGGCCTCGCCGCGGTCGCGGAAGCGGCTGGCGATGCGGTGGGCCATGGGCAGCCACGCGGTGACGAGCTCGTCCCGGACGGCGTCCCGCTCGGGGCCGTCCTCCAGGGAGGCCAGCCGGGTGAAGAGGACGGCGGTGTCGGGGGCGTCGTCGTGGCGACGGCGGGGTGCGGCGGTCGTCGTGTCGGAAGGGCCGGAACGATGGGCGGGCGTGTCAATGAGCATGCGGTTCGCTCCCGAACGGTGGTTTCAGGGATCTACCGCGGGAGGGCCGCCACCGGGACGCCCGGAGGGTCCACAGCAGGCGTACCACTCCCGCCGGCGCGCCTCCGGTCCGAAGCACGAACCTCCGATTGCCCCCTCACCGGTGGAACAAACTCCGCTTCTTCACCACGATGTGCCGGGGCCCGTTCCGGCCGGTCAGGGCAGGGGTACCACGGCGGTGATGCACTTGCCTCCGGCGGGCAGGTCGGACACCCGGACGTCGCGGGACAGCCGGCACACGATGGGCCAGCCGTGACCGCCCGGACGGCGGCGTCCCTGCCGGTCGGTCGGCTCCATGACGACGGGCAGCTCGTCACTGCGGTCGCTCACCGACAGACGCACTCCGGGACCGCTCACATCCACCTGGAAGTCGGTGATCCCGCCGCCGTGCAGCATGGCGTTGGTGGTGAGTTCGGAGGCGACGAGCAGGGCGTCCGCCAGCGCCTCGGTGTCGCAGGGGGTGTGGGTGGCCCGGCAGCGTTCGGACACCGCTCGCGTGACGGCCTCGCGGACCTCGGCCGGGCGGCACGGGCAGGGGGATCCGGCCCGGCGCGCGCCGGGCGTTTCGAGGGGTTCGGTCGTGTACTCCTGACACATCGTGTGGCTCCCTGGTCGGTGACGAAGTCGATTAAATGCCCCGGAACTCCCTTTTCGGCTCACCTGTCCCGGTACCGCCAAACCTCCCAGGTGCGTACCGCGTGCCTGTCATCCCAACGCCACACGGGGGTACGCGGACCACATGACCGATGTGGTGGACTCGGACGAACTGATGCGGCGCATCCAGCGGGCACGGGCCTGCGCGGCCCAGGAGGAGCGGATCTGGCGGGCCCGGGGCGACGAGCTCGGACGGGCGGACACCGGCGATCCCGGCGCGGCGCGCGACGCCGAGGTGCGCGGGGTGGCCTACGGGGTGGTGCTGCGGGTGCTGGACGAGATCCTGACGCCGGGCAAGCACGCGGCGGAGGGCTGAACGGGAGGCCGGGCCCCGCGGATCGGCTCCGGCCGTTCCCGGGCACCCGGGGCCCATGACGGTCGGCCGCAGCCGGGTGCCGGTCCCGGAAGCACCGGAGGAGTGGGCCGCGGCCGAGGAGGTCGACGGCACGCACGTCGACGACCGGGACGGCTTCGGTCCACTGCCCGGCGTGATCGATCCCGACGGTCCCGATGTCACGGGATTCCAGGCGGCGGACCCGCTGCGCGAGGACCGCGGCGTCGACGCGCGTCCGGTGGACCACCGTCGTACCGGGATGCGGGTCACCCACGGCGACGGCCGGGAGACGACCGGGGAACCGCTGTCGACGCCGCGGGTGGACGTGCCGCCGCCGGGCGGACCCCGGGTGGCGCAGGTGCCGCTGCCGCGGGACGCGTTCTTCGGCCCGGCCGGGGACGTGCCGGTGGCTCGGGCCGCCGGCACGGGGCGCGGCCGAGGTGATCACACCGGATCCGCCCGGCATCCGGCGGCCCTGCCGGGCGAACGGCTCACCGAGCCCGCGCTCCGCCCTCGGCGGGCGGGGCCTGCCGCGGGCACGCGTCTGCCGGACCCGTCGGATTCCGGTCCGGACACGGTCGGGGTCGTGGACGAGCGCGCCGGCCGGGGCCGGTGGAACAGGTCACGCGGCCCGATTACCCGAACGCCGCCGGAATGGTTTATCGTTCATTCATACGTGGTGGCGGAGTCGACATCCGTCCTCCGGACACCACCGCTTACCGCCCTGGCTGGCTTCCCCCGTCCAGCCAGGGCTTTTCCATGCCCGGACGGGGCCGGCGCGACAGTAACCGGACTTCGCGCATCCGCCGAGGTGCCCCGAACGGCCGCAGCGGCTGAAATGAACGTAGGGAAAGCACCGGAACCGAATGCCCGGCGAGGAGCCCCGCGCCATGACCAAAGCGATCAAACTCCTGACCGCCCTCCCCCCGCCGCAGCGCGAGCGCCTGATGGCACTGGCGCGGGAGGTGTCCTTCCCCGAGGACACCCGCATCTTCGAGTCAGGAGGCACCGCCGACCGGTTCTGGGTGATCCGTTCCGGCGCGGTCTCCCTGGACCAGCGGGTGAACGACCTGCACCGGGTGACCGTCGCCGGCCTCGGCGCGGGTGATCTGCTGGGCTGGTCCTGGCTGTTCCCGCCCCACCAGTGGGACTTCGGCGCCGTGGCCTTCAGCCGGGTGCGCGCCTACGAGTTCGACGCGGCGGCCGTGCTCCGGCTCTGCGAGGAGGACCCGCCGCTCGGGATGACCCTGGTGCGCAGTGTCGCCGAGGTGCTCGCCCACCGGCTGGAGACGACGCGCGGCAAACTGATGGAGCAGTACGCGCTGCACCGGCGCGGCGGGGCGCTGTAGAACGGCCTCCCACCCGGTGGCGGCGCTGCGCGGACATCGCGGCGGCCGTACGGGGGCCGGAGGCGGAACTCGCGGTGCCGTGCGGCACGTCGGCCGGACACATCGGCCGGGTGCGGCCCGCCGGGCACGACGACGGTGCGGACGCCCCGCGTCCGCGCCGGGGACCGCGCGGGACCCCGGTGTCAGGCTCCGGCGATCAGCGTGAGGCCGAGGACGATCATGGTGGCGGCGACCAGACCGTCCAGGACCCGCCAGGCGGTGGGGCGGGCCAGGAAGCGGCTCAGCAGGCGGGCGCCGAAGCCGAGCGCCGCGAACCAGCAGACGCTGGCCAGTACGGCGCCCAGGCCGAAGGCCCAGCGCAGCGGGCCGTGGTCGGCGGCGACCGAGCCCAGCAGAAACACCGTGTCGAGGTAGACGTGCGGGTTGAGCCAGGTCATCGCGAGGCAGGTGAGCACGGCGCGGCGCCGTGAGGTCGCCGCCCCGCCCTCCGTCTCCAGTCCGGTGGCGGCCGGGCGGAACACCCGGCGGGCGGCCAGGGCGCCATAGCCGAGCAGGAACGCGCCACCGATCCAGCCGACCGCCGTCAGCGCGCCGGGCCAGGCCACGACCACCGCGCCGACCCCGCCGACGCCGAGGGCGATGAGGGCCGCGTCGGACAGGGCGCAGATGCCGACGACGGCGAGTACGGCGTCGCGGCGGACGCCCTGGCGCAGGACGAAGGCGTTCTGGGCGCCGATGGCGACGATGAGGGAGAGGCCGGTGCCGAATCCGGTGGCGGCGGTGGTCAGGGCGCTGGTCACGCCGAGGACGCTACGGGCAGGAACGCTCTGCAGTACAGCTAAGGATTCTTACGTACCCTTAGCTCTCGTGATGACGGATCTTCCGCTGGACCAGGTAAGGACCCTGCTCGCCGTGGTGGACGAGGGGACCTTCGACGCCGCGGCCGCCGCGCTGCACGTCACACCCTCGGCGGTGAGCCAGCGGGTGAAGGCGCTGGAGCAGCGCACGGGGCGGGTGCTGCTCCAGCGCACCAAGCCGGTGCGGCCGACCGAGTCGGGCGAGGTGCTGGTCAGGCTCGCCCGGCAGGTGGGACGGCTGGAGCGGGACGCGTACGCCGAGCTGGGGCTGAGCGGGGCCGGGGAGCCGACCCGGGTGCCGGTGGCGGTGAACGCGGACTCGCTGGCGACCTGGTTCCTGGGGGCCCTCACCCGCCTGCCGGCCGACTCGCGGCTCCGTTTCGAACTGCGCCGGGAGGACGAGGCCCATACGGCGGCGCTGCTGCGGGAGGGGACGGTGATGGCCGCGGTGACCTCGTCGCCGGACGCGGTGCCGGGCTGTTCCGTACGGCATCTGGGGCGGATGCGTTACCTCCCGGTGGCGAACCCCCGGTTCGCCGTACGGCATCTCGCGGAACCGCTGCGGGAGGCGCTGCCCGGGGCGCCTGTCGTGGTGTTCGACCGGAAGGACGACTTCCAGGACGGCTTCGTGCGCCGGCTCACGGGCGGACGCGCCGAGGCGAGCGCACTGCGCCACTACGTGCCGACCTCGGAGGGCTTCGCCGAGGCGGTCGCCGCGGGTCTGGGCTGGGGCATGGTCCCCGAGGCCCAGGCGGACCCGCTGCTCCGGGCCGGCCGCCTCACGGTGTTCGCCCCGGACCGGGAGGTCGACATCTCCCTGTACTGGCAGCAGTGGAAGCTGGACTCCCCCGCGCTGGCGGCGGTGGCCGACGCGGTCACGGAAGCGGCGGCGCGGGCCCTGCGCCGCTAGGGGGTGTCGTTTGGATCAGGCCGGCTTCGGGCGACGGCGCCTCACAGCCGAGCCGGGCGGGGTCCGGTGCGTGCGGCCGCGAGGCGGAGGAGGGAGTCGACGCGGGGCGTCGAGGACCGACGGCAACGCAGCAGAGGTGCGTGCCGGCCCCCGCCCGGCTCGGCAAGATCCAAACGACATCTCCCAGGTCCTGTCGCCGAATCCCCGCCGTCCGTCCGGAGGGCGGACCCTGCGGCGTCGGGTGGGAAGGCGACGACAGACCCTAGGCCAGGCTCTTCCCGGCGCTCTCCAGGAGCATGTCCAGCGCCGTCGGGTAGGCGCTGGTGACCATGCGGGTGGCCAGCAGCGGCGCGGCCTCGGCGATGCGGGGGTGGGTGGCGGCGGGGAGGCGGGCGTAGGTGGAGCGCCACATCTCCTCGTCGGCGCGGCGCGCGGCGCCGGGCAGGGCCAGGGACGCGGCGTCGAGGGCGGCGAAGGCCAGCGTGGTGTCGATGAAGGCGTGGTAGACGCGGACCGTCTCCGGCAGCGGGAAGCCCGCGCCGCGCAGCACGTCCAGCACCGCCTCGTCGGCCGCCAGTTCGTTCGCCCGGCCGGAGACCCGGCTCGCCGTGAGGACGGCGGCCTGCGGGTGCGACACATAGGCCGCGTGGATGCGCAGCCCGACGGCCCGCAGGTCGGCGCGCCACTGTCCCGTGGGGCGCCAGCCGTGCAGCGCCTGGCCGATCAGCGCGTCCCCGATGGCGAGGGTCAGCTCGTCCATGCCGCGGAAGTAGCGGTAGAGGGTGCTCGGGTCGCAGTCCAGGGCGAGACCGAGCCGACGGGCGGTCAGGCCCGTGCTGCCGTGCTCGCGCAGCAGGCGGAGCGCCGTCTCGACGATCAGTGTCCCGGACAGGACCCGGCCGCTCCTCGTCGGCCTGCGGCGCCGTCGGCGCTCCTCGGGGACCACGCGTTTCGGCATCGCCGCCTCCTCGCACTCTTATGCCAACGCCATTGACCTTATGTCGTCGTGAGGCGTTGTATCTCCGGCCAGGGGCCCCGTACACATACCGGATCCATGAGGATCCACGAGGCAGAGAGGGAGTGCTCCGTCATGCGTGTACTGCTCGTGGGAGCCGGCGGCGTGGGCACCGCCGTCACCCGGATCGCGGTCCGGCGGCCGTTCTTCGACCGGATGGTGGTGGCCGATCACGACCCGGCCCGGGCCGAGGCGGCGGTCGGCGCGCTCGGCGCGGAGGGTGCCCGGTTCCGTGCCGAGCGGGTGGACGCCGGCGACGAGGACGGGGTGGCGGCGCTGCTCGAACGGCACGGCTGCGACGTCCTGCTCAACGCCACCGACCCCCAGTTCGTGATGCCGCTGTTCCGGGCCGCGCGCCGCGCCGGTGCCACTTATGTCGACATGGCGATGTCACTGTCCCGGCCGCACGCCGAACGGCCGTACGAGGAGTGCGGGGTCAAGCTCGGCGACGAGCAGTTCGCGCGGGCCGAGGAGTGGGCGGAGGCCGGTGCGCTGGCCCTGGTCGGCATGGGGGTGGAGCCGGGCATGTCGGACGTGTTCGCCCGGTACGCCGCCGACGAACTCTTCGACGAGATAGCGGAGATCGGTGTCCGCGACGGCGCGAACCTCACGGTGGACGGCTACGACTTCGCGCCGTCCTTCAGCATCTGGACCACCATCGAGGAGTGCCTCAACCCGCCGGTCGTCTACGAGGAGGGCCGCGGCTGGTTCACCACCGAACCCTTCAGCGAGCCCGAGGTGTTCGACTTCCCGGAGGGCATCGGCCCGGTGGAGTGCGTGAACGTCGAGCACGAGGAGGTGCTGCTCGTGCCGCGCTGGGTGGACGCCCGCCGGGTGACCTTCAAGTACGGTCTGGGCCGCGAGTTCATCGACACGCTCAGGACGCTGCACCTGCTGGGCCTGGACCGTACCGAACCGGTGACCGTGCCCGGCCCGGAGGGTCCGGTGCGGGTCTCCCCCAGGGACGTGGTCGCCGCCTGTCTGCCCGACCCTGCGACGCTGGGCGAGCGGATGCACGGCAAGACCTGCGCCGGCACCTGGGTGCGGGGCGTGAAGGACGGGGCGCCGCGCGAGGTGTACCTCTACCACGTGGTCGACAACCAGTGGTCCATGACGGAGTACGGCTGCCAGGCCGTGGTGTGGCAGACCGCCGTCAATCCCGTCGTCGCCCTCGAACTGCTCGCCACCGGCGCCTGGTCGGGCACGGGCGTGCTCGGTCCTGAGGCGTTCCCCGCGAGGCCGTTCCTGGAACTGCTGACCGCGTACGGCTCACCCTGGGGACTGCGCGAACAGTGACCACGCACGTCGTTCCGTTGTTTCACCGCTTGCCGACAGGTGACCCGAAAAGGAGTAGGGCGCCCAGAAGGGCGCCTGTCCGCATTCACACCGATCGCAGGTGACTCTCCATGGACAACTGGCGCGAACGTGCGACCTGCAGGACCGAGGACCCCGACCTCTTCTTCCCGATCGGCACCTCCGGACCCGCCCTGATGCAGACGGAGCAGGCCAAGGCCGTGTGCCGACGCTGCCCCGTGCAGGAGCAGTGCCTGGAGTGGGCACTGGACACGGGGCAGTCCATCGGGGTGTGGGGCGGTACGAGCGAGACGGAACGCCGCGCCCTGAAGCGTCGCATCGCCGCGCGGCGGGCCGCCGGAGGTTCCTGAGGCGCTCGCCGCGCCCGGCCCGGCGGGCCGCAGTACGCTCGCGGGACATCGCCGGAAGGGGCCGACCATGAGCGTACGCGTGCGCCGTGTCTACGAACCGCCCGAGCCGGACGACGGCGTCCGGATCCTGGTCGACCGGCTGTGGCCGCGCGGTCTGGCGAAGGACGCGGCGCGGGTGGACGAGTGGCCCAGGGGGCTGACCCCGTCCACCGAGCTGCGCCGCTGGTACCACGCGGACGACCGGCCGTACGAGGAGTTCCGCGAGCGCTACGAGGCGGAACTCGCCGCTCCGGAGGCCGCCGGACTCCTGGACCACGTCCGCGGACTGTCCGGGAAGGGCCCGGTGACGCTGCTGACCGCGTCCAGGAGTCCGGCGACCAGCCACGCGGAGGTGCTGGCCCGGCTCCTGGACGACTGACGGGGCGTGACCTACGCCGTCCGGGCGGCCGCCGCCCGCCCCGCCGCCCGGCCCGAGAAGAGACAGCCGCCGAGGAAGGTGCCCTCCAGGGCGTTGTAGCCGTGGACACCGCCGCCGCCGAAGCCCGCCACCTCGCCGGCCGCGTACAGCCCCTCGACCGGCCGGCCGTCGGCGCCCAGCGCGCGGGAGTCCAGGTCGGTCTGGATGCCGCCGAGGGTCTTGCGGGTGAGGATGTTCAGCTTGACGCCGATCAGCGGGCCGGCCGCGGGGTCGAGGATGCGGTGCGGGGTGGCGACGCGGCCGAGGCGGTCGCCGATGTAACGGCGGGCGTTGCGGATGCCCTGCACCTGGGCGTCCTTGCTGTAGGCGTTGTCCATCTGCAGGTCGCGGGCCTCGATCTGGCGCCGTACGACGGCCGCGTCGAGCAGCGGTTCGTCGGTGAGGGTGTTCATCTTCTCGACGAGCTGTTCGAGGGTCGGGGCGGTCACGAAGTCGGCGCCCTTGCGCAGGAACGCGTCCACCGGCCCGGGGGCGCCCTTGCCCAGCAGGCGGGTGCGCAGGAAGCCGGCCCGGTCCTTGGCGGTGATGTCGGGGTTCTGCTCGGAGCCCGACAGCGCGAACTCCTTCTCGATGATCCTCTGGGTGAGGACGAACCAGGAGTGGTCGTGTCCGGCGAGGTCCTCGGTGGTGCGCAGGTGCTTCAGCGTGCCGAGGGTGTCGTAGCCGGGCAGGCAGGGGTCGGGCAGGCGGCGGCCGAGGGCGTCGAACCACATCGAGGACGGTCCGGGCAGGATGCGGATGCCGTGCCCGGGCCAGACGGGGTCCCAGTTGCGCAGGCCCTCGGTGTAGTGCCACATGCGGTCCCGGTTGACCAGGCGCACCCCCGCGCGGGCGCTGATGTCGAGCATCCGCCCGTCGACGTAGGCGGGGACCCCGGTGACCATCTCGCGGGGCGGGGTGCCCAGCCGCTCGGGCCAGTACCGGCGGACGATGTCGTGGTCGGCGCCGATGCCGCCGCTGGTGACGATCACGGCCTGGGCGGTGAGCTCGAACTCACCGGTCGTCTCACGGCTGGAGGCGACACCGCGCGGTGCGTTGTCCTCCGCGAGCACGGTGCCGCGCACCCCGCGCGTGGTGCCGTCCCCGACGACGAGTTCGTCGACCCGGTGGCGGTGGTGGAAGGTGAGCAGCCCGTCGCGCGAGGCCTGCCGGGCGTACCGGACGAAGGGTGCGACGACGCCGGTTCCGGTGCCCCAGGCGATGTGGAAGCGGGGCACGGTGTTGCCGTGTCCGTCCGCGCGGAGGTCGCCGCGCTCGGCCCAGCCGACGGTGGGCAGGAAGGTGATGCCGTGGCCGTCCAGCCAGGACCGCTTCTCCCCCGCCGCCCACTCGACGTAGGCCCTCGCCCAGCGCACCGCCCAGGTGTCCTCGTCGTCGAGCCGGTCGAAGCCCGCGCTGCCCTGCCAGTCGTTCCAGGCCAGGTCGAAGGAGTCCTTGATGCCCAGCCGCCGCTGCTCCGGTGAGCCGACGAGGAACAGCCCGCCGAAGGACCAGAAGGCCTGGCCGCCGAGGTTGGCGGCGTTCTCCTGGTCGACCAGGGCGACCCTGCGGCCCCTGCTGGTCAGCTCGTGGGCCGCGACGAGGCCCGCGAGTCCCGCTCCGACGACGATGACGTCGGCATCCATGGCGACCGTCCCTTCCTGTTGTGCGGTGGCTGTCATGCGGTGAGCAGCGCGGTCAGCAGTTGTCTCAGCCAGGCCCGGGCGCCCGCGACGTCCCGGTCAAGGAGCAGTCGGGTGGTGACGCCGTCGTAGGCGGCGACCACGGCGTGCGCGGCGCCCTCGACGTCACCGAGCACGGCGGGCAGTTCGGTGTGACCGCGGGCCCGGGCGAGCCGGCCGGCGACGACCCGCCGCAGCCGCGTCCGGTGCTCCAGCAGGACGCGCGCCACCTCCGGGTCGCGGGCGGCGCGCACCAGGAAGTCGGTCTTCACCAGCAGCCAGTCGCGGTCCAGGAGCAGGACCTCGGTGACGCGGTCCACGGCGGCGGGCACGTCGAGGTCGGGTCCGTCCTGGGCGAGGGCCCCGGCGACCTGCTCGGCGATCAGTTCGGCGCGCTCCGTGTACAGGGCGAAGAACAGTTCGTCCAGGTCGGCGAAGTTGGAGTAGAAGGCGCCCCTGGTGTAGCCGGCGGCCTCGCAGACCTCCTCGATCGAGACGTGCCCGAAGCCCTTGGCGGCGAAGACGGAGAACGCGGCCTCGAGCAGGTTCGCGCGCGTGCGCAGACGGCGCCTGGTGACGCGCCCCGCCGTACCGCCCACCGCCATGCCGGCCCCGTTCCCTCGGTTCGATACGGGAACGTATCCGATACACCGGTGTATCGAAAGGTCCGGGAGCGGCGGAGTTCGCACCGGAAGCCTGTCCTCCCCGCCCCCGCTCCCCCACACTGGGCCGCACCCGGGCGGGGAGGGCCGATGGGCGCGGACACGGAGCGGGGGGCGGGGGCCGGCCGGCGCGGCGAACTGGACGTGCTGCGCGCCCTCGTCGTCCTCGGGCTGGTGTTCTTCCACACCGCCCTCGTCTTCTCCCCGGACGACGACTTCTACGTCAAGAACGCGCGGACGACGGACGCCGTCACCGTCCTCGCCGGGTTCGGCGTGGTGTGGGCCATGCCCATGCTGTTCCTCGTCGCCGGTCTCGGCGCCCGGCACTCGATCCGCCGCCGGGGACCCGGCGGGTTCGCCCGGGAACGGCTGCTGCGCCTGGGTGTCCCGCTGGTCTTCGCGACGGTCGTGCTGTGCCCCCTCCCCCCGTGGCTGCGGCTGCGCGCCGCCGACCCCGGGTACGACGAGTCGTACGGACGGTTCTGGGCGCGCTTCCTGTCCGTGCGGCCGGACCTCGCCGACTTCCCCTTCGTCCTGGAGGGCGATCACTTCGAGACCGGACATCTGTGGTTCGTCGTCCTGCTGCTCACCTTCTGTCTGCTGCTCGCCCCCGTCGCCGCCCGGCTGGCGGCCGGGGCCGACCGCGTGGCGCCCGTGCTGCGGCGCCGGCCTGCGCTGCTCCTGCTCCCCGCGCTGCCGTCGGCCGCGGTCGACGCGCTGCTGGGCATGGAGGAGGGCTTCGCGGGCTGGAACCGCTGGGCCTACCTGCTGTTCTTCGTGTACGGATTCGCCCTCGCGGACGACGAGCGGGTCCGGGAGGCCATGCGCCGCGCCGCGGTACCCGTGGGCGTGCTCGGCGTGGTGCTGTTCGCCGGGACCGCGCCCGGTTTCGTCTCCGGGGACGACCCGTTCACCGCGTGGACCCCGTTCGCGCTGGTGACCAGGGCGCTGTTCGGGGCGGCCGGCTGGTGCTGGGTGGTCGCGCTCCTCGGCCTGCTGGACCGGCCGGGGCGCCCGCGCCTGCGGAGCGGCCGGGGCGGGGGAGCCGAGGTTCTGCCGTATCTGGCCCTCGCCGCCCTGCCGTTGTACGTGTTGCACCAGCCGGTCGTGGTCGCCTTCGCGTACGGCGTGGTCGGCTGGTCCGCGCCGACGGCCGTCAAGTACGCGGTGATCGTGGCCGCCTCCCTGGCGGTGGTCCTGGTGCTGTACGAGTACGGGGTGCGCAGGTGGGCGGTGACCCGGTTCCTGTTCGGGATGCGTCCCGTCGCCCCCGCCGTACCGGCGCCGCCGCGGCCGGGTCCACCGCCCGCGCCGGCGCCGTGATCTGCTTTCCTTCTCCCGTCCGGCAGGAACGACTGGAACGACTGGAACTCGGGACGATCATGCGAGCAACCGTGCGGCACGTCGCGGAGGGCACCTACCTGGTGCACGGCACGAACACCAACTGGGTGATCCTGACCGAGGGGGACGCCGTCACACTGATCGACACCGGCTACCCGGGCGACCGCGAGGGGCTGCTCGCCTCCCTGGCGGAGGTGGGGAGTTCACCGGAGGCGGTGACGGCCGTACTGATCACCCACGCCCACAGCGACCACCTGGGATCCGCCGAGTACCTGAGCACCGCGTACGGCACTCCCGTGTACGCCCACAAGGCCGAAGTCCCGCACGCCCGAAGGGACTTCCTGCACCAGGTGACCGTCGGACAGGTACTGCGCAACGGCTGGCGGCCGGGCGTGCTGCCCTGGGCGGCGCACGCCCTGCGCTCCGGCGGGACGGCGGATGTGGCGGTCACCGCGCCCGAAGCGTTCCCGGAGTCCGGTCCCGGCCCGCTCGATCTGCCCGGCCGGCCCGTGCCCGTGCACACGCCCGGCCACACCGCCGGGCACTGCGCGTTCCACTTCCCGCACACCGGGGTGGTGGTGTCGGGCGACGCCCTGGTGAGCGGCCATCCCACCTCGCGGGCCGAGGGGCCGCAGATGCTGACGGACATGTTCCACCACGAGCGCGCCACCGCCGTGGCCTCGCTGGACGTGCTGGCCGGACTGGACGGCGGCCTGCTGCTGCCCGGACACGGCCCGCTGTACGAGGGGTCCGTACGGGACGCTGCCCGACTGGCCCGGGAGCGCGCGCAATAGGGTGAGGTGACGACCGCCCACGAGACGAGGACACCCCCGCCATGGCACTGCAGATCAACGCCACCAACCCGGAGCATCCCGCGCTCCTGTTGGAACTGCCGTGGCACCTGCCGCTGGAGGAGTGGCCGGAGGAGTACCTGGTGCCGCTGCCGCGCGGCATCTCCCGGCACGTGGTGCGCTACGCGCGCGCCGGCGACGAGGTGATCGCGGTGAAGGAGCTCGCCCGGCGGCCCGCGCTGCGCGAGTACGAACTGCTGCGCGGCCTGGACCGGATCGGCATCCCGGCGGTGGACCCGCTCGCCGTGGTCACCGGCCGCACGGACCCCGGCGGGGAGCCGCTGGAGAGCGTCCTGATCACCCGCCACCTCGGCGGCTCCATGCCGTACCGGTCGATGTTCGAGACGACGCTGCGCCCGGCGACCATGCACCGGCTCATGGACGCGCTCGCCGTGCTGCTGGTGCGGCTGCACCTGGCCGGGTTCGCGTGGGGCGACTGCTCGCTGTCCAACACGCTGTTCCGGCGTGACGCGGGCGCCTACGCCGCCTACCTCGTGGACGCCGAGACCGGGGACCTGCACCCGGAACTCAGCGTCGGCCAGCGGGAGTACGACCTCGACCTCGCGCGGGTCAACATCAGCGGCGAGCTGCTCGACCTGGAGGCCTCCGGGGCGCTGCACCCCTCCGTCGACCCGATCGAGTTCGGCACCGAGATCTGCGCCCGCTACACGGGCCTGTGGCAGGAGCTGACCCGCACCTCCGTCTACCCGGCGGGCAAGCACCACTACATCGAGCGCCGTATCCGCCGGCTGAACGACCTCGGTTTCGACGTGGCCGAGATGCAGATCGAGCACGCCTCCAACGGCGACACGGTCACCTTCGTGCCCAAGGTCGTCGACGCCGGTCACCACCAGCGGCAGCTGCTGCGCCTGACCGGTCTGGACGCCGAGGAGAACCAGGCCCGGCGGCTGCTGAACGACCTGGAGAGCTGGATGGCCACCCAGGACGACTACGCGCCGGGCGACCCCCTCGGCGCCCGTCCGGAGGTCCTCGCCCACCGCTGGGTGCGCGAGGTCTTCCGGCCCACCGTGCGGTCCGTGCCGCCGGAGCTGCGCGGCCCGGTGGACGCCGCGGAGATCTACCACGAACTCCTGGAGCACCGCTGGTACCTGTCCGAGCGGGCGCAGCACGACATCGGGCTCGGCACGGCCGTCGAGGACTACATCAGGAACATCCTGCCGAAGGCGCGGGAGACGCTCCGGCCGACGGCCGGCTGACGGCACGGGGTCAGGCCGGCGGCACCACGGCCACCGGGCAGTCCGCGTGGTGCAGGACGCCGTGGGCCACCGAGCCGATCCGGGCGCCCACGGCCGTGCGGTGGGCGCGGCGGCCGACCACCATCAGCTGGGCGGTGCCCGCCACCGACAGCAGCACCTGTCCGGCGCTGCCCATCTCGACGTGCTCGATCACGTGCACGTCGGGGTAGCGCTCCCGCCACGGCGCGAGGGCCGCCGCCAGCGCCTTCTGCTCGTACGGTTCCAGGCCGCCGGCCTCGTCGAGGAGCCGGAGCGAGGCGGGGCTGTAGGCGAACACCGGCGGCAGGGTCCAGGCCCGCACGGCGCGCACCGCGGCCCCGCGCCGGGCCGCGGTCTCGAAGGCGAGGCCGAGCGCGGCGGCACTGTCCTCCGGGTCGCCCTGCTGGCCGACCACGATCTCGTGCCCGGAGACCTCGTTCGACGCCTGCTCCCCGGCCCGTACGAACACCACCGGCCGCTCGGCGTCGACGATCACCTGCTGGCCGACCGAGCCGACCAGGAAGCCCACGATCCGCCCGTGTCCGCGCGAGCCGAGCACCAGCATCTCCGCGTCCGCGGCGACACCGGTCAGCGTCTGCACGGCGTCGCCCTCCAGGACGTCCGTCGTCACGGCGAGACCGGGGTGCCGTTCGCCGACGGCGCGGACCGCCTCTTCCACCGACGCGCGGACCCACTGCTCCTGTGTGGCCCGGTCCCCCGTGTCCACCGCGTCGTGCGCCTCGAACCGCCAGGCGTGCACCACCCTGAGCGGCAGTCCCCGGCGGACCGCCTCCCGTGCCGCCCAGGCCAGCGCGGCGAGGCTCTCCCCGGTTCCGTCGATCCCTGCCGTGATCGGGCGCGTCATGCGGTTCCTCCCGGTGTCGTGTCCGCTTCGCGTGGTCCAGTCTTCCCTACGCCGCCGCCCCGGCCGCACGCGGTCGCGCCGCACGTGGGGCTCACGCATGTCCGAGCGCGCCGGCGCGACCGAACATACGATGGGCAGGGCCGGTGCGGTGGCTGCGGCTGGACCGGGGCCCGCCGCGCCGGGGATCCGACCGCACGACGGGGGGGACGTATGGCACAGGCCGCCGAAGCGGCACGGACGGTGATCATGACCGTGGACGACGACCCGGGCGTCTCCCGCGCCGTGGCCCGGGACCTCAGACGGCGCTACGGGGCGTCGTACCGGATCGTGCGCGCGGAGTCCGGCGAGTCCGCGCTGGACGCGCTGCGCGAACTGAAGCTGCGCGGCGACCTCGTCGCCGTGATCCTCGCCGACTACCGGATGCCGCGGATGAACGGCATCGAGTTCCTGGAGCAGGCCCTCGACATCTTTCCGGGTGCGCGCCGGGTGCTGCTGACCGCGTACGCGGACACCGGCGCGGCGATCGACGCGATCAACGTCGTCGACCTCGACCACTACCTCCTCAAGCCGTGGGACCCGCCGGAGGAGAAGCTCTACCCGGTCCTGGACGACCTCCTCGAGGCCTGGCGGCGCAGCGACCACCGGCCGGTGCCCAGCACCAAGGTGGTCGGGCACCGCTGGTCGGCGCGCTCCTCGGACGTACGGGAGTTCCTGGCCCGCAACCAGGTGCCCTACCGCTGGTACTCCTCCGACGAGCCGGAGGGCCGGCGGTTGCTGGCCGCCGCGGGCGAGGACGGAATGCGGCTGCCGGTGGTGATCACCCCGGGCGGGGTGCCCCTGGTGGAGCCGGAGTCCGTGGACCTCGCCGCCCGGGTGGGCCTGGCGACCACCCCGGAGGCCGACTTCTACGACCTGGTGGTGATCGGCGGCGGCCCGGCGGGGCTCGGCGCGGCGGTCTACGGGGCCTCCGAAGGGCTGCGGACCGTGCTGGTGGAGCGGTCGGCGACCGGCGGGCAGGCCGGGCAGTCCTCCCGGATCGAGAACTACCTGGGCTTCCCCGACGGCGTGTCGGGGGCGCAGCTCACCGACCGGGCGCGGCGGCAGGCCACGAAGTTCGGCGCCGAGATCCTCACCGCGCGGGAGGTGACGGGTCTCGAGGTCAACGGCGGCGCCCGGGTCGTACGGTTCTCCGACGGTTCGGCGGTCGCCGCGCACAGCGTGATCCTGGCGACCGGGGTGTCGTACCGGCAGCTGGCGGCACCCGGCTGCGACGAACTGGGCGGCTGCGGGGTCTTCTACGGATCCGCGCTGACCGAGGCCGCCGCCTGCCAGGGCCACGACGTGTACATCGTCGGCGGCGCCAACTCGGCCGGGCAGGCCGCGATGTACCTGTCCCGGTTCGCCAAGTCGGTGACGCTGCTGGTGCGCGGGCCGGATCTGGCGGCGTCGATGTCGCACTACCTGATCCAGCAGATCGACCGGGCGCCGAACATCTCGGTGCGGTGCGGCGCGGTCGTCGAGGGCGCGCACGGCGACGGTCATCTGGAGCGGCTGACGCTGCGCGACACGGAGAGCGGGGGGACCGAACTCGTGGACGCGCAGTGGTTGTTCGTGTTCATCGGCGCCGCCCCGCTGACCGACTGGCTGGACGGCACGGTGCTGCGGGACGAACGCGGGTTCATCCTCGCCGGACCCGATCTGACCCCCGACGGGCGGCCACCGGCCGACTGGGAGCTGGACCGGCCGCCGTACCACCTGGAGACCAACGTGCCCGGCGTGTTCGTCGCGGGCGACGCGCGGGCGGAGTCCGCCAAGCGGGTCGCGTCCGCCGTCGGAGAGGGAGCCATGGCCGTGATGCTCGTCCACCGGTACCTGGAGCAGTCGTGAGCGGGCGGCCGATGCCGTGCAGCCCGCAGGAGATCGGCTCCCTGTTCCTGTTCGAGAAGCTCACCGCCGAGCAGCTCGGGCGGCTCTGCGCCGAGGGGCGGGTGGAGGGGTTCGGGCCCGGTCCCGTCTACGCCGAGGGCGACCCCGCCACCTGCTTCTACGTGATGCTGGAGGGCACCGTCGTGCTGTCCCGCCGGGTCGGCGGGGACGATGTGGAGGTCAGCCGCACGTCCCAGCGCGGGGTGTACGCGGGGGCCATGCAGGCGTACCTCGGGGACCGGGTGCGGCAGGTCTACAACAACTCGATGCGCGTGACGGAGCCGACGCGGTTCTTCGTGGTGCCCGCGGACACGTTCGCGGACATCATGCAGGAGTGGTTCCCGATGGCGGTCCATCTCCTGGAGGGGCTGTTCTTCGGTTCGAAGAGCACCCAGCGCGCCATCGGCCAGCGCGAACGGCTGCTGGCGCTGGGATCGTTGTCGGCCGGACTGACGCACGAACTCAACAACCCCGCCGCCGCGGCCGTAAGGGCGACCGCGACGCTGCGCGAGCGCGTCGGCAAGATGCGGCACAAACTGCGCGTCATCTCCGCGGGCACCTACGACCGCGAGACCCTGGCCAACCTGATCGACATCCAGGAGCGGACGGCCGAACGGGTCGCGAAGGCGCCCGTGCTCAGCCCGCTGGAGGCGTCGGACCGGGAGGACGCGCTCTCCGACTGGCTGGACGACCACGGCATCCCCGACGGCTGGCGGATCGCCCCGACGTTCGTCCAGGCCGGGCTGGACCTGGACTGGCTGGACCAGGTCGCCGCCGCCGTGGACGGGGCGACGCTCCCGTCGGCGGTCGGCTGGCTCAGCTACACGGTCGAGACGGAACTGCTCATGGACGAGATCGCGGACTCCACGAACCGCGTCTCGCACCTCGTCGACGCCGCCAAGCAGTACTCGCAGCTCGACCGCGCCCCCTTCCAGATCGCCGATGTGCATGAACTCCTCGACAGCACCCTGCTGATGCTGTCGGGGAAGTTCGGAGAGCGGATCAAGGTGGTCAAGGAGTACGACCGCACGCTGCCGCGCATCCCGGCGTACCCGGCGGAGCTCAACCAGGTGTGGACCAATCTGATCGACAACGCGGTCGCCGCCATGAACGGCGCGGACGGCCAGGACGGCCGGGGCACGCTGACCGTGCGCACCGCGCGGGAGCACGACCGGCTGCTGGTGGAGTTCGGCGACACCGGCACGGGCATCCCGCCGGAGGTCCGCGACCGGGTCTTCGACCCGTTCTTCACCACCAAGCCGGTGGGCGAGGGCACCGGCCTCGGCCTGGACATCTCCTGGCGGATCGTGGTGAACAAGCACCACGGGACCCTGCGGTTCGAGTCCGAGCCGGGCGACACCCGCTTCCAGGTGCTGCTGCCGCTCACCGCTCCCGCCCCCGACGACACCCCCGAGGAGCCCGCATGACCAGCGACCACGCCATCGACCCCGGTGTCCCGCCGACCGGCACGGGCTGCGCCGACTGCGACACCGTGGGCGGCTGGTGGTTCCATCTGCGGCGCTGCGCGCGGTGCGGCCACATCGGCTGCTGCGACAGTTCGCCGGGGCAGCACGCCACGGCGCACTTCGAGGCCACCGGGCATCCCGTGGTCCGCAGCTACGAGCCGGGCGAGGACTGGTTCTGGAACTACGCCACGAACGAGCTGTACGAGTCCGGCCCCGGCCTGGCCCCGCCCGTGAGCCACCCGACCGACCAGCCGTCGCCGGGCCCGGCGGGACGGGTGCCGTCGGACTGGGCGGAGACGCTGCGCCGCTGAGGGACCGCGGCCGGGAACCCGCGGCCACCGCTCGTCGTTGTCCGGACACCCCCACCGGTCCGTGTACGACGACAGCAGGGCGGCGTGATGCAGGAGTTGGTCCCCGGCGGCAATCTGGCCCTCCCGGGCGGTGCGGTGACCGTCCGGGTGCCCGGCCCCTTCGACGTGTCCGCGCTGATCACGGACGACGGTGGAAAGGTGCGCGGTGACGGCGACTTCGTGTTCTACAACCAGCCGTCCGCGCCGGGTGCCCGGCTCGGCGGGGACGCGCTCACCGTCGACCCGGCGGCGCTGCGCCCCGGCGCCACCCGGGTCACGGTGGCCGTCAGTCCCGCCGGCCCCGGCACCCCGCTGAGCGGACTGCCCGCCCCCGTGCTCCAGGTCGCCGACGCCGGCGGACGCCCGCTCGCCCGGTTCTCCCCGCCCCGGGTGCGACAGGAGGCCGTGCTGCTCCTCGCGGAGATCTACCGGCGCGGCGGGGACTGGAAACTGCGCGCCCTGGGACAGGGGTACGCCGACGGACTGGCCGGTCTCGCACGGGACTTCGGGGTCGACGTGGCGGACGACGGCGGGGCGGTCTCCACGCGCACGGCACCCGCCGCCCCGGCCCGCCCGGCCGCCGGGGACGATTTTCTCGAGCTGGTGAACTCGGCCCGGGCCGCCGCCGGTTCGCCTCCGGTCGCCCATGACGCGCGGCTGGCCGGCGCGGCGCGGGAGCACGCCGGTTCGATGGCGCGGGGCGGACGCCTCGGTGTCGAGGGCATGGACGGCGTCTCCGTCCACCAGCGAGTCGTCGCCGCCGGATACCCGTACCTCACCGTCGGCGAGCATCTGGTCTCCGGGCCACTCACCGTCGACCGGTTCGTCGACCACTGCCTGCGCCACGACGCGGCCCGCCGCACCGTGTGCGACCCTTCCTTCACCCACGCCGCCGTGGCGTCCTGCGACGGGTCCGGCGACACCTACTGGACGGCGCTGTGGGCCAGTCCGCTCACCCCGGACGGCCGGGACCGCACGGCCGGCGAGGTCATCGACCTCACCAACCGGGAGCGCGTCCGCGCCGGACTGCCGCCCCTGTCCCACGATCCCCTGCTGACCGCGGCCGCGCAGGCACACAGCGCCGACATGGTGGCCCGCGACTTCTACTCCCACACGGCACCCGACGGCGGCAGGCCCTGGGACCGGGCCGCCGCCGCGGGCTCGGCGCTACGGACGATCGGCGAGAACATAGCGTGCGGACAGCACTCGGCCGCCGAGGTCGTCCAGGGGTGGATGAACAGTCCCGGTCACCGCGCCAACATCCTCGGGGCCGGCTTCACCCACATCGGTGTCGGATTCGCGGGCGGCGGCCGGGCGGGCACGTACTGGACCCAGCTCTTCGGTGGCTGACGGCGCCGGTCCCGGTGTCGTCGGCACGTGCTCCTGGCGGAGGGAGAGCGTCCGGGCGAGGATGCCCCCATGAAGGGTGACCTGTTTTCCAGTCAGCACATGGTGCGGCCGGCCACGGCTCCGGGCATGACGGTCGAGAACGCCAAGTGCGTCCGTTACACGGTCGACGGCGAGATGCTCGCCCGGCAGGGCGCGATGATCGCCTACCGCGGCAACCTCCAGTTCGAGCGCAAGGGCCAGGGCGTCGGCGGCATCCTCAAACGGGCGGTGACCGGCGAGGGGCTGCCGCTGATGGCGGTCCGCGGACAGGGCGAGGCATGGTTCGCGCACGAGGCGCAGAACTGCTTCGTCGTCGAGGTCGACCCCGGTGACGAGTTCACCGTCAACGGCCGCAACGTCCTGTGCTTCGACTCCTCGCTGTCGTACCGCATCGCGACCGTGAAGGGCGCCGGCATCAGCGGCGGCGGGCTGTTCAACAGCGTCTTCAGCGGGCACGGCCGGCTGGGGCTGGTGTGCGAGGGGAATCCGCTGGTGATCCCGGTGTCGCCGCAGTACCCGGTGTACGTGGACACGGACGCGATCGTCGGCTGGACCGCGGGCCTGGCCACCTCGCTGCACCGTTCCCAGTCGCTGGGCTCGATGCTGCGCGGCGGGTCCGGCGAGGCCGTGCAGCTGATGCTGCAGGGTGAGGGGTATGTCGTCGTCCGGCCCAGTGAGGCGACACCGCAGAAGGCCCAGCAGCACTGAGCGTTGTTGACCTCGGCCGCCGTGCGGGTCAGGGTGGGTCACGGCGCGGATCACCACCCCCCGGGCCGGAAAGGTGACAGTCGTGATCGGGATCGCCGACATCGAGACCGCGGCCGAGCGGATCGCCGGGCACGTGGTGCGGACCCCGACCGTGCCGAGTCCCGGCCTGTCGGCGCTGCTGGGTGTCCCGGTCACGGCGAAGCTGGAGCTGCTGCAGCGCACCGGTTCGTTCAAGGTGCGGGGCGCGGCGGCGAAGCTGCTGTCGCTGAGTGAGGCCGAGCGGGCCGCCGGGGTCGTGGCGGTGAGCGGCGGCAACCACGGGATCGCCCTCGCGGTGACGGCCGCGGCCCTCGATGTGAAGGCCACGGTGGTGATGCCGCGTTCGGCACCCGTCCGGGCCGTGGAGATCGCGGAGTCCGCGGGCGCCTCGGTGCGGCTGACCGACGGCATGGACGGCGCGTTCGCGCTCATGACGCGGCTCCAGCAGGAGGGGCTGACCCTGGTCCACCCCTTCGACGACCCGGTGGTGATCGCCGGTCAGGGCACGGTGGGGGCGGAGTTCGCCGCGGACGCCGGTGACCTCACGGACGTCCTGGTGAGCATCGGGGGCGGCGGACTGATCGCCGGGGTCGCGGCGGCGCTGCGGGCGCTGCGGCCCGGGGTGCGGGTCTGGGGCGTGGAGACCGGGGGCGCGCAGGCGATGTCCGAGGCGCTGGCGGCGGGTGGCCCGGTACCGGTGGAGCTGACGTCGATCGTGTCCACGCTCAGCGCCCCGTCCGTGTCCCGGCTGACGTACGCGCATGTGTCGGAGCTGGTCACCGAGGTGCTGGTGGTGCCGGACCGGGAGGCGGTGCGGGGCTCGCTGGAGCTCGCGGACCACGCCAAGGTGTGGGCCGAGCCCGCCGCCGGCTGTCTGCTGCCCGCCGCGCGGCGGGTGCTGAAGCGGGTCGGCGAGGGGGCCCGGATCGGTCTCGTGGTGTGCGGCGGCAACGCCACCACCGCGGACATGATCGCCTGGGCGGAACACTTCGAGCTTCGCTGAGCCTTCCGTTGAACGGACCCCGCCCGCTCCCCCGTACCACTGGGGGAAGCGGGATCCAGCGGTTCGACGAGGGATGGCCATGGGCAGGGCGCACGTCTCCACAGACCGGACGGTCGCCGGACGGTACCGGCTGGCCGAGATCACGCATCGCGAGACCAACCGCGTCCGCTGGTACGCCGACGACCTGGGGACCGGCCGCCCCTGCCTGGTCACCCGGGTCGGCCTCCCGCAGGACGCGGCCGGCGCCGCACACCGCGCGCCCTCCCGTGTCCTGCGGGCGACGGAGAGCGTGGCCCGGCTGTGCCCCGGCCGGATCGCCACCGTCGTCGACACCGTCGACGAGTCCGGCTCCCTGTGGACCGTCACCGCGTGGATCGACGGCACACCGCTCGACGAAGTCCTCGCCGAGGAGGGCACGTTCGACTACGTGCGGGCCGCGCGCATCGCCCTGGAACTGCTCGACGTCCTGGACGCCGCGCACGCCGGGGCCGTCACGCACGGCGAGCTCAGCCCCGGCCAGGTTTTCCTGCGCGAGAGCGGACCGGCCGTCGTCACCGGGTACGGCCTGGCCGGCACGACGTCGGCGCCCCGGCTCACGGCACCGTCGTACGCCTCCCCGGAGCAGGCGCGTGACGAGCGGATCGGGCCCGCCGCGGACCTGTGGGCGCTGGGCGCGATCCTCTACACGATGCTGGAGGGGCGTCCGCCGTTCCGGGACCGCGGACGGCCCGAGGCCACGCTGAAGGGCGTGGACCGGCTGCCGCTGCGCACACCGGTACGGGCGGGTCCGCTCACGCAGGTCGTCCAGGGGCTGCTGCGCAAGGATCCGCGGGAGCGGCTGACCCGCCAGGTGGTCCGCGAGGCGCTCACCCGTGTGCTGCGGGAGGGCCCCGGCGCCGTCCCGGTGGCGGTGCCGGGCCCCCGGCTGCGCGGCGGGCGCACCGGCACCGTGCGGTACACGGGCCGGAAGCGGGGCGCACGGACGACGCTCCTCGGCACCGCGCTGGCCGTCGCCACGGTGGCGGTCGCGGCGCTCGCCGCGACACAGGGGCTGCCGGGTGGCGGCGGCGGTCCCGCCGCCGACGCGCCACCGCCCTCGGCGTCCGCGACGGCCGGTACGGACGAGCCCGGGGACCGGGGCTCGTCCCCGCCGTCCACCGCGACGCCGCCCACCGCGTCCCCGTCGGACGGCGCGGGCGGCCTCCCGCCCGGCTACCGGACCTACCGGGCCCCGGAGGGCTTCTCCGTCGCGCTGCCCGAGGGCTGGGAGCGGCTGGACACCTCGCGCGCCTCCGATCTGGCCTACCGCGTCACCTTCGGCGCCGACGGGGATCCGCGCACGCTCGCCGTCACGTACAGCAGGCGTGTGGGGTCGGACGCGGTGGCCGTGTGGCGGGACGACGTGGAGCCGCGCCTGGAGCGGTCCGGCGACGGCTACGAGCGGATCGGCGGAATCCGGGCGACGACGTACCAGGGGCGCGAGGCCGCCGACATGGAGTGGTACGCCGAGGCCGGCGGCGTCCGGGTGCGCACCTTCGGCCGCGGCTTCCTCCTGGGCGGCGGGCGCGGCTTCTCGCTGCGCTGGACGACCCCGGCCGCCGGCTGGGAGGAACCCGCGGGCCGGGAGGCCCTGCGGACCTTCCTACGGACGTTCCGGCCCGCCGCGGACTGAACCGCGCGGGGCGCGCAGCTTGTTCAGGGGCCACTCGTGCAGCGGGCGGGTGAGCCAGCGGGCCCGGAAGGTCCGGTCGGTGAGGGAGCAGGTGATCCGGAGGCGGTGCGGCGTCTCCAGGAACACCAGGTCCACGGCGAGGGTGCCGCCGTCGTCCCAGCCGCCGCTCGCGGCGGCCGGAACGGGCTTCTCGGCGGTCGTCCATCCCTGCCCGTCGAAGAACCGTGCGTCGAACCGCCCGCCGTCCTCGGTGAGGGTCAGTGCCCAGCCGCCGTCGGCGTCCGCCGTGACCTCGGCCGCGGTCAGCTCCGGCTGGTCGCCGCAGACCCCGCCCTCCGGGGTGAACACGGCGCCGGACCAGTCCCCGGCCCGCTCCGGCGGTACGGGCCCGCCCCCGGCCGGGGGCAGGGCGAGCCGTTCGAGGCGCTCGCGCAGGGCGGTGTCCGCGGCCTCTTGGCCGGTCAGCGGCCCGGAGCGGAAGGCGGGCAGGAGATGGCGCCAGACCAGGTCGAGGTACTCCTGCATCCGCTCGGTCGCCGTGGTCGCGGCGATCACCGCGTCGTGCCCGGGCAGGACGAGGCAGAACTGCCCGTAGGCCCCGTCGCCCCGGAACCCGTGCCGGGACATCCAGAACTGGTACCCGTAGCCGCGGTTCGAGTCCGGCCGGTCCCCCTCCCCCATGACTCCGTCGGTCGGTATGTGCGGGCGCGAGGCGCGGGCGACCCATCCCTCGGGCAGCAGCCGTTCGCCCCGCCAGGTCCCGTCGTCCAGATACAGCTGGCCGAGCCGCGCCACGGCGTCGGTGGCGGCGTGCAGTCCGCTGAAGCCGATCTCGCGGCCGGTGCGGTCCCGCTGCCACAGCGTCTCGCCGACGCCCAGCGGGTCGAACAGCCGGGGCCGCAGGTAGTCGGTGAGTGTCTGCCCGGTGACCCGCTGCACGATCGCGCCGAGGGTGTAGGTGCAGGGCTGGTTGTACGCGAAGACGGTGCCCGGGTCGCGCTGCGGCGGCTGGAGCAGGAAGCCGCGCACGGGTTCGGCGGGGTCGGCGGCGAACGCCTCGTCGACGGTCTCGCTCTCGTGGCCGCTGGCCATGGACGCCACGTGCCGGACCAGCATCGCCCGGCTGCGCGGGTCGGTGATGTCGGCCTCGAACTCCGGGAAGTACGACAGCACCGGGGCGTCGAAGTCGAGCAGTCCCTCGGCCTCGGCGAGGGCGGCGGCGGTCGCCGTGAAGCTCTTGCTGAGCGAGTACAGCAGATGCGGGCGCCCGGCGGCGTACGGCGTCCACCAGCCGGCGGCCACGAGGTGACCGTGGCGCAGGATCATCAGGCTGTGCGGTTCGATGTCCGGGGCGGCTTCGAGGGCGTCGAGGAAGGCGTGGACGCCGGACGCGTCGACGCCTTGGGCGGCGGGGCCGGCGGTGGGGAACGGGTGGGCGGTCATGGGAGGCATCCTGCCCGGATCGCCGCCGGGTGATCCATCGTTTTCCCCGCCCCCGGCCGGGGACCCGGGCGGCATGGTGCGAATCGGATACACGATGATGACCGAGCAGGCCGGGCCCCGTGAGCTGGTCGACCATGTGGTGCGGGCCGAGGAGGCCGGCTTCGACTTCTCGGTGACCTCGGACCACTTTTTCCCCTGGCTGGCGTCGCAGGGGCACGCGCCGTACGCCTGGAGCGTGCTGGGCGCCGCCGCGCAGGCCACCTCGCGCATCCCGCTGATGACGTACGTGACGTGTCCGACGTTCCGCTACCACCCGGCGGTGGTGGCGCAGAAGGCGGCGACGCTGCAACTGCTGTCCGGGGGCCGGTTCCGGCTGGGGCTCGGCTCCGGCGAGAACCTCAACGAGCACGTGGTGGGCGGCGGCTGGCCGTCCGTGGACGTGCGGCACGAGATGCTCGAGGAGGCGGTGGAGATCATCCGTGCCCTGTTCGAGGGCGGCCATGTGAACCACCGGGGCACCCACTTCGACGTCGAGTCGGCCCGGCTGTGGGACCTGCCGGACCAGCCGCCGCCGATCGGCGTCGCGGTGTCCGGGAAGCGGTCCTGCGCCCTCGCGGGCCGGCTCGCCGACCTGGTGATCGCCACCGAGCCGGAGGCGGAACTGCTCGACGCCTTCGACCGGCACGGCGGGCAGGGCAAGCCGCGGGTGGGGCAGCTGCCGGTCTGCTACGACCCCGACCGGGACGCGGCCGTCGCGCGCGCCCACGACCAGTTCCGCTGGTTCGGCAACGGGTGGAAGGTCAACTCGGAGCTGCCGCACCCGGACTCCTTCGCGTCGGCGACGCGGTTCGTCCGGCCCGACGACGTCGCCGGGTCGATCCCGTGCGGCAGCGACCCGGCGGACTTCGTCGAAGCCGTCCGCCCCTACGCCGAGGCGGGTTTCACCGAGATCGCCCTGGTGCAGATCGGCGGCGAGTCGCAGCCGGCGTACCTGGACTGGTCGGAGAAGACGCTGCTGCCGGCGCTGCGGGACGCCCTCGGCCGACGCCCCTGACGTCCCCGGCGGCCCCCGCGGTCGGTGATTCACCCATAGGGCCGAGCATCTCGCACGGATGCGGGGTACTAGAGGGCTCTACGTCGGTACTTCCCGGAGGCCCTTTCGTGAACTCGTTCGTGCACAAGACCCTGGTGGTGGAGCTCCAGGCGGGCGACACGGACCGCTTTCCCGTGCTCGCCCACCTGAGCTACGACCCGTCCGACCCGTTCGCCGTCACCATCGTCTTCAGCCACGACGGCCGGGTCCTCGCCCGCTGGCAGCTGGACCGGGAGATGGTCACCGAGGGTCTCACCCGCCCGGTCGGCATCGGGGACGTACGGCTGCGGCCCGAGTCCCGGGGTGTGGGGCGGGAACTGTGCATGGAGTTCCTCGGCGAGGCGCACGCCGACGGCGGCCGGCACCACGCGGTGGTGTTCGCCTGGGCCGAGACCGTCGGCGAGTTCCTGCACGAGACCCGGCTGATGGTCCCGCCGGGGTGCGAGGAGGTCCGTGTGGACGACTTCCTCGCGGACGTCCTCACCGGGAACTGAACCCCCTGGGTCCTGTCGTCGCATTCCCGCCGTCCGCCCGCGGGACGGGCCCTGGTCCTCGTACCGGACGTACCCGGGTCGGGGCCCGGCACGGCGGGAGGGCGGGCACGGCGTCGCGGGGCAGGCGGGAATGTGACGACAGGATCTGGTGACCTGAGTCGGAGATTCGCCGGCAGTAGGCGGCGAATCTCCGACTCAGGTCACTAGCGCGTGGTGTGGCGGTACCGGGCCCACATCGGCAGGCCGAACCAGCACAGCAGGTACCAGGCCACCACTCCGGTCACCAGGTACGGCACGAAGTCGTCATGGGTGGCCACGCGCAGGATGAGCAGCAGGGAGCAGCTGGTGGTGGCCAGCAGCAACAGGAGGCCGAGCAGGGTGAGCCGGGAGGCCCACTGCACGGCCTGCGCCTTGATGCGCCGCCCGGAGACGAGCCGGTGCAGGGAGACCGGACCGATGAGGGCGCCGGTGGCGCAGGCGCCCAGCACCACCGTCACGATGTAGATCGTCTGGTCCATGTCGGACAACTTGGCGTAGGTCGGGGTGAACACGACGGTCAGCAGGAAGCCGAAGAGGATCTGCACCCCCATCTGGGCGACACGGACCTCCTGGATGAGCTCCGTCCACATCCGGTCCGCTCTCTCCTCCTCCGTCTCGTTCCGTCCCCGGCGCCTGCCCTCGCCCCGCTCCGTGTCCGGCACGGTGCCTCCCTCTCCGTAGGTCTGGTCTCCCCCTCACATGCCCCGAAAGCCGCCGTCCTCCCAGGCCGGTCGCCGGTTTGGAGGGGCGGGACACGGTTACACGGACGGCGATGACACCGAGGCCAGGAGGTCGTGGACGCATGTCGGACACCCAGCTCACCGTGACGATCGGCGGCGGGGACGTCGACGACGCCCGGACGGTCGTCCGGGCCCTGGAGGGCACGTTCGGGGCGGCGGACCAGCGGCCCTCCGCGGAGCACGCGACAATCCGCGTGGCGACGTTCACCGGGGAGGGGCAGGGGGCGGCGGCCGGGACCGCGGACACGGGGCCGCTGTCGGCGCCGGTGACCGTCACCGTGCAGGGCGCCCCGGAGGCGGTGCGGCGGGCGAGCGACACCCTCACGCGGTCCTTCACGGCACGCGACGAGGGTGCCGCCTCCGGCGACCAGGAGCAGGAACGGCAGCTGCTCCTGGAGCCGTGACGTGCGCCGCCGCTACCAGCGGGCTTCGACCTGGTCCTTGATCCGCCGGTCGTAGAGGTCCCGGATCGCCGTGAGCGTCGCCCCGGGCAGCTCCGGGAGCCGGGCGGCGGCCGCGTTGGCGCGGGCCTGCTCGGGCGTACGGGCGCCGGGGATGACGGTGGTGACACCGGGCTGCTCGATGATCCAGCGCAGGGCCAGCTGGGCCGGGGTGCAGCCCTCGGGGGCGAGCGCGGCGAACTCGGCGGCGGCCTCCACACCGGTCGCGTAGTCGACGCCGGAGAAGGTCTCGCCCTGGTCGAAGGCCTCACCGTGCCGGTTGAAGGCGCGGTGGTCGTTCTCGGCGAAGACGGTGTCCCTGGTGTACTTGCCGGACAGCAGTCCGGAGGCGAGCGGGACCCGGGCGATGATGCCGACGCCCGCCTCGCGGGCGGCCGGGAGCACCTCGCGCAGCGGCTTCATGCGGAACGGGTTGAGGATGATCTGCACGCTCGCCACGTTCGGCCGGGCGATCGCGGTGAGCGCCTCCGCGCAGGTCTCCACGCTGACGCCGTAGGCGGCGACGCGCTCCTCCTCCACCAGGGTGTCGAGGGCGTCGAAGACCTCGTCGGTGGAGTAGACGGGGGTCGGCGGGCAGTGCAGCTGCACCAGGTCGATGCGGTCGACGCCCAGGTTGCGCCGCGAACGGTCGTTCCAGGCGCGGAAGTTTTCCAGGACGTAGTTCCCGGGGATCTGGTCGACCCGGCGGCCCATCTTGGTGGCGACCAGTACGTGCAGATCCGGCCGCCCGCTCAGGAACGACGCGATGGTCTGCTCGCTGCGTCCGTCGCCGTACACGTCGGCGGTGTCGAAGAAGGTGACTCCCGACTCCGCGGCGGTCTCCAGGACCGCGAGGGCTTCCTTGTCGTCGACGTCGCCCCAGTCCGCCCCGAGTTGCCATGTGCCGAGACCGATCACGGAGGCGTGCTGTCCCGACCTGTCGAATGTGCGCTCGTCCATGGACGTCAGTCTGTCATCCGTTCCGGCCGGACCGCGGGCGGCTCGGCCCCCGCGCGGGGTCCGGTCAGACGCTCTGGGCCGTCCGGCAGTCGGGGTGACCCCAGCCCTTGCCGTTCTTGGCGATCGGCTCGCCGGCCGCGTAGGAGCGTCCGCACGGGCAGCGGCCGGGGAACTTCGCCTTGATCGTGCGGGCGGTCGAGGAGCCGCCGCGCTGCCGGGGCGCCGTGGCCCCGCCGGACGCGCGTTTCGCCGCGCCGCCCGCCGGGCGGTCCGGGGCGGGCGGCGGCTCGGGCGAGCCCTGCTCGCTGCCGGCGTCCTCCTGCGCGACGGCCGCCCGGCTGGCGGCGCGGTCGGCGAAGTCGTTGAGCCGGTCGCCGTCGACCTGGTGGGCGGGAACGTAGCGGAACTCGACCGAGCGGTCCTGGAGGAGTTCGTCGATGCGGACGACGAGTTCCTGGTTGGCGACCGGTTTGCCGGCCGCGGTGCGCCAGCCGTTGCGCTTCCAGCCGGGGAGCCAGGTGGTGACGGCCTTCATGGCGTACTGCGAGTCCATCCGGACCTCGAGCGGCACGGCGGGATCGGTCGCCGCCAGCAGCCGCTCCAGCGCCGTGAGTTCGGCGATGTTGTTGGTGGCCCTGCCGAGCGCGCCCGCCTCCCAGCGGGCCGGCGTCCCGGAACGGTCGGCGACCACCCAGGCCCAGCCGGCGGGCCCCGGGTTTCCCTTCGAAGCCCCGTCGCACGCGGCCACAACTCGTTCACGCATGTGCCCGATCATGCCATGTCCGGGCGGGCGGACCGGGCCCGCTCACTCCGCCCCGGCCGTCGTCGGCGTCCCGCCCGGGGTGGTGGTGACGTCGGTCACCGAGAGGCCCGCGCCCCACGGGGCACCGAGCGTCCCTCGGCCACCACCGCGTCTTCCCGACCGGCTCCCACCGTGCTCGCCCGAGGAGCCGTTTCGGCGGGCGGGAGCCGGGCGCCGCGGACCGTCCGGGTGCTGCGGGGCCCCGACCCGATCACCCCCGACCGGCTGCGCCGGGTGAACGCACCGTACGAGGAGCGGGCCGCCTCCGGTGATCCCGCCGCCGGCACGGGGAAGGCGGTGAGCCCCGCCGGGGCCCGGTACACCTGGGCGCGGTATCCGCCGTGCGACGCCTGCGAGCGCGCCCACCCGGACCGCCGCGACCGGCCCGGCCGCGACCGGACGGACCCGCACCGGGAGGACGGCCGTCCGCACTTCTGTCCGGCGCCCACGACGTCCACCCCGAAGCCCTGTCCGCTCACCCGGCCTCCTGCGCATCACGCGGGAGATCACGGGTGAGCGGGGAGGATCTCCGCGCGGGCCGGCCGGGGCGGCGGGGCCCTGCGGCGGCCCCGCCGGTCGGGGCCTCACTCGCCCGCGTACGCCTTCTCCAGGGCGGCGATGTCGAGCTTGCCCATCGTCATCATGGCCTTCAGGGCGCGGTCCGCCTTCCCCCGGTCCGGGTCGCCGATCATCTCGGTCAGCCGCACCGCGTTGACCTGCCAGGAGACGCCGAACCGGTCCTTGAGCCAGCCGCAGGGGCCGTGTTCGCCACCGCCCTCGACGAGCTTCTCCCAGTAGTGGTCGATCTCCGCCTGGTCCGCGCAGTCGAGCTGGAAGGAGATCGCCTCGTTGAACGTGAACTCGGGCCCGCCGTTCAGCGCGACGAACTTCTGGCCGTTGGCCGTGAACTCGACGGTGAGCACGGAGTCCTCGGCGCCGGGCGTGGCGGTGGTGTTCCGGACGATGTCGCCGAGGCTCGAGTCCTTGAAGACCGAGACGTAGAAGTTCGCGGCCTCCTCGGCCTGGCCGTCGTACCAGAGACACGTGGTGAATCCGTCGGTGGTCATGGTTGCCTCCCGGGCGTGGAACGCGGTCATGAGTGGTGACCCGGCCCGGCCCCGGAACTCATCGGTGCGGTCCCGGACCGTTCCGGACGGCGGCACGAGGGAGCGCTCTGCCCACGGCGAATCTGCCACGGGCAGAGTTGTCCCCGGCCGCCCCGCCGGCCGGTCGAGAGTGGAGGCACGCGGTCGCCCAGGCCGCGTTCCGACGAGCGACCACCAGGAGCGCCGATGTCTCCGTTCACCGCCGGCCCGTGGCCGGCCCCGCTGCCCCGGGCCGAGGAGGGCGACACCCCGCCGACCCGGTTCGACGACCATCTCGCCGCCCAGCTGCTCGCGCAGCGCATCGTGCTGCTCGGCACGCAGGTCGACGAGGTGTCGGCCAACCGCGTGTGCGCGCAGTTGCTGCTCCTGTCCGCCGAGGACCCGCGCACCGACATCAGCCTGTACATCAACAGCCCCGGCGGCTCCGTGCACGCGGGCCTGGCCATCTACGACACGATGCGGCTGATCCCCAACGACGTCTCGACCCTGGCCATGGGCTTCGCGGCCAGCATGGGCCAGTTCCTGCTCTGTGTCGGGACGCCCGGCAAGCGTTACGCCCTGCCGAACGCGCGCGTCATGATGCACCAGCCGTCGGGGGGCATCGGGGGCACCACCGCCGACATCGAGATCCAGGCGGAGAGCCTGGAGTTCACCAAGCGGACCATCGAGCGGATCACCGCCGAGCACACCGGCCAGACCCCGGAGACCGTCTCCCGGGACGGCGACCGGGACCGCTGGTTCACGGCCGAGCAGGCCAGGGAGTACGGGATGGTCGACCGGGTGGTGGAGTCGCTCGACGACGTCCGCCCGGTCGCCGCCCGGCCCAGGATGGGGCTGCGGTGATGGGGACGTACACGATTCCGAACGTCGTCGAGCGCACCCCGCAGGGCGAACGGTCCTACGACGTGTTCAGCCGGCTGCTGGCCGAGCGGATCATCTTCCTGGGGACGGAGATCGACGACGGGGTCGCCAATGTGGTCATCGCGCAGCTCCTCCATCTGGAGTCGTCGGCCCCGGAGAGCGAGATCGCGGTCTACATCAACTCCCCCGGCGGCTCGTTCACCTCGCTGATGGCGATCTACGACACGATGACGTTCGTCCGGGCGCCGATCTCGACGTTCTGCGTCGGGCAGGCGGCGTCCACGGCGGCCGTGCTGCTGGCCGGCGGGGACCCGGGGCGGCGGTTCGTGCTGGAGCACGCGCGGGTGCTGCTGGGGCAGCCGGCCACCGGTGGAACGCGCGGCACGGCGTCCGACCTGTCGCTGCGGGCCAAGGAGATGGTGCGGATCCGTTCCCAGGTGGAGGAGGTGCTGTCCCGGCACACGCACCACGACGTGGCGACCCTGCGGGCCGACATGGACCGCGACAAGGTGTTCACCGCCGAGGAGGCCGTGGCGTACGGCCTGGCCGACGAGGTGCTGGCCCGGCGCCTGGTGGGGGTGTAGGGCGCCGGGCGCCGGTCACGCGGCCAGGCAGAGCCCGTTGTGCGCGGAGCCGGAGACACCCCGGGCCGTGGTGGCGGTCCGCCGGCCGGTGACGCGGACCAGCTCTCCGTGGGCCCGGGTCAGCAGGTCGCCGAGGCCGAGACCGAGCGCCTGGGCGGCGGCCGCGAGGACCTCCGACGATGCCTCCTTGCGGCCCCGCTCCACCTCCGAGAGGTAGGGCATGGAGATCCGGGCCGTGTCGGCGACGTCCTTCAGCGTCCGTTCCTGGGCGAGCCGCTCCCTGCGGAGCACGTCGCCGACGAGGTCGCGCAGCAGCGGCTCTCTGGGCGCGGGGGCCGGGTCCGGCGGCGGGCCGGGTCGCAGGGGGATGACGCGGGCACGGTTCGGCGCTGGGGTGGTCACCTCTTGATTGGTCACCTCCTCAGCCTAGGAATTCCGCTCGCCAGGGGAAGGGAGCGGAGTTCCGCCCTGAGTGAAGGCGCTCCGGGGGCGTGGCCGGGACTGCCGCACGGGCCGCGTGGCCGTACCATCGGACGTACGAGTGACGACCGGTGCGCACCGCGGTTTCGAACCTTTCGGAACATGGTGGGCATGGGTTCGCGTGACCTGGGTACCCGCAGGGCTCAGGCACATGTCGGCCGTGACGTCCGTGGGGAGAGGTAATGAAGACCGCCGTGATCCGGTCGCAGGCGCAGGCCGCGGAGAAGCGCACCGAGGCCGGGACGGGTGACGGGATTCTGCGGGAAGTGGCGGATCCGCGCGCCGTCGCCCCGCGCGACGCCAGGGAGCTGTCCCGCCAGTTCTTCCGTCGCATGGCGGAGCTGGAGGAGGGCACGCACGAGTACCAGTACGCGCGCAACACCCTCATCGAGATGAACATGTCCCTCGTCCGGTTCGCGGCCGGGCGGTTCCGCGGTCGCGGCGACGACATGGACGACGTCGTGCAGACCGGCATGATCGGCCTGATCAAGGCCATCGACCGGTTCGAGCTGTCCCGCGAGGTCGAGTTCACCTCCTTCGCGCTGCCGTACATCGTCGGTGAGATCAAGCGTTTCTTCCGGGACACCACGTGGGCCGTGCATGTACCGCGCCGGCTCCAGGAGCTGCGGGTCGAGCTGGCGAAGGCCCGCGAGGAGCTCGCCAGCCGGCTGGACCGGGAGCCCACGGTGGGCGAGCTGGCCACGCTGATGAACATCACCGAGCAGCAGGTCGTCGAGGGGCAGATCGCCGCGAACGGGTACAACTCCTCGTCGCTGGACGCCGCCCTCACCGGTGACGGCCCCGAGTACGGCGAGGCCGTCCTGGCCGACTTCATCGGCGTCGAGGAGGAGGGCCTGCGCCTCGTCGAGGACTTCCACTCGCTCGCTCCGCTGATGGCCGAGCTCAGCGAACGCGACCGGGAGATCATCCACCTGCGGTTCGTGGAGGAGGCCACCCAGGCGGAGATCGGCGAGCGCCTCGGCTGCTCGCAGATGCACGTGTCCCGCCTGATCAAGCGGATCATCACCCGTCTGCGCGAGGGCATGCTGGGCGAGCTCGGCTGCGCCTGACGGCCTGACGGGACGGGCCCGCCGTGGCCGGTCAGCCGGCGTCGAGGTGCAGCACCGCGCACACACGCTTGCCGACCGGCACGCGTTCCACACGGACGTCCCGCGCCAGCGCGCGGACGATCTCCAGACCGTGCCGGCCGACACGATCGGGGTTGCGGGGGAAGACCCGGGGCAGGCTGGCGCTGCTGTCGTAGACCGACACCGTGAGCGAGGTGTCCGTGCCCTCCAGCTCCAGGATGTACGGCCCCTCGCTGTGCCGGTCCGCGTTGGTGACCAGTTCGCTCACCACCAGCAGCACCGCGCCGTCGGCCCGCTCGTCGATCGTGGCGCACCATTCGGTCCTGAGCTGCTGGAGGAAGTGCGCGGCGAACCTCCGCGCCTCCGCGATGCATCCCGGCTCGCCGGTGAAGTGTGCCGCCCGCCGCAGCGGTTCCACGGGTACGTCGAAACCAGTCGGTACCACTGCCCCGTCCAGGTGATGGGTCATGCTCGTTTCTCTCCGCGAAGCCGGGCCGGCCGGACGAATCTGCACCAGTCCTGGTACCCCGACTCCCGCGACACAGTCCACCTGATCGGTGTTCGCTCCGTGGGGCGGGGAACCCGGGTTCTTCCGGGGTTCGGCGGAAGGGGCGCCATGAACGGACTGACGGCGGTGCGGAGCCTGACGACACTGCCCGTGGTGACGCTGGGCGGCGATGCCGTGGCGCACGTCAAGGACACGGTCTTCGACACGGCGGCCGGGCGGATCGCGAGCTTCACCCTCACCGGCCGGACCCTGATGTCGGGCCCGCTGCCGCAGGATCTGCCCTGGCAGGCGGTGCACTGCCTGGGCCGTCACGCGGTGATGGTCCGCGACGAGGGGGCGCTGTGCGACCTGCCCCGGTCGGTGGCGCGCCGTGACGCCCTGCGCGGACGGCTGCTCGGGGCGCAGGTGCTGACCGACGGGGGCGACATGGTGGGCACAGTGCTCGACGTGCTGGTCGAGGGCGGCACCAGCGGCCGGCTCGTCGCGTTCCGGCTCGCCGCGCACCGGGAGCTGGTGCATGGCTCCCGGCACCGACGGCACCAGGTGTACGTGCCGCGGGGCGAGGCCCTGAGCCTCTCCGGCCGGACGCTGGTGATCCCGGCCCACGCGACGACCTACGTCACCGACGATCTGCCGGCCTTCGCCGCCCGTGACGGCGTCCGCCACGGCCGCGGGAGGGGCGCGGTCCGATGATGCTGTTCTCACGGGTGCGCGGGCTGCCCGTCCTCACCCCTGGCGACGCGGACCGGGTCGGGGCGGTGCGCGCGCTGACGGTCGACGCGGCGTCCGGGGAGGTCACGCATGTCCGGATACGGCGCGGACGACTGCGCAGGGAGGCCGTGGTGGCCTGGGCCGACCTGGGCGCGGTCGGCCCGGACATGCTGATCGCGCGCCCGGTCGGCGACCCGGCCGATGTCCCGCCCCACCGCGACCTGGTGGGGAGCAGCGTGCTCACCGAGTGCGGCGAGGCGCGCGGCACCGTGCTCGACGCGGCGTTCGATCCGGCCACCGCCCGCATCGAGGCGGTCCTGACGACGTTCGGCGAGCTCCCGGCCGACCGCCTGCTGGGCCTCGGCGACCACGCCCTGGTGATCCGGACGGGCCAGGGGCATCACGGTTAGGAGATGTCGTTGGGATCTTGCCGGGGGCGCGGGGTCCGGCACGCACCGGACCCCGCCCGGCTCGGCTGTGAGGCGCCGTCGCCCGAAGCCGGCCTGATCCAAACGACACCCCCCAGGGGCTCTCGGCGGGCGGGGCGGGCCGGGGCTGCTTAGCGTGCAGACGTGAGCTCACGCACCCCTTCCGGCCGTCCGGTCGCCCGTCACGGCTGGGCGCAGGCCCTCGCCACGGTACTCGGCGCGCTGATCGCCATGGGCGCGGTGGCCGCGTCGGGACTGTGGGCGGCCGGCGCCGCGGACCTCCCGGCCGGTTCCTTCCCCCAGGTGGTCGCGGCGACCGTGGTCACGGCCGTCGGCGGGACGGTGGAGCTCTCCGGGGACGTCGGCGGCCTGGCCGGTACGGAGGGCGGTCTGACGGTCATTCCGCTGTCCGTCACCCTCACCGGGGCGCTGGTCATCGGCTGGGGCTTTCTGCGCCCTCTGCGGCACCGGGCGGTCGCCGGCGCGCCCGAGCTGGCCGGGTGGGCGGTGAGGATCGCCGCGCTGTGGCTGCTCGCGCTCCTCGGTCTCGCGCTCGCCGCGCGGCACACGTACGAGCTCTCCCTCGGGGACGGCCCGCTCGGCGACCTGGGTGACCTGTTCGGGATCAGGCCGGTGGTGGGGTTCTCCACCGACGTGCCGCCGACCGTCCTCATCGGCCTGCTCTGGCTGGCGGGCGTGCTGCTGGTGTCGTTGCTGGTGTCCCGTGGCGCCCCGCTGCCGGCCGGGCTGCTGCGCTTTTGGACGTCGGTGCGTCCCGCGGCGCACGCGATGGCGCTGCTGTTGTCGGCCGCCGTCGTCATCGGCCTCGTCATCGCGCTGGTCGTCGCCGCCACCCGGGGGCATCCGGCCGAGACGTTCGCCGTGATCCTGCTGGGGCTGCCCAACGTGGTCTGGCTGGCGCTGACGATCGGGCTCGGTGCCACCTGGGACGGCAGGGTGGAGGGGCCCTTCGGGCTGCCCATGCCGCATGTGCTCGACGAGGTCCTGCGCACACCGGACGTCTCCACCCTGAACCTGGGCACGCTCACCGAGCACGACGGCGGGAGGTGGTGGTGGCTGCCGGTGGTGGTCGCGGTGCTGCTGTGGGCCACCGCGTTCGTGACGGCGGCCCGTTCCCCGGCCCGGGCCTGGCGGCACGCCGTGCACATGGCGGTGGCGCTGGCGCTGACCGTGCTGATGATCTGCCTCATGGTCCGGATCTCCGCGCGGTTCGGCCTGTCCGTACTCGGCATCGGCGATCTGGGCGAGGGCTTCTCCGGCCAGGTGCTGCTGAGGCCTCGCCTGTGGAGCGCCCTGGGGCTGGCGCTGCTGTGGGGTCTGGTCACCGGGTTCGCGGGGGCGTTGGCGGCGCGAGTGGTACGCCGGCGGGGCAGCACCGTGACCGACCGCTGACCTGGTGACGCCGGCGGCCCCGGCACCGGCCGTGCGCCGGGGCCGGCACAGGCCGTCAGGTCCGGCACGGCGCTCTCGTGCGTCTCGTCGGGCCGCCCGCCGGCGAGGCGTGGCGGTGGGTCGTCGAGGACGCTGCCGCTCAGCGGGGCGCCGCGACGTGGTGTCCGTCCGGATGCCCGGCGTGGCCGGGGCGGAGGGTGTGGTCAGGCGACCGGGACGCCGAGGACGCGGGCGGCGCGCTGCATGCGCAGGGCGTCCACGGACTCGGCCAGCAGTTCGTACTCGGTGGTTTCGTCACCGGTGGCGACGCGTACCATCCGTCCGGCGGCGAGCGTCTCGGCCACCTCCTCCTGCCGGGCGACGTCGCCGCACCAGGTGCGCAGTACGGCGGGTACGTCGGGCACGTCGTCGGCGACGGGGACGAGCGCCCCCTGCGGTAAGTGCTCGGCGTCGGGCTGCGGGTCGAGGCGCTCGGCGATCCAGAGGGCACGGTCGCGCAGCCACCACAGGGCGAGGGCGAGGGTGGGCGCCCGGTAGGTGCCGAGCGGTACGCCGATGCGCCGGCCGTCGCAGACTCCGTACGCGGTGACATGGCACAGGAATTCGTCGTGCACGTTCCCTCCCCCGCTGCGTTGCTCGCCCGCCGGGTCGGGCCGGCTGCCCGCCTCGTGGCTCGCGTGCTGTGCGTGAGGGCGCCGTAGCGCGGTGTGAAGCGCTCTCGCTGTCGAGTATGTTCACCGCTGAAACACTGTCACCATGTGTTTCCGGCCAGTCTCCTGGCATATTCACGGCCGTCGCTGGCCGAAATGGTACGGGTGTGGCCGACGGGCCGCACATGACCTCGGAGGTAATCGACCGCGGCCGGGCGGCGCGGGCAGGATGCGTGTACCGGGTCGCCACGACCGGGATCCACTGTCCGGCCAGCAGACACGACCTCCCTGGGGGAATTCGCCATGACCACAGCCGCCCACCGCTACGACGCCGTCGTCGCCCGTTACTTCGAGGCCTGGAACGCCGATGGCGCCGAGGCGCGTGCCAAGGCCGTCGCCGACGTGTGGACCGCGGACGGCCGTTACACCGACCCGCTGTCCGACGCCGTCGGCCACGAGGCGATCACCGCGGTGATCGCGGCGACGCACGAGCAGTTCCCCGGCTTCGCCTTCCGGCTCGTGGGGAACGTCGACGGCCACCACGACACCGCGCGTTTCTCCTGGGAGCTGGTGAACCGGGCGGACGGCTCGGCCCCCGTCGCCGGCTCGGACGTGATCACGCTCGACGCCGAGGACCGTGTCCGCGCCGTGTACGGCTTCCTGGACCGGGTGCCCGAGGGGGCGTGACCCGGCGGGCCGGGCGGCACCACGGCGCCCGGCCCGCACCGGTGCCGCTACTGCTTGACGACCGCGTCGATGCGGGCCAGCTCCTCCTCGCCGAAGTCGAGGTTCCGGGTGGCCGCGACGCTGTCCTCGAGCTGCTGCGGGCTGCTCGCGCCGACCAGGGCGGAGGTGAGGCGACCGCCGCGCAGCACCCAGGACAGCGCCATCTGCGCCAGGGTCTGGCCGCGCGAGGCCGCGATCTCGTCGAGCGCGCGCAGCCGGCCCACCAGGTCCCCGGTGACGGCGTCGGTGTTCAGGAAGGGGCTGTCGCTCGCGGCCCGGGAGTCCTCGGGGATGCCGTCGAGGTAGCGGGCGGTCAGCAGACCCTGCTCCAGCGGGGAGTAGGCGATGGAGCCGACCTGGAGCTCGTCCAGGGTGTCCATCAGCCCCTCGTCCTCCGGACGGCGGTCGAGCATCGAGTAACGGGGCTGGTTGATCAGCAGCGGGGTGCCCAGCTCACCGAGGATGCGGGCGGCCTCGCGGGTCTGCTCGGCCGAGTAGTTGGACACGCCGACGTACAGCGCCTTGCCCTGCTGGACCGCCGAGTGCAGCGCGCCCATCGTCTCCTCCAGCGGAGTCTCCGGGTCGAAGCGGTGCGAGTAGAAGATGTCGACGTGGTCCAGGCCCATGCGGCCCAGGCTCCGGTCCAGCGAGGACAGCAGGGACTTGCGCGAGCCCCATTCACCGTACGGGCCCGGCCACATCAGGTAGCCGGCCTTGGTGGAGATCACCAGTTCGTCGCGGTACCGCCCGAAGTCCGACTTCAGCGCCTCGCCGAGGGCGGACTCGGCCGCGCCCGGCGGGGGCCCGTAGTTGTTGGCGAGGTCGAAGTGGGTGACGCCCAGGTCGAAGGCGCGGCGCAGGATGGCGCGCTGGGTCTCGGCCGCACGGTCGGGACCGAAGTTGTGCCACAGGCCCAGCGAGAGCGCGGGGAGCTTCAGGCCGCTGCGTCCGGTGCGCCGGTAGGGCATGTCCGCGTAACGGTCGGGGTGTGCGGTGTACAACACGACTCCAGAGGGGGTTGGCACACGTCTCGGCGGTTCCGTCGAACCGCCCGTCCACTCTGTCGTGACCTGCGGGCAGTGGTCCAACAGAAGAATCCGATGGGATTCAGCGGATACGCTTCTCAATCATGGAACTGCGTCACCTCCAGCACTTCGTCGCCGTGGCCGAGGACCAGCACTTCACCCGCGCGGCGGAGCGGCTGATGGTCTCCCAGTCGGGCCTGTCCGCCTCCATCCGCGCCCTGGAGCGCGAGCTGCAGACCCCGCTGTTCGTCCGGACGACCCGCAGGGTGACGCTCACCGAGGCCGGCCGGGCGCTGCTGGCGGAGGCCGAGCGGATCCTCGCCCAGGTGCGGGCCGCGCACGAGGCGGTGGCCGCGGTGCAGGGCGTGCTGCGCGGCACCCTCGCGCTGGGCACCGAGCAGTGCATCGCCGGGGTGAACGTGGCGGAGCTGCTCGCCACGTTCCGGCGGCTCCACCCGGACGTGGAGATCCGGCTGCGCCAGTGGGGCTCGGCCGCGTTGGCGGAGGAGGTCGCCGCGGGGCGGCTGGACCTGGCCTTCGCCTACCGGACGGAGGCGGACCCGGAGCAGCTGCGGTCCGTGCCGCTGACCAGCGAGCCGATGACGGTGCTCTGCCACCCCGGCCACCGTCTCGCGCGCGCCGGGGCGCCGCTGACCCCGCGCGATCTCGGCGACGAGGTCTTCGTCGACTTCCACCCGGACTGGGGTCCGCGCCGCGCCACCGACGCCGCCTTCGCCGCCGCGGGCGTACGGCGCACGGTGGCACTGGAGGTGAACGACGTGCACAGCCTGCTCGACCTGGTCGACGAGGACCTGGGCGTCGCCGTCGTGCCGCGGCACTTCCGGCACAAGCGGGAGGCGCTCACCGCGCTCCCGCTGAAGGACACCGGGGAGGCGGTGTACGAGACGGTCGCCCTGGTGCCGTCACCGCGGGCGACGAGCCCGGCGGCGCGGGCGCTGATGACCCTGTTGGATCTGGACGACGGGGGCGCGTGAGGCGCGCGGATGCGCGAGGGTGGAGGCATGCATGCCAAGGACATCCTCATCGACGGCTTCGGCCGCGTCCGGGAAGAGGTCCACGCCGCCGTCGAGGGCCTCGGACCCGGCGAGCTCGACGCCCGGCCCGGCCCCGACGCGAACTCCGTCGCCTGGCTGGTCTGGCACCTCACCCGGGTCCAGGACGACCACGTCGCCGACGCCTTCGGGCTCGATCAGGTGTGGCTCTCCCAGGGCTGGGAGAAACGCCTGGACCTCGGCCTGCCCCGCCACGACACGGGGTACGGCCACACCTCGGCGAAGGTCGCCGAGGTGCGGGTCGACTCCGGTGACCTGCTGACCGGCTATCACGACGCGGTGCACGAGCAGACCCTGGGGGCGCTGCGCGCACTGGCCGCGGGGGACCTGGAGCGCGTCGTCGACGAGGGCTGGGATCCTCCGGTGACCCTGGGCGTACGGCTGGTCAGCGTCCTGTCCGACGATCTGCAGCACGTCGGACAGGCCGCGTACGCGCGGGGGCTGATTCAGAGCACGCGCTCGTAGCCGGGCAGGACGACGTCCCGGATGAGCGCGTTCCGCTCGTCGAAGGGGAGGAACGCGCTTTTCACGGCGTTCACCGTGACCGTGCGCAGATCCTCGGCCGTCCAGCCGGCCTGCTCGACCAGCAGGGACATCTCCCGCGTCATGGTGGTGCCCGAGACGAGACGGTTGTCGGTGTTGAGGGTGACGCGGAAGCCGAGGTCCTTCAGCGCGGTGATCGGGTGCCCGGCGATCGAGGTCGCGGCGCCGGTCTGGAGGTTGGAGGTGGGGCACATCTCCAGCGCGATCCGGCGGTCGCGGACCCAGCCGGCGAGGCGGCCGAGCTTGCCGTCCACGATGTCCTCGGTGATGCGCACCCCGTGCCCGACGCGCTGGGCGCCGCACACCTGGAGCGCCTGGTGGATGCTGGGCAGGCCGTGGGCCTCACCGGCGTGGATGGTGAACGGCACGCTCTCGCGGCGCAGGTGCGCGAAGGCGTCGAGGTGGTCGGCGGGCGGGAACCCGTCCTCGGCGCCGGCGATGTCGAAGCCGACGACACCGGCGTCCCGGAAGGCGACGGCCAGATCGGCGGCCTCGCGGACGCGGTCGAACATCCGCATGCCGCAGAGCAGGGTGCCGACCCGGACGGGCGTCCCGGCGGCGGCGGCCTTGGCCATGCCGGCGGCGAGGCCCTCCTGGACGGTCTCCACGACCTCGCTCATCGTCAGCCCGCCCCTGGTGTTCAGCTCGGGGGCGTAGCGCACCTCGCCGTAGACGACCCCGTCGGCGGCCAGGTCGAGCACGTACTCCTCGGCGGTGCGCAGCAGGCCCTCGCGGTTCTGCATGACGGCGAGGGTGTGCTCGAAGGTGGCGATGTAACGGACCAGGTCACCGGAGTTCGCGGCCTCGACGTACCAGGCGGCGAGCTCGTCGGGGTCGGTGGTGGGCAGGGTGTGACCGACGGCCTCGGCCAGTTCCACGACGGTCGCGGGACGCAGACCGCCGTCGAGGTGGTCGTGCAGCACCGCCTTGGGGAGGCGGCGGAGAGCTTCGGCGTCTATGCGCGTAGATGACATGTGCGGTCGTTCCTCAGCGGATCGTTCGGCGAGAGGGCGGGGCAGATCAGGGGGTGACGGGCTGGAGCAGGTCCCAGCGGTTGCCGTACAGGTCCTGGAAGACGGCGACCGAGCCGTACGGCTCGTGGCGCGGCTCCTCCAGGAAGGTCACGCCGGCGGCGGTCATGCGCGCGTGGTCGCGGGCGAAGTCGTCGGTGTGCAGGAAGAAGCCCACGCGCCCGCCGGTCTGGTCACCGACCCTGGCCCGCTGGGCCTCCCCTTTGGCGCGGGCGAGCAGCAGCCCCGTGCCGGTGTGCCCGGCGTCCGGCTCGACGACGACCCAGCGGCCGCCGTCCGGCCGGGGCGCGTCCTCGGCGAGCCGGAAACCGAGCGCCTCGGTGTAGAAGCGGATCGCCTCGTCGTAGTCGTCGACGACGAGGGTGACCAGGGGGATGCGTCTCATCGTGACCTCTCGAAAGGGGATTGACCGGAGAGGTTATACGTAAAACCACCGGGTTCGCCAGTCCCGCTCCGAGGAGGCTCCCGGAGCGGGACCGGCGAGGCGGCTACGGATACGCGTAGGTGTTCAGGGCGGTGACGGCCGCCGCCGGGTCGCCGAGGTCGTAGCGGTCCACGGCGAGGTAGTTGGGCTTCTTGCGGGCGGCCGGCCGGCAGAACCGGCGGGCGCGGTCGGCGAGTTTGGAGTTGTCCGTGCCGGCCGTGGAGGCGATCGCGGTGTCCCGGAAGTGGTTCATGACGAACAGGGGGCGGAAGCCGGGTTCGGTGCGGGTCAGCGGGATGTTGGTGCCCGCGTCGTACCACCGGCTGTAGCAGGACCAGTCGGAGGCGCCGACGCCCGGGCCCATGGACCAGTGGTTCTCGACGGTCCACTCGCGCTGGTACATCACGCCGAAGGTGTCCCGGGTCGTTCCGGCGGCCCGGTCGGCGGCACGGCTGTGGTCGGTGAGGATCAGCAGCCGGTGTCCGGCGGCGGTCAGCTCCCCCATGGCCGGCCAGCCGCGCTCGCGGACACCGGTGCGGTCCGGCCGGTAGAGCACGTCCGACAGCCCCTGGACGCGGGCGAGTTCGGCGCGCAGGACGCCCGGGTCGACGTAGTCCTCCAGGAAGACGGTGACGAACTGATCGGGGTGGGCGCGCAGGAAGTCGACGATCCGCTGGAGGTCCACCCACAGGGCGACGGGCCTGCTGACCAGGGTGCAGCTGTTGTGGCAGAGGATCGCACCGTCCGGGGTCTGATGGATGTCCAGCATGAATCCGCGGACACCGTCGGCGAGTTGGCGCTCGATACCCCGGTTCTGGTTGGGGAAGAGATCGATGAAGGGCGGGGCGAAGCCGCCGTCGACGCCGTTGGCGTAGGCGTTGTGGGCGGTGAGGAAGGTGACCTGGTCCAGGGTGCGCCGGTCCTGCGGCGGCAGGGGACGGGTCACCGGGTCGACCGGGGTCAGGTACCAGGTGGCGAGGTCGTCCGTGCCGCTGCCGACGGCGAGCGGGGCGGGATGGTTGGCACCGGAGGGTTTCGGGGCGACGGCGAGGCGGCGGTCGGTGCCGGGGACGGTGAGCGTGAACCGGTCCGCGCCCACGGAGGTGATCTCCCAGCGTGCCTCCGGGCTCGCGCAGGCGACGGTCCGGGCCCGATCGCCGGTGCGGCCGAGGCAGGTGCCGGGGCTGTCGGTGTTCTCCAGGGTGCCGTCGGCGCCCAGGTTCCACTGCTGACGGTCCTCGTCGCCGCGCGGTCTGTGCTGCTCGACCGCCCCGAAGATATCGGCGGCGTTCAGCCCCGTCGTCGCGCTCTGGACGTAGTAGGCGCCGGGCGACGGAGCCGCCGCGGCGGGAGCGGGTGCCACGACCGTCGCGGCCAGCGCGGCGGCCGTGACGGTCGTGGCGAGCAGGGCGTGGGGGGTGCGCATGGTGGCTGCCCTTCGTCCGAGGGACGGCCCGCGCACGTGCGGTGCGCGGGCCGCGGCCCGGGGGGTCCTAGGTCAGGTGCATGACACCACGCCGAGCGGCCGGACGTCAGCAGTACAGGTTGCCGCCGGGTGACGTTCCGAGGATCTGGGTGAACTGCTGGTACTTGCTCACCCTGCTCTGCACCTGCGCCGGGTTCCGGCCGTCGCACTCGAGGGAGCCGTTGATGCTGCGGATCGTCTGGCCGAAACCGGCCTGGTTGACCATGGCGTTGTGCGGGGTCATGCTGCCCGGGCCGGACTGGGTGTTCCAGTACCACAGGGCCGTCTTCCAGGCCACGGCCGCGTCGTTCTGCACCAGCCAGGGGTTGCCCAGGAGGTCGATGCCGAGCGCGTCGCCCGCCGCCTTGTAGTTGAAGTTCCAGCTCAGCTGGATCGGCCCGCGCCCGTAGTACGCGGCCTGCCCGGCCGGACAGCCGTACGGCTGCCCCCAGTCGCAGTAGTGCGGGTAGTTGGCGGTGTTCTGCTCCACCACGTGCACCAGACCGCCGGTCTCGTGGCTGGCGTTGGCCAGGAAGGCGGCGGCCTCCTGCTTCTTCACCGTGTCGCTGCCGGTGTTGGCGAAGCCGGGGTAGGCGCTCAGCGCGGCGGTGAGCCCGCTGTAGGTGTAGAAGGGGTTCCGGTTCGGGAACATCTGGTTGAACTGCGCCTCGGTCACGACGAAATTGCCGACGGGCGCCCCGGGGCCGTTGTCACAGGCGTACGGCTCCCAGTACCAGGTGCTGATGATCGGGTCGTAACCCGGGTTGGCGTGCTCGGCCCGGTACGCCCTGCCGTCGGTGTAACGCACGATGTCACCGGCGTTGTACGACTTCCCGGCCACCCAGTTCGGATAGCTGGAGCAGGTGGCGGCGGAGGCGGTGGCGGCGGGGAGCAGCACCGGCGCGCTGCCGGCGAGGACGAGGGCGGCGGTCACGGCGGCGATGCGTCTTCTCGACAAGGGAACAACTCCTTTGCGGAACACGGCCGCTCCCGGGCGAGGACATGCCCGAGCGGGGCCTCGCCCGCACATGCCGGCGGGGCCGGTCACGGCAGTGGGGGCGGCCGTGGTGGGGGGTGTGGAGGCACACTCAACCGCTTTGGTCTGTACCAGTCAAGGGTTTAGACCAGTCACCGTGACGCGGGCGCGCAGGCCGGCCCGCGGCGGTCGGCGCCGGGACGGAATCCGGGACCGCGGGGAACCCGACGGATCCCGCGTCGGGGCACGGACGCGCACCCCCGCGCGCGACACGGGGAGGGCGCTGCGGCGACACCGGAGGACGGCATCGGACCGGACCCCTCCCAAGCCCTACACATAAAGGGGAAATAAGGGCAGAATGAACTAACGCGGCTCTTACCGCATACCGCACCAGACGCGGTCAGGCCTGCTAGTCAAAGGAGACGACTCATGGCCAACGTCTCGCACCCGCGCGGTGACATCACGAGCCACCCCGATGCTCCCGAGATGCGGGAACGGTACGACCGTATGCTCGGCGGTCGTGACGTGGCCCTCGTGGACGGACCGGTGTTCCTGCTCGGTCTCTACTGTGCGGTGTCCCCGTGGATACTCCACTACACGACGAGCCAGCCCGCGCTCGTGGCCCACAACCTGATCGTGGGCATCGCGATCGCTCTGCTCGCCATGGGGTTCACCGCGGCCCCTGCGCGCATGTACGGCCTCAGCGGGGCCATGTGCGCCCTGGGTCTGTGGATGATCGTCTCGCCGTGGATCGTCGGCACCAACCCCGACGCCGGCGTCATCTGGAACAACATCGTCATCGGCGCCCTCACCCTGATCCTGGGCACGGCCTGCGCCGCCACGGCCGCCAAGAGCTCCCGTCGTTCATAGGAAGGCCACGAAAGGAGCCGAGCGCCGGTCCGCGTCGAGCGCGGGCCGGCCCTTTCGTGTCCGGGCGGGACTGTCCCGGCGGCCGGGGGGCATACGCAGTGCAGCGGAGGCCATGAGAAGAGGGGCGAGATGGAGATCGACGGCATCATCAGCGCCATCGTCATCGGTATTGTCATCGGCATCCTGGGCCGGCTCGTGGTCCCGGGTCGTCAGCGCATCGGAGTCCTCTGGACGATTCTCGTCGGCATCGCCGCCGCGCTGATCGGTTCGGCGATCGCGACGGCCTTCGGGGTGGCCGACACCAAGGGCGTCGACTGGGTGGAGTGGCTGATCCAGATCGGCCTCGCCGCACTGGGAGTGGCCGCGCTGGACCGCGCGAAGACCGGCCGCTGACGGGAATCCGGCGGGCCGCGCGGCCCGCGCCGACACCGCTCGCCGGGTGCCGTCGTACCGCTTCGCCCTATCGCACGGGCGCGTACACGTACGGCGTGGTCGTGGTCAGAGGGGTGAAGCCGAGGCGTTCGAGGATGGGCCGGCTCTGGCCGGAGGCGTCGACCTGGAGGTAGCGGTAGCCCCGGTCCGCGGCGACGCGGGCCCGGTGGGCCACCAGCGCACGGTAGATCCCCCGCCCCCGCCAGTGCCGTACCGTGCCACCGCCCCACAGCCCGGCGAACGGAGTACCCGGCACCAGCTCCATACGTGCCGCGCTCACCGGTTCGTCGCCCGCCAGGGCCACGACGGCGACGACGGTGCCGGGGTCGGCGGTGAGCCGGTCGAGCAGTTGCCGGCGAAACCGTGAGGCGTCGGCGCCGAACGCCTTCCCCTGCACATCGGCCACCAGGTCGACGCCCGCCCGGTCGGTGACGGGCACGATACGGATGCCCTCGGGCGGCTCGGTGTCGAGGGTGAGGCCGGTGACCTCGCCGACCATGAGCGTCTCGGCCGGCTCGGGGGTGAACCCGGCCGCCACGAGCCGCTGCCCGAGATCCACCGGCAGGTCGTGTCCGTACAGCTTCCACTCGAACTCGCGGCCGAGCCCGGTGAAGTACGCGACCTGCTCCGCGATCGCCGCGTCCGCGTCCGCCGTCCCCAGGGCGGACCAGACGACGCCGTTCCAGCCGTGTGCGGGGCCCTTGTGGCGCACCACGGCGCCGACGCGCTCGACCTCCGCACCGGGGCCGTCGGGCCGCGCCCCCTCGCGCATCTCACGGTCGAACAGGGTCAGTACAGCAGCTTGATCCATGTACCGGACTCCATCATGGAGGGATACCCGGGGCAACGGGATTACCGTTGCTCTCGGTCAAGCGTGGCGAGGAGGCCGGACCATGGTCGTGCGGGACGAGGAACTGCCGTATCTGCGGCGCTGCGTGGAACTGGCGGCCGAGGCGCTGGAGTCCGGTGACGAGCCGTTCGGTTCGGTGCTCGTGGCCGGGGACGGCACCGTGCTCGCCGAGGACCACAACCGCGTGGCCTCCGGGGACCGCACCCGGCACCCCGAGTTCGAGCTGGCGCGCTGGTCGGCGGCCCGCATGTCCCCCGCAGAACGGGCCGCGGCCACGGTGTACACCTCCGGCGAGCACTGCCCGATGTGCGCCGCCGCCCACGCCTGGGTGGGCCTCGGACGCATCGTGTACGTCGCCTCCTCCGAGCAGTTGGCGTCCTGGCTCACCGAGCTGGGGGTGCCCGCCCCGCCGGTGCGGACACTGCCCGTCACCGAGATCGCCCCGGGCGTGACCGTGGCCGGACCCGTCCCCCGGCTGGCGGACGAGGTCAAGGAGTTGCACCGGCGGTTCCACCGCGGACGCGGCTGACCCGCGGGGCCGATCGTTTCTCCGGGCGGTTCAGCCGTACGTCCACAGGCGGGCGCGGCGGTACAGGGCGACTCCGCCCAGGAAGAGCGCGGCACCGGTGCCGAGGACCGGGAGCGTCCGGTCGGCGCCGGTGTCGGCGAGGGCGGCGGTGTGCGGCGGGGCGGCGTGCGGCGCCGGGTCGGGGAGGGTGCGCGGCGGCGCGGCGGGCTCGGGTCCGGCCGGGCGGTCGGGCCGCTCGCCGGAGGTGTTCGTGGAGGTGTTGCCGACCGACGCGTTGCCGGCGCCGACCACGTTCACGCTGTTCCCGCTGACCTCGACCGGAAGATCCACCGGCAGCTGCACCCCGTTGCCGGACACCACGCCCGGCGAGTCGTACGTCCCGCTCCCGGCCGTCGCGCCGGCGGAGGACTCCGTGGACGCGGCCTGCCCGGCCGTGTCCTCGTTGACGCAGGTGTTGCCCGCGGCGGGGTTGAGCAGACCCGCCACGTTCACGGTGTTCCCGCACATGTTCACCGGGACGTGCACCGGAAGCTGGATGGTGTTCCCGGACGCCACGCCGGGCGAACCGGCCGCGACGCCCTCCGCCCCGGCATCGGCGTACGCCGGCACCGCCACGGCCATCGCGCCCGACGCCGCGGCGACGGCGATCACACCGTTTCGGGTAACCCGTCTCATCGGTTCCCTGCCTTCCGGACATGGTCGCGGGCGTTCGCCCGCACCGGACAGAACGCGGTTGTGGCATCCGGGTTATGGCTCATCCGTATGCCACGGCCGGTTCACCCCATCGGGCGTCCCGGCGCTCGAACCCCGGGCAAAGGCCGCCGAACTCGTGGTGGCCGAACACCGGACCGGGGCGCCCGGCGGGCCGTCGCGGGGCCGACGGGCGGGAGCCCGGGGGCCCGCTTATGGTGAGCGAGGGCGCCGGTCGGGGCGTCCCTGGAGGCATCGATGCTGGCCAAGTTGTCCAAGCGACCCTCGGTCCGGCGCTGTGCGGTGCGGCCCTCGGTCCGGCGCTGCGCGGCCACCGGGGCGGTCGGGCTGGCCCTGCTGGGTACGGGGCTGACGGCCACCGGCCGGGCGGATCCCGACCTCGACCGGTTCTACGACCAGAAGATCACATGGGCGGCCTGCGAGAGCGCGGACCTGCCGGAGGACATGCAGTGCGGGACGGTCACCGTGCCGCTCGACTACGCGAAGCCCGACGGGGGCACCCTCGAACTGGCCCTCGCCCGCTACCGCGCCTCCGGCGACCCGCGGGGCTCGGTGCTGCTGAACTTCGGCGGCCCGGGCGGTTCGGGGGTGATGGGACTCGCCGGCGGCCGCGAGGACTTCCTGGGCCTGACCGAGGACTACGACGTGGTCTCCTTCGACCCGCGGGGCGTCGGCCGTTCCGCACCGGTCAGCTGCGGCACCGACGCCACCGGTCAGGCGCTGGAGGCCACCGACGGCGAGGAGACGGCGGATCCGCGCGACACGCTGCGCAAGCTGCGCGAGGTGGCCGCCGAGTGCGCCGGGCACTCGGGCCCGGTCCTCGAGCACATCGGCACCGTGGACGTCGCACACGACCTGGACGTGATGCGCCAGGCGCTCGGTGACAAGAAGCTCAACTACCTGGGATTCTCGTACGGGACCCGGCTCGGCGCCGTGTACGCCGCCCGGTTCCCCGAGAAGGTCGGCCGCATGGCGCTGGACGGCGTGGACACGTTGACCGAGCCGCTGGCCGAGCAGGGGCTGGCCAGCGCCCGGGGCCAGCAGACCGCGCTGGACAACTTCCTCACGTGGTGCACCGAGGAGCTCGCCTGTCCGTTCGGGCAGGACGCTCGCGCGGCCCGCCCGCAGGTCGTGGAGCTGGTCGACTCGCTCGACGAGAACCCGGTGCCGACCGATTTCGGTTACGAGTTCACCGGTCAGGACCTGGCCGGCGCCATCGGGCAGGGCCTCTACACCAAGGAGATGTGGCCGCTGCTGCAGCGGGCGCTCGCCCAGCTGATGGAGGACGGGGACACGCGCGGGGTGGAGGCCCTCGCGACCGGAGGGGTGACGCTGCCCGTGCCGCAGCGGGCCGACCACCCCCTCGTCGACGAGGAGGAAGTGCCCCTGGACAACCTGCCGGCGGCGCTGATGGCGGTGAACTGCGCGGACGACCCCGACCGTCCGGACGCCGGACGGCTGACCCGGGACCTGGCCCGGCTGCGCAGCGCCTACGAGGAGGCCTCGCCGGTGTTCGGCCCGTACCGGCTCGCCCAGGTGGTGCTCTGCTACGGCCGCCCCAAGGGGACCGACTACATCCGCGAGCAGGTCAAGGACCTCGACACGCCGAAGATGCTGCTGGTCGGCACCCGGGGCGACCCGGCCACGCCGTACCGCTGGACGGTGGAGACGGCCGAGCGGCTCGGCCCCTCCGCCGTGCTGCTGGACAACCGGGCCGAGGGACACACCGGCTACGGGGTGTCCGAGTGCGTCCACCGCAAGATCGACGACTTCCTGCTCTACGGCTCCCTGCCGCGCAGCGGCAGTTCCTGCGGATCCGAGGACGACGGCCGCGTCTGAGCGGCCGCCCGGGCCCCGGAGACGCGCGGACCCCTTTGCCCCGAATGCCCTATTGGCGAATTCGCCCTATGGTGCTGTCGTGACTCCGCTCCCCCACCTGAAGGAGGGGGGCTCCCAACCCGAGGGTTGCGGTCCAGCCCGAACCGGTCCCTTCCGGGACGAAAGGAACGTAACAGGCCAGGGAAGCGATTCCCCCACCGGCTGAAACCGGTGGTCCCCTCACTAGGAGACTGATGGAGCACGATCTGAGTCCCGCGGCCCTTGCCGAGCTTCGCCGCCCGCGCCCCTACCCCGCGGTGTCCGTGCTGACACCGACGCACCGGCGCGAGCCCCTGAACACCCAGGACGCCGTCCGGCTGCGCAACGCGGTGGCCGAGGCCAAGAAGAAACTGGAGGCCGATCCCGCGGTCACCCGGGACCGGCGCACCGACGTGGCCCTGCAGCTCGACCGGGCCCTGACCGAGGTCGACCTGGCGCACTCCGAGGACGGCCTGGTCATCTTCGCCGCGCCGGGCGAGCACCAGGTGTGGTCGCTCGCCCGCACCGTGCCCGAGCGCATCGTCCTCTCCGACACCTTCCTGACCCGCAACCTCGTCTCCGCCCACACGGCGGAACGGCCGTTCTGGGTGCTGTCCGTGTCCGCCGACCGGGCCACCCTGTGGAGCGGCGGCGTGGACCGGGTCACCGAGGAACGTGCCGGCGGCTTCCCGCTGATCCGGGAGGAGCGGAACTTCGACCCCGAGCGGCAGGAGCAGGTCGGCGACCAGCCGAGCAACTTCCGGGACGAGGACACCCGCCGGTTCCTGCGCGACGCGGACACCGCGATGGCCAAGCTGCTGCGCGGCCACCCGCGGCCGCTGTACATCACCGGTGAGCCCGCCGCCCTGTCCCTGCTGGGCGAGGCCGGCAGTGTGGCCAAGGACGCCGTGCAGGTTCCGCACGGCGGGCTCGCGCACGGCACGCCCGAGGCGGTGTGGCAGGCGGTGCGGCCGGTGCTGGAGGCCGAGGGGCGCAGGAGCACCGAGGACGTGGCCCGGTCGCTGGAGTCGGCCCGGGGGCGCAAGGAGTTCGCGGCCGGGGTCGACGAGCTGTGGCAGAGCGCCCGGGAGGGCCGGGTCCGGCTGCTGGCCGTGGAGGAGAACTACCGGATCACGGTGCACGACGCCGGCGACCACCTGGTCATCGCCGAGGACGGTGACCTGGACGCCCGCGCGGACATCGTGGACGAGATCGTCGAGCAGTGCCTGGAGACCGGCGCCGAGGTCCGCTTCGTCCCGGACGGCGCGCTCGGGGACGCGGACGGGATGGCTGCGGTGCTGCGCTACTGAGGACGGGGCGACCCACCGGTCACCTGCACGCAAACACTTGTCCGTCGAACGCGCGAGTGGGTGGTGGCAGGTGACCGACGGGGTGCCATATCACTTGCGTACCATGGGAGTTGAGACGTCGATAGCGCCTCTGACGTATTCCTCCCGGTAACCCGGTGAAGACGGTGGCATATGCCGTAGGCACCGCCTTATCGTGTGTCGCCGAATCCCTTACAGGCCGTCGCGGGCTGTGCCACAGTCGTAACGGTCCCTCCCTCCGCCTGAAGGCCGTACCGTCCCCGCATCGGAGTGCGTCATGCCGTCCCACCTCTCCGCGGACCACCCAGCCGCCCAGCCGCCAGGACGCGGCCCGGTCGACGCGCTGATCTCGCAGACCCGGCGGCTCAAGGGCGACGTGGACGCCGTACGCCGTGACGCACCGGCTGACGCGGCGGACCCGCGGGAACGCTGGCGGCGAGCGCTGTACGACCTGGCGCTGCATCAACTGGACGATCTGAGCGGGCACTTGACACAGCTGCGGGACGATCCACTGCCCGCGCCGCGGCACGACCCCCTGCTCGGCCCGGTCGGCAGCGCGGAATGGGACCTGCTCACGGACGAGGTGCGCTGGTCGGGGGAGCTGTACCGGATCCTGGGCCGCGACCCGGCCGCCGCCCCGCTCACCCTCGACGAACTGCCCTCGCTGGTGTTCGAGGAGGACCGGCCCAGGCTGACCGCGATGGTCACGGACTGTCTCGTCGACGCCCGGCCCATCGACGGGGAGTTCCGCGTCGTACGCCCGGACGACGGCGTACGGACCGTGCACATGATGGGCGAACCGGTATTCGGTGCCGACGGCAGCACCGCCTCGATGTGGGCGGTGCTGCGCGACGTCAGCGAACTGCGCCGCTGCCGGCGGGCGGTGAGCGAGACCCGTGACTCGCTGCACCACCAGCGGTACGCCGCCGCGCGGACCGAGCACCGGCTCGCGGTCGAGCTGCAGGAGGCCGTGCTGCCGACGTGGCACGGCCCCCTGCGGCTCCCGCAGACCGGCCCGGGGACCCTCGACCTCGCCGCGGCCCACCTGCCGCCGTCGACGCACGCGCGGATCGGCGGCGACTGGTACGACGCCCTGGAACTGTCCGACGGCACGACGCTGCTCAGCGTCGGCGACCTGACCGGGCACGGTGTCGGCGCGGCCTCGGGCATGGCGATGCTGCTCGGCGCCGTGCGCGGCATGGCGATGACCGGCACCGCGCCGGGACCGCTGCTGGCCTGCCTCAACCGGTTACTGGACACCACCGCGCAGCCGGCCCTGGGCAGTGCCGTCTGTCTGCGCTACCGGCCCGAGACCCGCTCACTGCTGTGGGCGCAGGCCGGGCACCCCGCCCCGCTGCTGTTCCGCGGCGGGACGGGGCAGGTGCTGGACGCGCCGGACGGGGTACTGCTCGGCGCCACCTCGGGCGCCTCCTACGGACAGGCCGAGGAGGCCCTCGAAGCCGACGACGTACTGCTGCTGCACACCGACGGGCTGGTGCCCGGGCAGGCCGGAACCGCGGCCGTACACCGTCTGCTCGAACTGGCCCCGCGCTTCGCCGCCGCCCGCACCGCACAGGACTGCGTCCGGGCGGTCGCGGAGGAGTTCGGCGAGCGGGAGCGCGACGACGCCGCCTGTGTGCTCGTCGCCCGGGTCGCCCCGTAACGGGCCTCGCGGGACCGGGCCGCCCTCACGCCCGGGCGCTGCCGCCCTTGCCCCGGGGCCTGGGCAGCACCAGTTCGATCTCCTCCCTGAGTTCCTGGATCCTCGGGTACGAGGCGTACTCGGCGGTGAGCCGGTACATCTGGCGCAGCCGGTCCCAGGTGCGGCGCGAGGAGTTCTGCCCCATCGACACCAGGGCCAGACGCGCGAACCGGTCCGCCTGTTCGGGATCGTCGGCGATGAAGCACGCGGAGGCCATGGACAGGAAGTCGAAGATCTTCGACCGCTGCTGTGCCTCGACCCGCAGCGCCAGCGCCTTGTCCGCGTAGTGCCGGGCGTGCGTGGCCGCGTCCGGCTCGAACTCCGCGAGCGTCCGGTACGCCAGGGCCTGCATGCCGTACAGGTCCGCCTCGTTGAACAACTGCATCCAGTTCGGCGGAGGCACGTCCCCCCTGTCGGAGACGAAGAGGTCCTCCGCCTGTCCCAGGGTGCGGCGCATCGCCTGGCCCTTGCCCATGGACGCCTGCGCCCAGGCCTCGATGGTGTGGAACATGGCGCGGGTGCGCGGCAGCACCTCCTCGCCCGAGCCGGACTGGGCGAGCTTCATCAGGTCCAGCGCCTCGTCGGGCCGGTCCAGGTGCACCATCTGGCGGGCCGCCCGGGACAGGGCCTCACCGGCGCGCGGCCGGTCACCGCCCTCCCGGGCCGCGTGGGCGGCGATCACGAAGTACTTCTGGGCCGTGGGTTCCATGCCGACGTCGTGCGACATCCAGCCGGCGAGGACGGCGAGGTTGGCGGCGACGCCCCACAGGCGCCGCTGGAGATGGGGTGGGTGGTGGTAGGCGAGCATGCCGCCCACCTCGTTGAGCTGTCCGACCACCGCCTTGCGCTGGAGACCGCCGCCCCGGGCGGCGTCCCAGGCGCGGAACACCTCCACGGAGCGCTCCAGTTCCTCGATCTCCTGCGAGCCGATCGGGGCGGCCTCGTACCGGTCGAACGAGGCGGAGTCGGCGCGCAGGGGGTCGTCGAGTCGGGGAGCGTCGGCGGTCAGGGCCGGATCGGTGTGCAGCCAGTCGTGCATGGCGCTGCTGAGTGCGGAGCCCGCGGTGAGCGCGGCACCCGCGCCCACCAAGCCGCGTCGGTTGAGCATGAGGTCCATTCCCGTGAATTCGGTGAGGACCTCGGCTGTCCGCTCGGGCGCCCACGGCACTCCGTCGGGATGTTCCGCACTCCCGGGGCGTGGCCGTTTCCCCGTACGCCCGTGCCGGACCAGACCGAGATCCTCGATGGTCACGACACGGCCGAGACGCTCGGTGAACAGAGCCGCCAGCACCCGCGGTACGGGATCGCGCGGGATCTCTCCCATGTCGATCCACCGCCGCACCCGGGAGGTGTCGGTCGCCAGCTGGGGGTGGCCCATGGCCGCCGCCTGCCGGTTGACCAGCCTCGCGAGTTCACCCTTGGACCAGCCGGCCAGGCCGAACAGGTCCGAGAGCCGGGTGTTGGGTTGTCCGCTCACGTCAAGCCCCCAGGTTCTCGGCTGAGTTGACAGTAGCCCGGTGCGGGTTGCCGGGCGACTATTCGCCAGGGTTCGCCAGGGTGCGCCAGATGGTGTGCCAGGGGGCATCGGGTGTCGAGTAGGAACGCGCCACCACGACCCCGTCGCCGCAGGGACATTCCCCCAGGGTGCGACCGGGCGGCAGGGCCGGGTGGTGCGTTGACGTCGCAGGCACACGAAGGGATCTGTATCACCCATGTACGCAGCATCGTCCTCCGTGTCCGCCCCGCCCCGGCCGCTGCGCCCCCGTCCGTCGGACAGCGGCCCCTACCTCGCCCCCGCGCGCCCGGCGAACCCCGTGCTCGGCGCGGGCAACGTACGGCGCACGGCGGGACCGGGCACCCAGCCGCTCAGCGGGAGGCTCGACCTGTCCGGCCCGCAGGGCGCCCAGCTGCGCACGGCGATCGCGTCGGTGCACCGCATCTGCCCGGAGTTCGCTCCGGTCCAGGTGCTGCGCCGCTCCGGCCGGTCCGTCCTGCTGGTCGGTACCACCGGCCGGAGCACCGCGGTCGCGAAATGCTTAGTGGACCACTCCCCCGCGTGGAGTGAGCGGATCCGTCACGAAATAGCGGCATACCGCTCGTTCGTCCGGCACCGCCCGCCTGTGCGGGCGCCCCGGCTGATCGCGGCGGATCCGGACAACGGCACGCTGGTGATCGAGCGGTTGCCCGGCAGGGTGGCGGCGCTCCAGCGGCACCCGGTGGAGGCACCGCCGCGGGCGGACATCAGGGCGGCGCTCGGCGCGATCTGCCGGCTGAACTCGTGGCGGCCGCCGGCCGGGACGTTCGACGCGCCGCTGGACTACGCGGCCCGTATCTCGCGCTACCACGAGCTGGGCCTGCTCACCGACCGGGACCTGGGCGACCTGCAGAAGCTGCTGCACGGCATCGCGCTGGCGGCCGGGCGGCAGGGCATGGGCCAGTTCTGCCACGGCGACGCCCTGCTGTCGAACATCCTGATCTCACCGACCGGTCCGGTGCTGGTGGACTGGGAGCACGCGGGCTGGTACCTGCCGGGCTACGACCTGGCGACGCTGTGGTCGGTGCTGGCGGACGCGCCGGTGGCGCGGCGTCAGATCAGCCAGATCGCCCAGTCGGCGGGGCCCGCCTCACGGGACGCCTTCCTGGTGAACCTGATGCTGGTGCTGACCCGGGAGATCCGTACCTACGAGACGGCCGTACAGCGCTCGATGCAGGACACGTCCCCCACGGTCCCGTCCGGCGAGGAACACCGCCTCCTCCTCCGCCGCCTCCACGACGACTGCCAACTGGCCCGCCAAGCCGTACGAGCAGCGGTGGGCACCCGCTGACCCGGCTGCGGGCAGTCGTGCCTCCCCCGGTGCCCGAACGGCCCGGGAGGTACCCCCAGGGCGGCACGGGTGGGCGCAGCGGCACCCCGCAAACGCCGGGCTGCGCAACACCCCCGCCCCGCACCATTGGCATACACCACTGACGCACCGCAGGCCCCGGCCTCACCGCCACGAAACTCCCGCACACCCCGATTGACAAGGTAATTCACGCCTCCCTGGGCATGATTGACGGATTATCGGCCGACCGGTACGACTGACGCACCGCTCGGCCCCATCCGGCGCCCCGTGCCCGATCGTCCCAGGAGGCTGCATTGCGAGAACCCGCCACCGAGCCCGGCCGCGCGGCCGGGCCGTCGAGACGCGCCACCCGTGGTGCCCTCTGCGCCCTCGCCGCAGCCGCGCTGACGCTGCCGCTCCTGGGCGCCGCACCCACCCCGGCCCCTCCGAGCAGCACCCGGCTGCAACACGCGTTCGCCACCGCCGCCGCCCGGTACGACGTACCGCAGAGCGTGCTGCTCGGCGTCTCCTACCTCCAGTCCCGCTGGGACGCCCACGGCGGCGCACCGAGCGTGACCGGCGGCTACGGGCCGATGCACCTCACGGACGCCCGCACCGCACTCGCCGCCTCCGACCACCACGCCTCCGGCGCGGAGGACCCGCGCGGTGACGAGGCCCGCCCGCCGAAGCATCCCGGGGCACGAGCGGTACGGACCGAAGAGCTTCCGGGCCGGCTCACCACGCTGCCGGAAGCCGCCCGCCTGACCGGCCTCAGCCCCGAACGCCTGCGCGAGGACCCGGCCACGAACGTGGCGGGCGGTGCCGCCCTGCTGGCCGAGGCCCAGCGCCGGCTGGGCGGGCCGAAGAGCGACGACCCCGCGGACTGGTACGCGGCGGTCGCCCTCTTCTCCGGCGCGGACGACACCGCGTCGGCGGCGGCGTACGCCCATGACGTGTACGAGGTGATCCGCGCCGGCGAGGCACGGGTCACGGACGCCGGACAGCGGGTCGCCCTGGACGCCCGCCCGGGTCTCGCACCCGACACCGCGGCGCTGGAGCGCGCCGGACTGCGCACCGCCTCCGCCGCCGGCACGGAGTGCCCGAAGACGGTGTCCTGCGAGTGGATCCCGGCGCCGTACGAGGAGTTCGGCGACGGCGACTACGGCAACCACGACCTGGGGAACCGGCCCGCCTCGCAGCGCATCCGGTACATCGTCGTCCATGACACGGAGGGCGCCTGGGAGGGCGTCCTCGACATGGTGCAGGACCCCACCTATGTGTCCTGGCAATACAGTCTGCGCTCCACGGACGGCCACATCGCCCAGCATGTGAAGGCGAAGGACGTGGCCTGGCACGCGGGCAACTGGTACGTCAACGCGGGGTCGATCGGTCTGGAGCACGAGGGATTCCTGGCGGATCCCGACGCCTGGTACACCGAGGCGATGTACCGGTCCTCGGCCCGGCTGGTGAAGTACCTCGCCAAGAAGTACGACATCCCGCTGGACCGGCAGCACGTCCTCGGCCACGACACGGTGCCGGGGACGACCACCGCCACCATCCCGGGCATGCACACCGACCCCGGACCGTACTGGGACTGGCGGCACTACTTCGAACTGCTGGGCAGGCCCTTGAAGGCCACGGCCGGCAAGCACGCGGGCGTCGTCACGATCCGGCCCGACTACGCCGCCAACCGGCCGGTCCTCACGGGCTGCGAGACCGCGGGCGAGCCGTGCGCCACACACGGGTCGAGCGCGGTGCGACTGTACTCCGACCACGACGAGAACTCCCCGCTGATCAGGGACATCGGTCTCGGCTCCGCCCCGACCACCGGGGTGAACGATCTCTCCTCCCGGGTCTCCACGGGCCAGCAGTACGCGGTCGCCGACCGCTGGGGCGACTGGACCGCCATCTGGTACCTCGGCCAGAAGGCCTGGTTCGAGAACCCGGAGAAGCACCCCACCGCGGTGCCCGCGAAGGGCAAGGTCGTCACCCCGAAGAAGGGCCTCGGTCCGGTGCCGGTGTACGGGAGGGCGTACCCGGAGAAGGCGGCCTACCCGGAGGGCGTGCCGGCCCAGGCGGTGTCGCCGCTGCCGTACACGGTGCTCGAGGGCCAGGAGTACGTGACCGGGGGCAAGGTACCCGGTGAGTACTACTACGCGGTGACCTTCGACGAGGCGTCCCACCGGGTGGTGCGGGGCAAGGACCTGTACTACGAGATCCAGTTCGGCCACCGGGTCGGCTTCGTCCGGGCGGCGGACGTGACGGTGAAGTCCTCGTAACGGCGCGGCGGACGTGACGAGAGGGCCGGGTTCCCCAGCACGGAATCCGGCCCCTTGTGTCAGCCCTGCTGGAACAGCTCCGCGGGGAGCGGCTTGAGGAGGGCGTACAGGTCGTCGGTGATGGGGCGGTCCCAGGCGGCGATGGTCACCAGGACGTTGTCGCTGCGGTCGAACTGCACGCAGGAGATCCGGCCCTCGGAGAGTTTCACGCGGCGCACGATCAGCAGGTTGTCGCCCTGCATCACCGGCACGTCCTCGGTGCCGACGACGGTGATCTCCTCGTCGTTCTCCAGCGCCAGCAGCAGCTGCCCGACCTCGAAGGGGATCTCGCCCTCCGGGATGTCCCGGGCCGGGGAACCCTCGGGCAGATTGCCGATGACCATCGCGGGGCCACGGCCGCCGAACAGGTCGTAACGCAGGAAGACGCCCTGGCAGCTTCCGTCGGGGGCGGGCAGCAGTCCGGCACCCAGATTGCCGGGCCAGTCGCCCGGGTCCATGGCCAGAACGTCGAAGTCGGGCCCGGCGGGCGTGGCACTGCGGCGGCGGAGGAACGACATGCCGCCATGGTACGTGCCCGGACCCGGGTACGGACGGTCGGGCGACACCCGCCCCGGCTACCCGGACCGCCGGTTCCGCTCGTGGTGGCGGGCCACCCGGGCGCGGTTGCCGCAGGAGGGCTTGCACCACTCCTGACGCGGGTGTTCCTTCAGGAAGTAGCGCACACAGCGGGGGGCGTGGCAGGCGCGCAGGCGCTCGCGGTCGGGGCTGGTGAGGAATGTGATCGCGGCCTGGGCGAGTACGGCGGTCAGGTCGTGCCCGCCGTCCGGGACGGGCCACCGGCGGATGACGGGCCCGGCCCCGTCGGCCCATCGCAGGACGGGGACGGTGGGGGTACGGGCGGCCGCCGCGTTCAGCCGGCGCAGGGCTTCGGGGACGGGCAGGAGGCGGGTCGCGTCCGCGGGGCTCGGTTCGTCCGGGCGGACGGCGTGCGCGAACAGGGTGCGGACGGCGGTGCGCAGGTCGCGGACGGCGGTGAGGTGCCGGGCGTCGGCGGCGAAGTGCTCCGCACCGGGGAACGTGTCCGGGTGCGCGCGCACCCAGCCGGTGAGTCCGGCGGGCTCGGTCAGGTCGTCGGTGACTCCGCCGTTGCCGTCGTGACGGATGGTGAGGACCAGGTCCAGGGCGAGCCGGGCGTCCGTGGTGATCGAGTCCCGCATGCCACTAATGATAGGGCCGCCCGCACCCATTAACCCCCAGCTGCGGGCAGTCGTGCCTCCCTCAGTGCCTGAACGGCCCGGGAGGTGCCTCCAGGTCGGCCCGGCCGCCGGCACCCCGGGCCGCGTCCAGGGGGCGTACCGGCCCACGTGCACGATCCGCAGCAGGGCCTCGCGCCGGCGTGCGGCGTCGAGGGCCCGCTCCAGGGCGCGCAGACCGTCGTCCGAACCGTCGACCGCCGCGACGACCGGCTGGATGTCCATGGTTCCCCGCCTCCGGGACACGGCCTTCGGCCTTCGCCCCCGGCCGGCCTGACTCAGGTGCGGGCCGGGCCGGGGCGGCGCTTCGGATCGCGTATCCGGAAGAACGCGCGGAACACCCCCCCCCGCGGCGGCGACGCCGCTCACGTCAGGTCGAACTCCCCCTCCCGCGCTCCCGACACGAACGCGCCCCACTCGGCGGGGGTGAAGATCAGGGAAGGGCTCTCCGGGCTGCCACTGTTGCGCATGGCGATGAAGCCCTCCACGAAGGCGATCTGGACATCGCCCAGGCCTCGGCTGCTGGACTGCCACTGCGCGTTGCTGAGGTCCAGGTCCGGCTTGTCCCAGCCCCTGAGCGGGCGCTGCTGGGTGGTGCTCTCGGCCACGTCCGTGCTCCTCCCGATTACCGTCGTCCGCGGGCCAGCCTAGCGATCGGCCCCCGCCCCCGACAGGCCGCGAAGAGTACCTTTCCGCGAGGACGCCGGGGCGGGCGGAGCAAACCGGGCCGGCGCGCTTTGAACCCACGGCGGCGTGCCGACGTACTGGTGTGGGCGGGCCCGCTCACCGGGCCCTGTTCGCCATGCCATCGCAGGACCGCACGGAAGGACCCTCCGGGTGTCGCTCTTCATTCGCCCCCGCCGGCTGCCGGACACCACCGAGGGCGGAGCGGACCGGGGCGGCGACCCGGCCGCGCCCGAGGAGAGTGCCGGGAGCGCACCGCCGGTCGTCACGCCACCGGGCTGGTTCGGCTGGCGGCACCGGTGGCCTCGTACGGCGCGCGGTGTCACCGTCGGAACGACCGTTCTCGCCGGGGCGCTGGTGCTCTTCGCGCTTCTCGTGCCGAACCGGGTGGAACGCGTCAACGTCAACGCGTTCGTCCGGCTGCCCGTCGAGGGCATCCTGCTCGTCACGCTGCTGCTCGCGCTGCCGGCGAGGCGGCGGCGGATCGCGGCGGGGGTCTCGGGCGTCCTGCTCGGCCTGCTGACCGTCCTGAAGTTCGTGGACATGGGCTTCTACCAGGTGCTGGCCCGGCCCTTCGACCTGGTGCTCGACTGGATCCTGCTGGACGACGCGACGGACTTCGTCCGGGAGTCGTTCGGCCGGGGCGGACAGGTGCTCGCCGTGGCCGGGGTACTGGTGCTGTTCGTGGCCCTGCTGGTGCTGATGACGCTGGCGACGGTGCGGCTGACCGGTCTGATGACCCGTCACCGTCCCGTCGCCGTCCGGACGACGCTGGTCCTGGGTGTCGCGTGGGTCACCTGTGTCACGCTGGGCGTGCAGATCACCGGTGTGCCGGTCGCCACCAAGGGCACCGCGGAGATGCTGGGCAACCGGGTGGAGGCGGTGCGGGCGGGACTGCGCGACGCGCGGGTCTTCGAGGAGGAGGCCGCCGTCGACGCCTTCGCGAGGACGCCGCCCGAGCAGTTGCTCACCGGGCTGCGCGGCAAGGACGTCCTGTTCACCTTCATCGAGAGCTACGGCCGGGTCGCGATCGACGACCCGGCGATGGCGGGCCCGATGGACGCGGCGCTGAAGGACGGCACCCGGAGGCTGGCGGACGCCGGCTTCGCCTCCCGCAGCGGCTGGCTGGAGTCCCCGGTGACCGGCGCCGGCAGCTGGCTCGCGCACTCCACCTTCCTGTCCGGGCTGTGGATCAAGAACCAGCAGCGCTACCGCAGCCTGACCACCAGTGACCGCACGACCCTGACCAAGTACTTCCGCGAGACCGGCGACTGGCGGACCGTCGGCATCGTTCCCGGGGTGCGGCGGGCCTGGCCGGAGGGCCGGTTCTTCGGCCTGGACCACATCTACGACTCCGAGCACCTCGGCTACCACGGCCCGTACTTCAGCTGGACCCCCGTGCCCGACCAGTTCAGCCTGGAGGCCTTCGAGCGCCTGGAGCACGGCAGGAAGGACCGCGAGCCGATCATGGCGGAGATCATCCTCGCCTCCAGCCACAACCCCTGGTCCCCCATCGCGCACATGATCGACTGGGACGACCTCGGCGACGGCTCGGTGTTCCACGGGGTCAAGAAGGAGGGCACGAACCCGACGGAGGTCTGGAAGGACCCGGAGAAGGTGCGCACCGAGTACCGGCGGGCCGTCGAGTACTCGCTGAGCAGCCTCACCGAGTGGGTCGAACGGTACGGCGACGAGAACACGGTCCTGGTCTTCCTCGGCGACCACCAGCCGGTGCCCACCGTCACCGCCGGGAGCACCAGCAGGGACGTGCCGGTCACGATCGTCGCCAAGGACCCGAAGGTGCTGGACCGGGTGGCCGGCTGGAACTGGACCGACGGCCTCAAGCCCGCGCCCGACGCGCCGCGCTGGGGCATGGACGAGTTCCGCGACCGCTTCATGACGGCGTACGGACCACAGGGCGGAGGCTCCGCCACGCCGGCCCCGTGAGGCACGCCGACGCGGGGAAAGTACAGGCCGTGCTCTTGCCCCGCAAGGCGTGGCCTGACTTACTGGTCCGGGTGGATCGACCGAATGATCGGTCGCCCGGATTGACGTGGTTGCTCGACCGGTGAGGAGAACGTCCTGATGACGGAGGCGGCGGAGCTGCTGGACCCGGCGGAACGGCTCGACCTCGAGGGCCTGCGGGCGCTCCAGCTGGAGCGGCTGCGGAGCTCGTTGCGGCACGCGTACGAGCGGGTGCCGTTCTACCGGGAGTCCTTCGACCGGGCGGGCGTCCACCCGGACGACTGCCGTTCGCTGTCCGATCTGGCCCGTTTCCCGTTCACCACCAAGGCGGACCTGCGGGAGAACTACCCGTACGGCATGTTCGCGGTGGACCGCGACCGGATCCGTCGTCTGCACGCCTCCAGTGGCACCACCGGACGCCCCACGGTCGTCGGCTACACGGAGGGTGACCTTTCCATGTGGGCCGACATGGTGGCCCGCTCCATCCGCGCGGCGGGCGGGCGGCCCGGGGACACCGCACATGTGGCCTACGGCTATGGTCTGTTCACCGGTGGCCTGGGCGCCCACTACGGCGCCGAGCGGCTCGGCTGTACGGTGATCCCCGCGTCCGGCGGGATGACGTCCCGCCAGGTGACGCTGATCCAGGACCTCGAGCCCGAGATCATCATGGTGACCCCGTCCTACATGCTCACCCTGCTCGACGAGTTCGAGCGGCAGGGTGTCGACCCGCGCTCCACCTCGCTGCGGGTGGGAATCTTCGGCGCGGAGCCGTGGACGGAGCGGATGCGGCAGGAGATCGAGGAGCGGTTCGCGATCGACGCGGTCGACATATACGGGCTGTCGGAGGTGATCGGACCGGGCGTCGCGCAGGAGTGCGTGGAGACCAAGGACGGTCTTCACATCTGGGAGGACCACTTCTTCCCGGAGGTCGTCGACCCCTTCACCGGCGAGGTCCTTCCGGAGGGCGAGCGGGGTGAACTGGTCTTCACCTCGCTCACCAAGGAGGCGATGCCGGTCGTCCGGTACCGGACACGGGACCTGACCCGTCTGCTGCCGGGCACCGCCCGGGTGTTCCGGCGGATGGAGAAGGTCACGGGCCGCAGCGACGACATGGTGATCCTGCGCGGGGTGAACCTCTTCCCCACGCAGATCGAGGAGATCGTGCTGCGCACACCGGGCGTGGCGCCGCACTTCCAGCTCCGCCTCACCACCGAGGGCCGTATGGACTCCCTCACCGTCCGCGCGGAGGCCCGTCCCGGCGCGGACGCCACGACGCGGGACGCGGCCGCCCGGTCGATCGTGGCGGCCGTGAAGGACGGCATCGGGGTTTCGGCGGGCGTGGAGATCGTCGACCCGGAGACGCTGGAGCGCTCGGTGGGCAAGATCCGGCGGATCGTGGACCTGCGCGAGAACCGGGGCTGAGAACCGTCCGGACTACTCGGCGGCCACGATCCGCTCGACCGCGGCCGTCACCAGCCGTTCGCGCTCGTCCGGGGTGAAGACGTCCGGCAGGGTGAGCTGTTCGACGATCAGCCAGTTCAGCGCCAGGTACAGCAGCTTGACGGCCATGGCGTCGCCGGGGAGACCCGTCCCCTCGTGGTAGCGGACGTTGGCCTCGATGTCGGCGTGGACCCGCTCGGTGAGCACCTCGCGGAGTTCGGGGCGGCGGGTGGCCTCCAGCCGGAGTTCGAGCAGGGCGAGGTATCCGGTGCGGAAGGCGGCGACACGGCCGACCACTTCCCGCATCAGCCCGGCGTAGACCTCCCGGTCGCGCCCGGCGGCCCGCTGCCGGGCGATGATCTCCTCGTCGGGCTGGAGCCGCTCGTAGACCCGGGCGCCGGCCTGGGTGAGCAGGTCCTCGCGCGAGGCGAAGTAGTTCGACGCGGTGCCGACGGGTACGGCGGCCTCGGTGTCCACCGCCCGGAACGTCAGCCCCCGGGCGCCCTCGCGGGCCAGCACCTCGATCGCGGCGTCCACCAGGGCGGCCCGCCGCTGCTCGTTCCGTCTGACCACTGTCATCACTCCGCTCGCAGCACACCCCACCACACCACTTCAGTCAGAGTACTACGCCTGGAGTCATCCGGTGGCGCGTCACGCCTCCCCGGTCTCCAGCACCGCCATCGCCGCGTTGTGTCCCGGCACGCCGCTCACCCCGCCGCCACGGACGGCGCCGGCGCCGCACAGGAGGACATTGGCGTGCCGGGTCTCCACGCCCCAGCGGCCGGTGCCGTCCTGGGCGTGGAGCCAGGACAGATCGCGGTGGAAGATGTTGCCGCCGGGCAGTCCGAGGTCGCGTTCCAGGTCCAGCGGGGACCGGGCCTCCAGGCACGGGCGGCCGTCGGCGTCGGTGGCCAGGCAGTCCGCGAGGGGTTCGGCCAGATGGGCGTCGAGCTGGGCGAGCGTCGACTTCAGGAGTTCCTCGCGTACGGCGTCGTTGTCCCGCTCGAACAGCCGCGCGGGGGTGTGCAGTCCGAACAGGGTGAGGGTCTGGTAGCCCTGGGCGGCCAGGTCCGGGCCGAGGATCGTGGGGTCGGTGAGCGAGTGGCAGTAGATCTCGGAGGGCGGGACGTCGGGCAGCTCACCGGCGGCGGCCCGGGCGTGCGCGGCGGCCAGTTGGCCGTACCCCTCGGCGATGTGGAAGGTGCCGGCGAACGCCTCGCGCGGGTCGACGGAGCTGTCGCGCAGCCTGGGCAGCCGCTTGAGCAGCATGTTCACCTTGAGCTGGGCGCCCTCGGCGGGCGGCGGGGGCGTGTCGCCGGTGAGGGCCGCCAGTTCCCGCGGGGAGGCGTTCACCAGGACGTGCCGCGCGGCGGCGACGCCCTCGCCGTCGGCGGTGCGGTGGGTGACCTCGGCCGTGCGGCCGTCGGTGTCGATGCGCACCGCCCGGTGGCCGGTGGCGATGACCGCGCCGGCGGCGCGGGCGGCGTCGGCCAGGGCGTCGGTGAGGGCGCCCATGCCGCCGACGGGGACGTCCCAGGCGCCGGTGCCGCCGCCGATGACGTGGTAGAGGAAGCAGCGGTTCTGCTTCAGCGTGGGGTCGTGGGCGTCGGCGAAGGTGCCGATGAGGGCGTCGGTGAGGACGACGCCGCGCACCAGGTCGTCGGCGAAGCGCTCCTCGACGGCGATGCCGAGGGGTTCTTCGAACAGGGTCCGCCAGGCCTCCTCGTCGCCGACCGTGCGGCGCAGTGCGTCGCGGGTGGGCAGCGGTTCGGTGAGGGTCGGGAAGACGCTGCGGGCGACGCGGCCGGTCATGTCGTAGAAGCGCCGCCAGGCCCGGTACTCGCCGTCGGAGCCGGTGAGCCGGGCGAACGCCTCACGGGTACGCCGCTCGCCGCCGCCGACGAGCAGCCCGGTGGGCCGTCCGTCGCGTTCGACGGGGGTGTACGAGGAGATGGTGCGGGTGATCGGCCGGAAGTCGAGCCCAAGGTCCCGGACGATCTTCCGGGGCAGCAGGCTGACCAGGTACGAGTACCGGGACAGGCGTGCGTCGACGCCGGTGAACGGGCGGGTGGACACCGCCGCCCCGCCGGTGTGGTCCAGCCGCTCCAGCACCAGCACGGAGCGCCCGGCCCGGGCCAGGTAGGCGGCGGCGACGAGGCCGTTGTGGCCTCCGCCGACGATGACGGCGTCGTACGTCCGGGTTCCCTCGGGTGCGGTCATGGTTCTTGGTAACACGCGCCGATCCGCACCGGCCAGACGCGGGCCGGGGTCTCACGCCCCGCCGGCCGCCCCCTGCTGCCGCAGTGCCGCCACCCGGCGGTACAGCCCGGCCGCCTCCGCGCCGCGGCCCAGCCGCTCCAGGCAGTGGGCCTCGTCGTTGCGGGCGGCGAGGGTGTCGGCGTGATCCGCGCCGAGGACGCGCTCACGGGCCTCGGCGACCCGCCGGTACTCGGTCAGCGCGTCCGCCCAGCGGCCCAGCCAGCCCAGCCCGACGGCCACCTCGCGGCGGCTGACCAGGGTGTCCGGGTGGTCGGCGCCGAGGACCCGCTCGCGCAGCGCGCACACCTCACGGGACTCGGCGAGGGCGTCCACCCAGCGGCCGAGCCGGCCGAGGTTGACGCCGATGCCGTGCCGGGCGCGCAGGGTCTCGGGGTGGGTGGGTCCCTGGACGCGGGTGCGGTCCTGGACCAGGGCGCGGTAGAGGTCGAGGGCCTGGGCACTGCGGCCGAGCCGGCCCAGGCTGATCCCGGTCTCGTAGCGGGCGGCGAGGGTGTCGGCGTGGTCCGGGCCGAGGGCCCTGGCGCGGGCCTCGGCGACCTTGCGGTAGGTCTCCAGGGCCTCGGTCCAGCGGCCCAGCTGACCGAGGGTGTAGGCGACGTCGTACCGGGTGACGAGGGTGTCGGGGTGCTCGGGTCCGAGCACGCGGGCGCGGGTGGCGGCCACCTCGCACGCCATGCCGTACGAGTCCTCCAGGCGGCCGAGCCGGCTGAGGTTGAAGGCGAGGTTGTGGCGGCAGCGCAGGGTGTCGGGGTGATCGGGCCCCGTGGTCCGCTCCCGGGCGGCGAGCACCGACAGGTAGACCTGGTGGGCGTCGAAGGGGCGGCCCAGCTGGGCGAGGACGTACGCCATCTCCTGGCGGGCGGCGAGGGTGTCGGGGTGGTCGGCGCCGAGCGCGCGGATGCGGGTCTCGGCGACCTGCTTGTAGGCGCGCAGCGCGTCGGCCGCGCGGCCGGTGCGGCTGAGGGTGAACGCGACCTCGTAGCGGCTGGCGAGGGTGTCGGGGTGGTCGGTGCCGAGGAGGTGCTCGCGCTCGGCGGCGACCGCGCGGTGCACCTCCCCCGCCTCCGTCCAGCGGCCGAGGCGTCCCAGGCTCAGGCCCGCGTTGTGCCGTCCGGCCAGGGCGGTCAGCGCCTCCGCCGACGGGGCGGGCGGCTCGTCCGGTGCGGGCTGCGCGCGGGAGCCGGTGGCGGGGCGGGCGATCCACTCGCCGGACAGGCCGGCCGCCGGGTCGGAGGGTGTGGTGCGCGGTCCGGCGCCGGCCGCCTTGTGTCCGGTGGTCATGCCACGGGTCCAGGACGGCAGCCGGACCGCGCGCCCCACCGGCTCGGGCTCCTCGAAGCGGTGCGGAAGGACCGCGCCTCCGGTCGCGCCGGACGGGCCCGCGAGACCCGCGCCGACTGCCACCGCGGCCGGCGCGGCCCGCAGCGCGCCGACCCGGCGGGCCAGTTCACGGGCGCTGTCCGGCCGCCCGTCGGGCTCCTTGGCCAGCAGGTCCAGGATGATGCGCTCCAGCCGCTCGGGCAGTTCGGCGCGGTGGCCGCGCGGCGGGCGGGGCGGGGTGTCGCGGTGGCCGACGAGGATCGCCCAGGCGTCGTCGAGGTCGAACGGCGGTACGCCGGTGGCGATCTCGTAGAGCACGCAGCCGAAGGAGTACAGGTCGCTGCGCCGGTCCACCTCCGAGCCGCTGATCTGCTCCGGTGACATGTAGTGCGGGGTGCCCATGGCGACGCCGGTGCCGGTCAGCCGGGACGTGAAGCCGATGTCGTGGCCGAGGCGGGCGATGCCGAAGTCGCAGATCTTCACCGTGCCGTCGTCCAGCCGCACGATGTTGGCGGGCTTGAGGTCCCGGTGCACGACGCCCTGGTCGTGGGTGTAGGCGAGGGCCGCGGCGACCTGCTCGGCGACCTCCACCACCTCGTCGACCGGCAACGGATGCTGCTTGTTGTCCTCCAGGAGCCGGCTGAGGTCACGGCCCTGGAGCAACTCCATCACCAGATAGAGCACGCCCTCGGACTCCCCGAAGTCGTGTACGACGGTGATTCCCCGGTGCTGCAGCGCCGCGGCCACCCGGGCCTCCCGGCGGAAGCGCTCGCGCAGCACCCGGCCGAACGACCGGTCCTGCTGCGGGCCGACCGGTTTGAGGCACTTCACGGCGACCTGCCGCCCCAGTGACTCGTCCCGTGCCCGCCACACCTCCCCCATGCCGCCGCGTCCGATCCGGTCGATCAACCGGTACCGGCCATGGATCAGCCTGCTGTCCCCCATCTCCTTCGCCCGCCCCCGTCGCAGTCCGCCGCGCCCTCCCCTGGCTCGTCCAGTATGGCGACAACTCGCCCGAGTTTGTACGGTGCCGCGACGCCCGGTCCGCATCCGCTCACCGGCGGGTCAGTTCAGGGTGGCGAGGAACTCCGTGCAGGCCCGTGCGCAGACGCGGCACGCCTCGGCCGTCTGTTCCGCCCCGGAGTAACCGTCGAACACCTGCGCGCTCTCCAGGCACACCTGGCGGCACCACTCCACCTGGACGCGGATGGTCGCCTCGTCCACCTGGTTCTGCTCGGACAGCACCCGGCAGGTCGCGTCGCATACCTCCGCGCACATGATGCCCTTGCGTCGTACGAGTTCCTGGTTCTCGGTACCGTCCGGGTCCACGAGGCTCGCCCGCGTCGCGCAGGCCCGCGCGCATTCGGTGCATGCCTGGGCGCACGCGAAACGGTCCTCCAGGAACCGGAACAGCTCTTCCTGGGATGTCGTCGTCACACCGCGCGGGTAGCCGCCGGTCCGGCGGTCAAACCCGGCGCCCGCAAGGGTTCCGCACGGCCAGGTGAGCAGGTTGGCGCCCGGGACCGGGGGTACCCGCGAGCCATGATGAACACCGCGTGGATGGAAACGGCCGACCTCGCCGCGGGCCGCGGCGCCCTCGGTGCGGGGCTCGTGGTGGCGGGGGTGGTGGTCGTGGCGCTGCTGATCGGCATGTTCGCGTTCGGCAGCCGCCGGGTCAGGGACAGCAGGGTGCGCCGGCCCCGCCCGGAGGAGCAGCCCCGGATGCCCGAGGGCGGCCCCGTCCGTGAGGCACGGGAGCAGCGCGAGGCCGACGAGGTGCCCAGGAGCGACGAGCGCCTGCTGCCGCACGAGCTGAAGGGCCACGGCAACGCCGGCAGCCGCACCAGCGCGTCGCAGGAGCGGCCCCGCTGGGACGGGGGCAGCAGCGGGGCGTTCGGCAGCGGCGGACCGGGCAGCCACTGACCGTTCCGCTCCCCCGGCGGCCCGCCGCCGGCAACGTCGTACACAGGGAAGAGGGAAGTGAGAACCATGGCAGATCCCACCCGTGGCACCCTGCCGTTGCCCGATTACGACCACCTGCCCATCGGCGGCCTGGAGAGCCGGATCCGCTCGCTGTCCGCGGGCGAGGTCGGGGAACTGCTGGCCTACGAGCGGTCGCACGCCGACCGGGTCCCGGCGACCCAGCTGTTGACGGCCCGGCTGGAGCAGCTGAACGCGGGCGCCGAGCCGACGTCCGGCGACCCGGGCGCGCTCCGTCCCGAGCAGGGCGCCGGACGGGCCGGGTCCCCGGTCTCGCCCGCCACCTCGCCGCAGCCGTCCAGCCCGCCGCCGCACGGCACCCCGGACCAGCGGGGCAAGCCGAAGGGCGACCGTACGTAGGCAGGACCGGCCACCGCCCCGGGGGCGGGTCGTACGTCCGTCGACCGCTGTGACGCGGTCATGGGCGTACGGCCCGCCCTTTCGCGTGTGCGAGGTGGGCGGTCCGGGGCGAGGCGCTTTCGAAGTGAGGTGTATCACAGCACTTGGGTGCATCGTTTCGCCGGGCCATGAGTCTTTGTCTCAGGTGTAAGGGGTTGTTCGGACACGGGGCGGTGGGGATGGAGCGGTTTCGGGTGGACGGCTTCGACGAGTTCGTGGCTGCCCGCTGGTCGGCGCTGCTCCATGTCGCGCGTCTGCTCACCGGCGGCGACCGGCAGCGGGCCGAGGACCTCGTCCAGGAGGCTCTGGTGAAGCTGTGGTTCGTCTGGCCGAGGGTCGCCGAGCAGGCCCCGGAGGCGTATGTGCGCCAGGTGCTGGTGCGGATGGCGGCCCGTTCGGCCCGGCGGCGCTGGTGGGGGGAGCGCCCGGTGGGCGAGCTGCCCGACCGGGCCGGGCCGGGCGACGTGTCGTCGGCCGTCGTGGAGCGCTCGCGGCTGGAGGCCGCGCTGGCGCTGCTGCCGCCCCGGCAGCGGGCCGCGGTGGTGCTGCGCTACTGCGAGGACCTGCCCGAGGGCCAGGTGGCGCAGGCCCTCGGCTGCCCGGTGGGCACCGCGCGCTCCCACGCGTCGCGCGGGGTGGCGCGGCTGCGGCAGATCCTGTCCGACACCGTCAGGCCCGTGGGATGAGGGGAGAAGCCATGGACGACTTCGAGCGTGAGCTGACGCGCCTGATGCGCGACACCCGGCAGCCGGCTTCCTTCCGGTCCGAGCACCAGGAGCGTCTGTACGAGGGCATCCGGGTCCGCCGCCGGACCCGGATGCTGTGGCGGGCCGGCGGCTCGGCCCTCGCGGTGGCCGGGCTGAGCGTCGGGCTGGCCCTGCTGCCCGGCGCCGACTCCCGGTCCCTGCCCGCCGACCGCGGGCCGCTGCCGGTGACCGGTCCCACGCCGCCCCCGGTGTCCCCGGTGCCGGCGACGTCCCCCCCGAGCACGGATCCGAGCGTGTCGCGGCCCCTGACGAACACGTCCGGGACCACGAGCGCCGGCACCACGTCACCCGGGTACGGCGGCACTCCGACCTCTCTCCCGCCGCCCGCCTCGACGGACGCGACCGGGCGGGACTCGACGGCACCACCACCGGCCACCACCGCGCCGGCGACCGCCCCGCCGCCCACACCACCGGCGCGGTCGCCCTCCCCTTCGGTCGACGAGGAGCCGCCCGGCAGCGGTTAGAGCGCATCGCCGTCCCGCCCGGGGCGATCCCGCCCCCGGGCCGTGTCCCCGACCATCACTCGGGCGCATCCGGCATGGCCGTACCAGGCCCCATGCCGTACGCCGGAAAGAGACCGTGAATCCGTCATGAGAACCGCGAGACGGTCGGCACCGACCGACCGCCGCTCAGCCGCCGCGTCCGCGGCGCAGGTGGCGCTGCCGCGCCGGGCGCCGCTGTCGGCGCACCATCCGGAACCCGTCCTCGACGTGGTCGTACCCGTGCACAACGAGGAGAACGACCTCGAGCCCTGTGTCCGGCGGCTCCACGCGCACCTCGCGGAGACCTTCCCCTACACCTTCCGGATCACCGTCGCCGACAACGCCAGCACGGACCGCACCCCGGCGATCGCCGCGCGGCTGGCCCGGGAACTGCCGGGGGCGGAGTGGATACGGCTGGCCGAGAAGGGCCGCGGCCGCGCCCTGCACACCGCCTGGTCCCGGTCGTCCGCGCCGGTGCTCGCCTATCTGGACGTGGACCTGTCCACCGACCTCGCGGCCCTGCTGCCACTGGTGGCCCCGCTGATCTCCGGGCACTCGGACATCGCGATCGGCACCCGTCTGGCCCGCGGCTCCCGGGTGGTGCGCGGACCGAAGCGGGAGATCATCTCCCGCTGCTACAACGGGCTGCTGCGCGGCACCCTCGCCGTGCGGTTCTCCGACGCCCAGTGCGGTTTCAAGGCGGTACGGCGGGACGTCGCCGAGCGGTTGCTGCCGCTGGTCGAGGACCGGGAGTGGTTCTTCGACACCGAGCTGCTGGTGATAGCCGAACGCGCCGGGCTGCGCATCCACGAGGTGCCGGTGGACTGGGTGGACGACCCCGACAGTCGGGTCGACATCCTGTCCACGGCGCTGGCGGACCTTCGCGGCATGGCCCGGCTGGGGCGTGCGCTGGCCGGCGGCCGGCTGCCGCTGGCCGCGCTGCGCCGCCCCGAGGAACTCGACGGAGCGGCCGGCCTGCCGCCCGCGCTGGTCCCGCAGCTGATCCGCTTCGCCGCGGTCGGAGTGGCCAGCACCCTGTTCTACCTGCTGCTGTACAGCCTGCTCCGGCCCGCCGCGGGCGCCCAGGCGGCCAACGCGCTCGCCCTGCTGGCCAGCGCCGTCGCCAACACCGCCGCGAACCGGCGGCTCACCTTCGGGGTGCGTGGCCGGACCGGGGTGCTGCGCCATCAGCTCAAGGGGCTGGCGGCGTTCCTGGTCGGCCTCGCCCTCACCAGCGGTTCGCTGGCCGTGCTGCACCGCACGGCCCCCGGGGCCGGGCCCCGGGTGGAGCTGCTGACGCTGATCGTCGCCAACCTCGCCGCGACCCTGCTGCGCTTCCTTCTCCTGCGGGCCTGGGTGTTCCCCGGCCGGCGCCCCCGCCGTACGACAGGATCCTCCGACTCATGACCACCGCCCCGACGAGCCAGGCCGGTCCGGTCCCCGCACCCCGGCCCGGCGGCGCCCCGCCGGCCGCCCCGGACCCGCGCGAGCGGCTGCGCCGCGCCGCCGCGCACTACGGGCCCGTCCTCGCGATGTACGGCGTGCTGAAGCTGGTGGGCTTCGCCGTCTTCATGTTCCTGCTGGACTCGGCCGGCGACTTCCGCGAGAAGAATCCGCGCTTCGGCGGCGGCGCCCACACCTGGGACGTCCTGGGCAGCTGGGACGGCTGGTGGTACCAGCAGATCGCCATGCACGGCTACGACCCGGCGCTGGAGCCGATACCCGGCGCCACCGGGCTGATCACCCTCAAGGGCAACTCGGCGGCGTTCTTCCCGCTGTACCCGGCGCTGATGCGGATGGTCTCGGAGGTCACCGGGCTCGGCCCGTACGGCGCCGGCATGACCGTGTCGGTCGTCTTCTCCTTCGTCGCGGCGCTCGGCATCCACGCCGTCACGGCCCGGCTCGGCGGGCGCAGGGCCGGTCTGGTCGCCGTGGGGCTGTGGGCCGTGTGGCCCGGTTCCGGCGCGGAGTGGGCGGTGTACTCCGAGTCCGTGTACACGGCGCTGGCCGCCTGGACCTGCTACGCCGTGATGACCCGTCACTGGCTCACCGCCGGGGTGCTGACCTTCACCGCCGGGCTCGCCCGGCCCACCGCCGTCACCCTGGTCGCCGCACTCGCCGTCGCCGGGCTGCTCGCGGTGCGGCGCCGCGAGGAGGGCATCGGCCGCCCGCTGATCGCGGTGGCGATCGCCCCGCTGGGTGTGGCCGGCTACCTGGGCTGGGTCGGCTACCGGATGGGCGACCTGGGCGGCTACAACAAGCTCCAGGACGGCGCCTGGGCCCACAAGTTCGACTGGGGCCGGCACAGTCTCGACGTGCTGACCTCCGTACCCGTCGGGCACTTCGACTATCGGTTCGCGATGCCCGTGGAGGACCTGATCGGGGTCGGGGTGGTGCTGCTGGTGCCGGTGCTGACGGTGCTGCTGATGCGGCTGCGCCCGCCCGCCGTCCTCGTCGTGTACACGGTGCTGTCGTACCTGATGGTGATGGCCACCCAGCAGTACTTCGGCAACGTCTCCCGCTATCTGCTCCCCCTGTTCCCGCTGTTCGTCCCGCTCGCCCTGGCCATGCGCCGGCTGCGGTGGCCCTCGCTGGCCACGGTGCTGGGCACGGCCGCCCTGGCCTCCGGCTCGTACGCGGGATACGTACTGTTCGAACTGGGCGTGCCGTAGTCCTACGGTGGAGGCATGGGCGCCGGGACGGTGACGCTGTTCCTGTGTGGGGACGTGATGCTCGGGCGTGGAGTCGACCAGGTCCTCCCGCACCCGGGCGATCCCGCGCTGCGGGAGGACCGCGTCCGGGACGCCCGCGGCTATGTGGAGCTGGCGGAGGCCGTGAGCGGTCCGGTTCCCCGCCCGGTCCCGTTCTCGTGGCCGTGGGGCCGGGCGCTGGAGGTGATCGAGGAGGCCGCCCCGGACGTGCGGATCGTCAACCTGGAGACCTCCGTCACGCGGAGCGACGCGTTCGCGCCCGGGAAGGCCGTCCACTACCGGATGAGCCCGGCCAATGTGCCCGCCGTGGCGGTGGCGCGGCCCGACGTGTGCGTCCTGGCCAACAACCACGTGCTCGACTTCGGCCGCCCGGGGCTGCGGGAGACACTGGACGTGCTCCACGGCGCGGGTCTGAGGACGGCGGGCGCGGGACGGGACGCCGACGAGGCGTACGCGCCGGCGGTGGTCCCCGTCGACGGCGGCCGGGTGCTGGTGTTCGCCCTGGGGACGATGTCGAGCGGCATCCCGCCGAGCTGGACGGCGACGGCGGAGCAGTCCGGGGTGGCGTACCTCGCGGAGCCCTCGGCCACCACGGCGGAGGCGGTCGTCCGGCGGGTGCGCCAGGCGAAGCGTCCCGGTGACCTCGCGGTGGTGTCCGTGCACTGGGGCTCGAACTGGGGCCACCATGTCCCGCGGAGCCATGTCGGTTTCGCCCACACACTGGTCGACGGGGGTGTCGATGTCGTCCACGGCCACTCCTCGCACCACCCCCGCCCGGTCGAGGTGTACCGCAGCCGGCTGATCCTGTACGGCTGCGGCGACTTCGTCGACGACTACGAGGGCATCGCCGGCTACGAGGAGTACCGCGACGACCTGCGGCTCGCCTGTCTGCTGTCGGTCTCCCCGGACGGCGGGCGGCCGTCCGGGCTGCGCATGGTGCCGCTGCGGGCGCGGCGGATGCGGCTGGAACCCGCCGCGGACGAGGAGCGGGCCTGGCTGCGCGAGACGCTCGAAAGGATCAGCGACGTGGGCATCGCCCTGGACTCCGACGGCACCCTCGCGCTCGCGTCGTGGACCGGTGGGCGTCCGCAGGAGAACCCTGTCGCACCGCCTTGACACATGACGGCCCGTCACCCGGCCGCAGCCGGCCACCGGGAGCCTCGATGTGGAAGCGCAGGAAGCACGCACGGCGTTCCGAGACCCTCCCGCTGGAGCTGTGCGACCTCTGCGCGAGGACCTTCCCGGCCGGTGAGGCGGTGAGCGGACGCGTGGCGGATGCGTGGCGGACTCCTCCTCCGCCCACCCCACCGACGGCCGGTGCGACGGCCTGCGGCGGGTGACCGCCTGCGGCGAGGCGCACCTCGACGTGATCCGTGAGGCGTACCGGCGTCGCCCCTTCGTGCAGGAGGAGCTCTGGGCGGCCGGGATCACCCGCGTGCCGGCGTCCGGCCCGCCGGTGCTCACCATGGAGCAGCGGCGGGCCGGACCGGACTGCACGAGCCGGACATCCGGCGGGCCGTCGCCCGTCGTGCCGGGCGACGGCCCGCCGGATGGACGGGTGACCGGGGCCCGGCCCGTGGCGGGTCTATGCCGCCTGTGGCTGCAGGAAGCGGGCCAGCAGGTCGTCCAGGCTCACCATGCCGGTGAGCCGCCCGGAGCCGTCGCGGACCACGGCCAGCGAGGCCCGGCGGCGGCGCAGCAGGTCGATCGCGTCGGCCACCGTGGCGTCGTCCGCCAGCTCGGGCACCGGGCGGGCCAGGGCGCGGGCGCCGGCCGCCCGTCCCCGGGCGCGGGCCACCACGGCGTCACGGGCGTGCACCGAGCCGAGGACCGTGCCGTGCTCGCGGACCAGGAGCCGGGTGCGGTCGCGCTCCGCGGCGACGCGCAGGATCTCGTCGACATCGGCGCTGCCGTCCACCGAGACGATCTCGGACGCCGGCACCTGCAGCTCCCGCACCGGGGTCTGCGGTTCGGTCAGCGAACGCGTCAGCAGCTCCGAGTCCGTCTCACTGATCAGGCCGAGCCGCTCGGACTCCGCCACCAGACGGGTGAGCTGCTCCCGGTTGTGGACGGAGGCCAGCTCGTCGCGCGGGGTGACCCGGCACAGCCGTACAAGTGCGTTGCTCATCGCGTCGAGCAGCCGGATCAGCGGCCGTACGGCCTTCACCACGGCCCGGAAGGGCGGCGAGAGCAGCATCGCGGACCGCTCGGGATGGGCGATGGCCCACGACTTGGGGGCCATCTCCCCGACCACCATGTGCAGGAACACCACCACGATCATGGCGACGGCGAAGGCGACGCCGTAGCTGACCGCATCGGGCAGGCCCAGCTTGTGCAGCAGCGGGTCGAGTTCGTGGGAGATCGCGGGCTTGGACACCGATCCCAGGCCCAGTGTGCACACGGTGATGCCCAGCTGGGCCCCGGCCAGCATCAGGGACAGCTCACGCATACCGGCGAGGGCGGCCCCGGCGCCCGGCCGGCCCTCGGCCGCGGCCTTCTCCAGGCGGTGCCGCTTGGCGGCGACCAGCGCGAACTCGGCGGCCACGAAGAATCCGCTGCCGATCAGCAGCAGCACGGTGACGAAGAGCGCCATCGGGAAACTCATGCCTGCTCCTCCGTCTCGCGGTCCTGCCGCTGGATCCGCACGCGGTCGGGTACGTGCCGGTCGAGGGTGTGTACGTCGATCACGGCGGTGCCGTCGGGCAGCCCGACCGCGAGCCGGTCCCCGATGGCGGGGAAACGGCCGAGCCGGTCGACGATCAGGCCGGCCACGGTGTCGTAGTCCTCCTCCTCGGGCAGTTCGACGCCGGTGGCCTCGGCCACCTCGTCCAGCCGGCGGCCCGCGTCCACCAGCCAGCCGTCACCGTCCGCGACGGCGACCGCGGTGACGGTGTCGGTCTCGTCCGCGATGTCGCCGACGAGTTCCTCGGCGATGTCCTCGTAGGTGACGATGCCGGCCACACCGCCGTGCTCGTCCAGGACGACCGCGAACTCGTCGGCCCGCTCCCGCATCTGGGTCACGGCGTCGGGCAGCGGGAGGGTGTCCGGCAGGAGCAGGGGGCGCCGGGCGAGAGCGCCGGCCGTGGTGGCGGTGAGGCGGTCCGCGGGCAGGAGCATCAGCTCGGCCACGCCGAGGACGCCGCCGACGTCGTCGGGGTGGTCGCCGAGCACCGGGTAGTTGGAGTGGCCGTACTCGGCGATGAGGTCGACCGCTTCGGCGGCGGTGGCGTCCTTGCGGACGAAGACGGCGTCCACGCGGGGCACCATCACCTCGTCCAGCGTACGGTCGGAGAACTCCAGGGCGTGGTCGAGCAGCGCGGCGGTGTTCCGTGGCAGCGCGCCCTGCTCGTGGGACTCGCCGATGAGGTGGCCGAGCTCCTCCAGGGTGGCGCCGTGGTGCAGCTCCTCCACCGGTTCGATGCCGACCCGGTGCAGCAGCCTGTTCGCCGCCCCGTCGAAGACCCGCACGAGGGGGCCGACGACCTTCAGATAGGCCAGCGTGGAACCGGCCAGCGCCTTAGCCAGCCGCTCCGGTACGGCGATGGCCAGGTTCTTCGGGGCCAGCTCGCCCAGCACCATCTGTACGACCGTGGCCAGCGCGAAGGCCAGCACGACGGAGACGCCGCTCGCGGCCGCGCCGGGGATGCCCATGCCGGACAGCACGGGCCGGAGCAGGGCGGACACCGAGGGCTCGGCGATGAAACCGACGGCCAGTCCGGTCACGGTGATGCCGAGCTGGGCGCCCGACAGCATGAAGGACAGCCGCTCCAGCACCGTCAGGGCGCGGGCGGCCTTGCGGTCCCCGGACTCGGCCTCTCGTGCCAGGGCGAGGCGGTCGGCGGAGACGTAGGCGAATTCCTGGGCGACGAAGTATCCGGTGCCGGCGGTCAGGACGAAGACGGCCAGCAGGCCCGGGAGGGCGTTCGCGGCACTCATCGGCGTGCTGATCGCGAGGGGGCGTCCCGCCGTGTGCCGTGCCCGGGAAATGCGTGGCGGGATGGTCGGGGACCGTGCCCCGAGGGGTCCGTCGGTCTGGCGGACAAGTACGTGCTCCTTCTGTGGGTGTGCGGATGCATAACGGTCCCGGCCGGAATCGTGTTCCCGGCGGCGGTGGTCAGGTGGTGGCCGGGGCGGCCGGTCCGACCAGTTCGGACAGTACGTCCTCCATGGTCACGAAGCCGAGGACCGTGCCGCTCTCCCCCACGACGGCGGCGAGGTGGCTGCCCTCGGCGCGCAGGGCGGTGAGGGTGTCGTCCAGCGGGGTGTCGATGCGCACCCGGGTGACCTTGTGCAGCGCGCCGCGCGGGAAGGGCCGGTCGCGGTCGGTGACGCCGAGCGTGTCCTTGATGTGCAGGTAGCCCAGGACGGCGCCGTCGGGGGCGGTGACCGGGAAGCGGGAGAATCCCGCCTCGGCGGCGAGGCGTTCCAGCCGGGCTGGGGTGATCGTGTGCGCTGCGGTGCGCATCCGGGGCGCGGGGACGAGGATCTCGCCGACCGGACGGGTGCCCAGCTCCAGCGCGTCGCGCAGCCGCTCCCCGTCGGCGGGGCCGAGCAGCCCGGCCTCGCTGGAGTCGACGACCATCCGGGCGAGCTGGTCGTCGGTGAAGACGGATCCGACCTCGTTCTTCGGCTCGACGCGCAGGAGTTTCAGCAGGACGTTGGCGAAGGCGTTGATGCCGAAGACGAACGGCCGCAGCGCCCGGGTCAGCGCCACCAGCGGCGGGCCCAGCAGCAGGGCGCTCGGCACCGGCGCGGCGAGCGCGATGTTCTTGGGCACCATCTCGCCGATCAGCATGTGCAGGTACGTGGCGAGGGTCAGGGCGATGACGAACGCGATCGGGTGCACCAGAGCGTGCGGCATGTGCACCGCCGCGAAGGCGGGCTCCAGCAGGTGCGCGATGGCGGGTTCGGCGACCGCGCCGAGCACCAGGGAGGAGACGGTGATGCCGAGCTGGGCGGTGGCCATCATCGCGGACAGGTGCTCCAGCGCCCACAGGGTCATCCGGGCCCGCTTCTCGCCGGCCCCGGCGCGCGGTTCGATCTGACTGCGGCGCACCGAGATCAGGGCGAACTCGGCGCCGACGAAGAAGGCGTTGGTCAGCAGGGTCAGGGCGCCGATGGCGAGCTGCAGGGCGGTCATCGGGCTCCCTCCACGGTCCGGGCCGGCCGCGGTACGGCCGGTGCGGTGATGCGTATGCGGTCGGCGCGGTGGTGCTCGACCTCCAGCACGTCGAGCCGCCAGCCGTCGAGGTCCACCGCGTCCCCCGGGGCGGGGATGCGGGCCAGGCGGGTGGCGATCAGTCCGGCCACGGTCTCGTACGGGCCCTCGGGCGCGGTGAGTCCCACGTCCGAGAGCCGGTCGAGGCGGACGCTGCCGCCGGCCTGCCACACCGCGCGCCCGTCGGCCGTCGCCGGGGCGGGCGCCAGGTCGGGCAGCTCCAGGGGGTCGTGCTCGTCGCGGACCTCGCCGACGACCTCCTCGACGATGTCCTCCACGGTGGCCACGCCCGCCGTGCCACCGTACTCGTCGATGATCACGGCCATGGTGCGGTGCGCGCGCATCCGTTCCAGCAGCCGGTCGGCGGGGAGGCTGTCGGGGACCAGCAGGGGCGGGGCGGTCAGGTCGGTGACGGGTGTGCCGGCCCGCTTCTCCGGGTCCAGGGCGAGCACGTCGCGGATGTGGACGGTGCCGACCACCTCGTCGAGGCTGTCGCGGTAGACCGGGAAGCGGGAGAGACCGGTGGCGTGGCTGAGGGCGGCCGCGTCGGCGGCGGTGGCGTGCGCCTCCAGGGCCCTGACGTCGACCCTCGGCGTCATCACGTTCTCGGCGGTCAGCTCGCTCAGGTGCAGGGTGCGGACGAAGAGTTCGGCGGAGTCCGCCTCCAGGGCGCCCTCGGCGGCCGAGTGCCGGGCCAGCGCGCCCAGTTCCTCGGCGGTGCGGGCGGAGGCCAGTTCCTCGGCGGGCTCCAGGCCGAAACGCCGTACGAACCGGTTCGCGGTGCTGTTCAGATGGCCGATGAACGGGCCGAACGCGGCGGTGAAGGCGCGCTGCGGGCCGGCGACCACCTTCGCGACCGCGGCCGGCCGGGAGATCGCCCAGTTCTTCGGCACCAGCTCACCGACCACCATCAGCACCACCGTGGACACCAGCACGCCCAGCACGGTGGCCGCCGTCGGGGCGGCGCCGCCCAGACCGGCCGCCCGCAGCGGTCCGCGCAGCAGCGCCGCGAGGGACGGTTCCGCCAGCATGCCGATCACCAGCGAGGTGACGGTGATGCCGAGCTGGGCGCCGGACAGCTGCAGCGTCAGCTGCCGTACGGCGGCCAGCGCGCCCTCGGCGCCGCGCTCGCCGGCCTCGGCGGCACGCTCCAGGTCACCGCGCTCGACGGTGGTCAGGGAGAACTCGGCCGCGACGAACACCGCGCACGCCAGGGTCAGCAGCAGGGCGAGCAGGAGCAGCAGGACCTCGGTCACCGCGCCACCCCCGCTTCCTCGGTGGCCGCGAGGCCCGGACGGCGGGAGGTGGCACGGCTGCTACTGGGAGGATCACCCATCGGGGGACCGTCGCTCCTTCTCGAACGCGTGGGAAGAGATGTGTGGAAGCAGGATGTCCCGGCTCCACACCTACTGTAAAGGAGACGCAAAGTCCCTCCCGGACCATCCCCCATGCTTCTACTCGCTTGTAGAAGTCATATCGCGCGCCGCCCTGTGCGCGGCACCCCCTTCACGGAACACACACGCTCAAGGAGCGGACGCCACCATGGCGTTCGAACGGCTGCTCGGCCCGCTCGGCGTGAGCGGTCCACCGCCGACTTCGCCTTCGGCGGGGTGAGCGTCCTGCAGGAGGTCGCCGAGGCGAGGAAGAAGCCCGCCGAGGCGCGGGCGGTGATCCGGATCGGGATCGTCATCGGCGGCGCCGACGGCGACTTCGACAAGGACGAGCGGGCCGTGGTCCGTGAGGCGTGCTACGCCCTCGGCCTGCCGCCGCACGAGTTCGGCCTGCGAGCGGGCCCCGGCCCCGCGGCGGGCCTGCCCGCCGCGGGGTCAGAGGGGCGTGGCCGCGTACAGGATGAGGACCATCGTCACGGCGGAGTTCGCGGACGACATCGCGGAGACGGCGGTCCCCGCGGCGGCGCCCCACACCGCCAGGCCGGCCAGGGTGAACAGCGACGGCAGGCGGCGCGCCGCCGGAGCGGGCCCGAGCAGGGCCGCCACCCGGCGCGGCACCGGGCCCGCCGCCGCGAGGCCCGCCAGCGTGGCCACCGGGGTGCCGCGCGACACCAGGGCCGCCTTGCCGATCGCCCGGGCCACGGTACGGCGGCTGCCGACCGTCCGCGCCGCGTCCTCGTCCGCCCACCGCTCCGCCGTGTACGCCACCGCGGTGCGCAGCGGCCGCAGGAAGGGGTTGGCGCGCGCGGCCAGCTGTACGGCGAGCAGGAAGCGGTGGTGGCGGGCGGCGAGGTGGGCCCGTTCGTGGGCGAACAGCGCCCGGCGCTCGGCCGGTTCCAGCCGTTCCAGCAACGCCGTGGTCACCACGACACGGTCCCGTCGGCCGCCCGGCAGCGCGTAGGCGTAGGGCACGTCGTCCGGCAGGACCGCGGCCTCCGTCCCGCGCAGCCCGGCCAGCGCCCGGTGGGCACGGCGACGTACCCGTCCGTGCCGCCACAGCGTCCGCCCGCACGCCACCAGCACCGCGCACAGGGCGGGGATCGCGACCTTGCCGGCCACCTCGTCGTAGGGCACCGCCGCGCGCACCTCGGGGTCCGACCAGCCGTCGGGCAGCGGGTTCCCGGGGAGCTGGGCGGTGCCGGCCACCATCAGCAGCCCCAGGCACACCGTGCTGCACACCGCCATCACCGCGGCCACCCCGGTCAGCAGCCGGGTCGCCGTGCGCGGATGCAGATGCTGCTCGGCGAGGCGCGCGATGGGCCACGCCGTCAGCGGCAGCACCAGCGGCAGCAGGACGAACACCCCCATGGCGGTCTCAGTCCTCCCCTTCGTCCCCCGACTGGCCCAGCAGCTCCCGCAGGAGGCGTTCGTCGTCCGGTCCGAGGCCGGTGACGAAGCTGGCCAGCACCGCCTCCCGGTCGCTCTCGGCGTCCAGCACCCTGCGCATCCGGTGGGCGGCCAGGCCCGCCTGGTCGGACGCGGACGTCCAGGTGAAGGACCGGCCCGTGCGCTCCCGGGTGACCACGCCCTTGGCCAGCAGCCTGGTCAGGATGGTGATGACGGTCGTATAGGCGAGGCCGCCGCCCAGGCGCTCCTGCACCCAGCCGGCCGTCGCCGGGCCGTCCGCCTCCCGCAGCGCCGCCAGGACCAGCGCCTCCAGCTCGCCCTGCCCCCGACGCCGGGCACCCTCCCGCTGCTCCGCCACGCCCCGCCTCCCTTCCGCCGCCTGTTCGCCGGGCAGACATCGTATAGACGCCCTCGGCCCCCGCACGCCACCCCACTCCTCTCTACAGTGATGTAGATTCCGCCTGGGCCGTCCGTGCCACGAAGAAGGAGCATCGCACCCATGTTCGGACTGAGCGAGCTGGCCGTCATCCTGATCGTCGTCATAGCCGTCCTCGCCGCCAAGAAGCTCCCGGAACTCACCCGCTCCGCGGGCAAGTCGGCCCGGATCCTCAAGGCCGAGGCCCGTGCGATGAAGGAGCAGGAGGGCAACGCGCCGAAGGCGCCCGCGACCCCCCGGATCATCCAGGGGGAGACACTGCCGCCCACCCCCGGATCCGAGCGGGCCGGGCGCACGGGTGACACGCCGCCCGAGGGCCGGCCGACCCGCTGACGGGGACGCCCCGCTCACCGATGGGGCCGAAGGTCCCTCGGAAGGGGCCGGGCGGCCCGTGGCATCTCCTACCGGCCGGGCACACGCTGATTGCGGGGGCCCCGAAGTCGCCGTTCCGCTGTGGCGGCAGGCACGGAAGGAGACGGAGCGATGACATCCACCACCACTCTGACCGCAGGTCTCCCGGCGGCGCACCGTGAAGGGCTGATGCGGCACGCCCGCGAGGTCTCCTTCGCGGCCGGGGTGCGCCTGTTCGAGGAGGGACGGCGCGCCGACCGGTTCTGGATCGTCCGGACCGGAACCGTCGCCCTCGACCTGCAGGTACCCGGTCACCGCGCGGCCGTGATCGAGTCGCTGGGCCACGGCGAGCTGATCGGCTGGTCCTGGCACTACCCGCCGCGCATGTGGCACCTGGGCGCCGAGACCACGAGCCCGGTGCGGGCCTGGGAGTTCGACGCGGAGGCCGTACGGACGCTGTGCGCCGAGGACCCCGAGTTCGGCCGCATGATCGCCGTGTGGGTCGGCCGGGTGGTCGCCCAGCGGCTGCACGCCACCCGGGTCCGGCTGCTCGATCTGTACGCCCCGTACGGCAGCGGAAGCAGGTGACGGCCGTGAACGGCAGCCCGCACACCGTGAGCGACGTCATGACGCGCGCCGTCGTCGCCGTCGGCCGCGACACCCCGTTCAAGGACGTCGTCCGGCTCATCGAGGAGTGGCAGGTCAGCGCGCTGCCCGTACTGGAGGGCGAGGGCCGGGTCGTCGGCGTCGTCTCCGAGGCCGATCTGCTGCTCAAGGAGGAGTTCCGCGACAGCGACCCCGACCGGTTCACCCAGCTGCGCCGGCTCTCCGACCTGGCCAGGGCGGGGGCGCTGACCGCCGGAGAGCTGATGAGCACCCCCGCCGTCACCGTCCACGCCGACGCCACCCTCGCGCAGGCGGCCCGCGTGATGGCCCAGCTCAGGCTGAAGCGGCTGCCCGTCGTCGACGCCGAAGGCCTGCTCAAGGGCGTCGTCAGCCGGGTCGACCTGCTGAAGGTCTTCCTGCCTCGGTCCGGGCGTGCGCGCCGCCGAGGTCCGCGGCGGTCAGGAACTTGCCCGGGGTGTACGTGTCCGGCTCGTCCTCGTCCTCGTCCAGGGCCACGAGGAACGGCAGGTCCGTGTACCGCTTGACGTAGTCGGTGAAGTACGGGGTCTCCCGGTCGGCGAAGAACTCCTTGAGGACGACGTGTCCCATGGCCATCGCCAGCGCGCCGTCCGTGCCGGGCTGGGCGGGCAGCCACTCGTCGGCGAACTTCACGTTGTCCGCGTAGTCCGGCGACACGGCGACGACCTTCTGGCCCCGGTAGCGGGCCTCGGCCATCCAGTGGGCGTCCGGGGTGCGGGTCACCGGCAGGTTGGAGCCCCACATGATCAGATACCCGGCGTCCCACCAGTCCCCGGACTCCGGTACGTCGGTCTGGTCGCCGAACACCTGCGGCGAGGCGACGGGCAGGTCGGCGTACCAGTCGTAGAAGGAGAGCATCACCCCGCCGAGCAGGGAGTAGAAGCGGGCCCCCGCGGCATGGGAGACCATCGACATCGCGGGGATCGGGGAGAACCCGGCCAGCCGGTCGGGGCCGTATTTCCTGATGGTGTGCACGTGCGCGGCGGCGGCCATCTCCGCCGCCTCGGTCCACGTCGCCCGCACCAGACCGCCCTTGCCGCGGGCCCGCTTGTAGCGGCGGGAGCGCTCGGGGTCGTCGACGATGTCCGCCCAGGCCGCGACCGGGTCGCCGAGGCGGGCCTTGGCCTCGCGGTACATCCCCAGCAGCACTCCGCGCACATAGGGGTAGCGCACACGGGTGGGCGAGTACGTGTACCAGGAGAAGGCTGCCCCCCGGGGGCAGCCGCGCGGCTCGTACTCGGGGCTGTCCGGGCCGACGGACGGGTAGTCCGTCTGCTGGGCCTCCCAGGTGATGATGCCGTCCTTGACGTACACCTTCCACGAGCAGGAGCCGGTGCAGTTCACTCCGTGGGTGGAGCGCACCACCTTGTCGTGCGACCAGCGGTCCCGGTAGAACTCGTCCGCCTGGCGGCCGCCCTTGCGGTGCAGCGAGCGCAGGTCCTTGGAGACCTCGGCCTTGGTGAAGAAGCGGCGGCTGCGCACCAGCGCCTCCGCCAGCCCGCCGTCCATGCCCGCCCGTGTCCGTGCCGCGCCGGTCTCCGCGCTCACCGTGCCACTCCGTTCCGGGCAGCGCTGCCCGTTCGATTCGTGATCGGTTACGCCGCACATGACTGTACGACCGGGGTCCCCCGAAAGGTCAACAGCAACACCAGGAACGCGGAAAGGGACTTGGCCGGGCCGGATGCGCCCGGCCGGGTGGTAGGGCCGGGTGGTAGGGCCGGTCGGCCCTACCGGCTCGCCGGACCCACGGGGACGATGGGGGAATGTCCCATGACGATGCCTTTCGCGCGCTCGACCGGCAGGAGTGCCTCCGCCTGCTGGCCAAGGTGCCGGTCGGCCGTGTGATCTACACCCGGCAGGCCCTGCCCGCGGTCCTGCCCGTCAACTTCTCCCTGGACACGGACGCCTCCGTGCTCCTGGCCACCTCCCCGGACTCGGACCTCGTACGCGCCGTCGACGGCACCGTGGTCGCCTTCGAGGCGGACGAGTTCCACGCGGAGACCCGCTCCGGCTGGAGCGTGATCGTCACCGGACGGGCCACCGTGGTGACCGGTCCGGCCGAGCACGAACGGCTCGCACGGACCGGCCCGACCTCGTGGATGCCGTCGCGGGAGACGGTGTTCGTGCGCATCGAGGCCGAGATGGTCACCGGCCGCGAGCTCAGGGGAGCCACGGCCGGGCAGTGAGCCGCGTGCCGTCAGCGGCCCTCCTGCCTCAGCCGGTCCTGGACCTGGGTGGCGATGACGGCGGCCTGGATGCGGCGCTCCACGCCGAGTTTGGCCAGCAGCCGGGAGATGTGGTTCTTGACCGTCTTCTCGGCCAGGTACAGCCGCTGGCCGATCTGGCGATTGGTCAGCCCTTCACCGATCAGGGCCAGGATCTCGCGCTCCCGGTCGGTCAGCCCGGGCAGCGCGTCCGGCTGCTCCTCCTCCTTCTGCTGTCCGCCGCGCAGCCGGGCCATCAGCCGGGTGGTGGCGCTCGGATCGAGCAGCGACTGGCCGCGGGCCACCGTGCGTACGGCGGTCACCAGGTCGGAGCCGCGGATCTGCTTCAGTACGTATCCGGACGCGCCGGCCATGATCGAGTCGAGCAGGGCCTCCTCGTCGTCGAACGAGGTCAGCATCAGACAGGCCAGGTCGGGCATGGCCGAGCGCAGCTCGCGGCACACGCTCACCCCGTCCCCGTCCGGCAGCCGTACGTCCAGGACCGCGACCTGGGGGCGCAGGGCGGGAACGCGGACCAGGGCCTGCTCGGCGGTGGCGGCCTCACCGACCACCGTGATGTCCGGTTCGTCGTTCAGCAGGTCGTGCACCCCCCGCCGGACCACCTCGTGGTCGTCCAGCAGGAAGACCCGGATCGGGCTGTCGGGTCCGGGCTGCTCGCCGTCCGCCATCGATTGCTCCTCGTTCCGCGCTGTGTGATCGTCGACGCCGTCTGAAATCCCCGGCCCTCACATCTTGCGCAATCCCGGGCCGAGAGACCAGGGCCGATCGGCCCCCCTGCCCGGCCGGCCCCAGTTACGCGGGCGGGAGCGAGGGGGGTGTCCTCGCGGTGGGCGGGGCATCCGGGTCCCGGTACCGAGGGCCGTCGGGGCAACCAGGGCGCCGGCCGGCGAGGTGCCGCCGTGCCCGGGCCCTGCCCCGTCCCCGGGTGAGGCCGGCGGCCTCGGCGGCGGGGCGAGGAGGACCGCGCCGTGGACCGGATGGTGGCCGGCGCACATGTGCGCGCGGGTGGCGGACGCAGGAGCCGTTCCGGGCCCGGTGCAGGGACGGGGCCGGCCCTGCCCCGCCCCGGGTGACGCCGGCGGCCGTCATCCGTCCGCGGCCGCCAGGCTCACCCCGTACAGGGAGCGTCCGCCGACGAGTTCGCGTCCGGTGACCAGCTCGGCCTCGATGCGGACGAAGACCTCCCGCGCCGAGGGCACCCAGGAGACCGGTCCGGTGCGGGCCAGGCGCCGGTGTTCGGCGCGGTCGGTCACCACCGTGGCCGGGCCCGTGACGACGACGCTCCAGCCGGACTGCCGGACGGCGTCGACGTCGTCGGCCTCGAAGGCGACCACCGCGCCGTCGACCGCGCGGACCAGTTCCGAACCGGCGGCGGTGCGCAGCAGGACCGCGCCGTCGGCGTCCAGGCGGAAGTTGACGGGCAGCACGGCGGGCAGGGCCCGGCGCGTGAAGACGACACGGCCGACGGGCACCCCGGCCATCAGCTGCAGGCACTCCTGCCGCCCGAGTTCACGGAAACCGTCATGGGGGTACATCGCCGGCCCCTCCTTCGCCCTTTGTCCGGTGCAGCGGTCCTGTGTCCTTCCACCCTGAGCCGGGCCCGACCGGAAGATGAGGGCCGACGGTCCCGTTCCCCCCGGAGAACGGCCCGGCCACGACTGCGTCGTACGGCGCCACGCGGCGTCGGTCCCGGGCATGGCCTCACCGGCCGCCGACGCACCGTGGTGGCAGCGTGCGGGAGCGGTCCGTGACGGCTCCGTGGGCGACTGCGTCCCGCTCTTCACGGCCGGGCCGGCCACCCCGGGCCCTGACCGGGCCCTGACGCCGCGGTGACGGCGCGTCTCCGGGGCGCTCCGCCCGTTCAGGTGTTGCTCGCGTCGCCGGCGCCGGGACGGAAGGTGAAGACCTGGTCGAGGCCGACGACCCGCAGAACGCGCATGGTGTTGGCGGGGACGGCGGCCAGAGCCATGTCGACACCTCGGACGCTCGCGTACCGGTGGACGGCGATCAGGGCGGTGATACCGCTGGAATCGCAGAATTCCAGTCCCGCCAGGTCGACGATCAGACACTGTCCCGGCTTCAGCGCCGTGGTCTCCACACACCGGCTCAACGCCGGTGCGTGGATGAAGTCGAGGTCGCCGACCACTTCCACGACAGGGCCTGCGGCGGTGTGCCGGGTGGAAAGACTCAGAGGGTTCATCGTGCCAGTCCGTTGCCGTGGACGGGTGTCGGACGGTCGTCGGGAACGCCCAGGGCGACCAGGGCGGTGTCGTCGTCCAGACCGTCACCGAAGCCCTCCAGCAATCCGTTCAGCGCGTCGACCAGTTTGCGGGCGCCGGTGGGTGCTTGTTCCTCGGCGAAGGCGTGCAGTGCTTCGGCACCGTACAGACTGCCGCGGTCGGCGCCGGTGCGTGCCTCGGTCAGACCGTCGGTGTAGAGCAGCAGGGTGTCACCGGGACCGAGGGTGGTCGTCCGGGTCGCGAAGTGCGCGTCGGTGAGGACGCCGATGAGCATGCCACCGGGTGTGGCGAGGAAGTCGGCCTCCCCTGAGGCCCGCAGGACCAGCGCCGGCGGATGCCCACCCGAGGCGAGACGTACCGCGGTGTGCCCGGTCGTGGCGTCGGGTTCGAGGACGCCGAGGACAGCCGTGCAGTAACGCGGGTCGTCACTGGCGGTATAACGCTCGTGCAGCGCGATGTTCAGCGTCGCCAGAGCGGTGGCGGGTTCGCTGGTGTGCAGGACGGCGGTCCGCAGGGTGTAGCGGATCAGGGAGGTGACGGCCGCCGCTTGGGGGCCCTTGCCGCACACGTCGCCTATGAAGAACGCCCAGCGGCCCTCGCCCACCGGGAACAGGTCGTAGAAGTCGCCGCCGAGCTGCAGGGCGGAGGCGATGTGGTAGGAGAAAGCCGTCTCCACACCGGGCACGTCGGGAAACGTCTCCGGCAGGAGGGTCTGCTGCAGGGCGGCGAGCGCCTCGGCCAGCCGGGCCCGGTCCTCCTCGGCCCGGCGGCGGAGTTCGTCCGCCTCCGCGCGTGTCCGCTCGGCCTCCTTGCGGCGGTGCAGGAGTTCCTCTTCGTAGGCGCGGCGGGCCGAGGCGTCGAAGACGGTGGTACGGATCAGCAGCGGGTCGCCCCGGCTGCCGTGCTTGACCACGGAGGAGACCAGTACGGGCAGGCGGCCGCCGTCGTGGGTCTTTATCTCCAGGGCTATGCCGTTGATCTCGCCCTGCATCCGCAGCAGGGGCGCGAAGTGCGTCTCGTGGTAGAGCTTGCCACCGACGGTGAGCAGGTCGGCGAAGCGCAGGCGCCCCACCACCGCCTCGCGTCGCAGTCCGAGCCAGCCCAGCAGGGTGGCGTTGATCTTGGCGATGGTGCCGTCCATCAGCGTCGACAAGTAGCCGCAGGGCGCCGACTCGTACAGTTCCTCCGCGCTGTCCTCCAGCAGCGCGGTGAACGCGGCATCGGTGGCGCCGCCGTCCCCGGCGCCCGGGGTGGCCGAGCCGTTTCCGGCCCGGTCCATCACGGCAGGTCCTTGAGGAAGTCCAGGATGGCGCCGGCGGTGGCCTCCGGGGCGCTCAGCTGTGGGCAGTGCCCGGTGGCGTCCAGTGTGACGAGGCGCGACGAGGGGATGGCGTCGTGCACGTACGCGCCGACCTCGGGGGGAGCGATGACGTCCTGGGAGCACTCGAGGATCAGTGTCGGTACCGCCACGCTCCTCAGATCCTCCCGGCTGTCGGACAGGAACGTGGTGCGCGCGAAGACGCGAGCCATGTCGGGGTCCGTGGCACAGAAGCTGTCGGTCAGTTCCTGTCCCAGCTCGGGCCGCTCCGGATTGCCCATGATGACCGGTGCCATCACCGAGGACCAGCCCAGGTAGTTCGACTCCAGGGAGTCGAGCAGCTCATCGATGTCCTCGGCGCTGAATCCGCCCCGGTAACCCTCGTCGTCGATGTAGCGGGGAGAGGGCGCCACCATCACCAGCGCGCCGATCCGCTCCGGCGCGGCCCGTGCGGCCAGCACGCCCACCACGGCACTGACCGAATGCCCCACGAACACCGCGTCGCGAAGATCCAGTGCCTGGCAGACCTCCGTCACATCCCGGGCGTAACCGTCCAGAGAGCCGTACCGCTCCGCGCTCCAGGCGGACAGATCCGAGCCGCCGGCACCCACGTAGTCGAAGAGCACCACCCGGTAGTCATCGATCAGGGCCGGTACGACCAGGCGCCACATGTTCTGGTCACAGCCGAACCCGTGCGCCAGCACCACGACCGGGCCGTCCGTCCGGCCGACGACCCGTACATTGTTCCTCTTGACAACATCCATCCCACCAGTATCCCCGGCCGCGCCGGGTACGTGCCCCCCGGCTCCGCGCCGCTCGGCGCGCGCTCCCCGGGCGGCTGCCGGTCAGGGGGCTTTCGAGAGCGGGGGGCCCGTCCCGCGGGACGGCGCCGAGGTCGCGCGGACGGCCGTGGCGAGGGCGTTTCCGACGGCCCTGGCCCCCGAGGCGTTGGGGTGCAGGGGGGCGGCCGGACGGGTGGGGGCCAGGCCCTCGATGTAGCGGTCGGCGGGGGCGGCGCAGATGTCGTGGCCGATCCCCAGGGTGTAGGTGTCGACGAAGGTCGCGCCGTGCTCTTCGGCCGTTCGCTCCAGTACGGCGCCGAGGTGGTCGACCACGCCTTGGATGTAGTTGGCGTCCTGCTTCCAGAAGGGCTGGGCGGGGTGACAGCCGTCGGTGCGGAGGTAGTTGCCGTAACCGACGACGAAGACCTCGGCGTTCGGCGCGCGCCGGGCGATCTCGTCCAGGACGGTGCCGAAGACCGGTGCCCAGGCGTCGATGCGGGCCCTGACCTTGTCGGTACCGCCCGCGGTGTTCTCCTCCGCGCAGCTGGTGCCGTAGGGCTGGGGCAGGATGTTGACGCAGTCCAGCGCTTCGCTGAAGACGTCGGCGTCGTTGCCGCCGATGGTGACGCTGACGATGTCGGCGGCGGGCGTGAGCGCGTCGTACTGGGGGGCGGTGCCCGGGTACTGGGACGTGCTCAGGTGGTCGGTGGTGGCGGCGGAGCAGGTGACGTCGGTGAGCCGCGCGCCGAGGTCCTGGGCCGCGACGCGCGGATAGCCGGCCAGGGAACGCAGGCACATCGGATCGGCCGGATCGGGCGGCGGCACCAGCGGTGCGGCCGCGTAGGAATCGCCGAGCGCGACGTACCGCGGTGGTTCGGCCGCGGTCGGCAGGGCCGTGACCGGTGCCGCGGCCGACAGGGCGCCGGTGGACAGCGCGGTCACCAGGGCCATGTGCAGGGTCGTCTTCAAGGACGCCTCCGTCCGGCGGGTCGGGATGCGCGGTTCCGTCTCGCGACGAGCATGCCCGAACGGGCATGCCGCCGCACGGCGGGCCACGGTTCGGTACTCCTGCCGGATGACGGGTGCGACACGGCTCCCCGGTGCTTGATGCAGCCGGTACGGCCACTGACGCCGTCCGGCGTGGCGGGCCGGGACCTTCCCGCCGGCCGGCACGACGTGCGCGCGGAGCCCGGCTCCGCGCGGGGTGGCGTGCGTGGCCGCGTCGTACGTCGGCCCGGGGCCGCTTCCGCCGCCGGGGAGGATCGGATCTCGCGCTGCGAAGAGACGACCGCAGGGTCGTCACCGCCTCTCGCGACGGGAGAGGCTTCCCGGCCGCCGGCGGACGGTTTCACGCGGGCGGCCGGGCTGCTCGCTGATGACGCACTCCCGGGTGACGGGGCGGCATGCCTTCGGAACGACCTGAACCGAAGAACGTCAGTGCGGGGACAGATGGCGTTCCAGCCAGTCCGCGGCGGTGCGGCGGAACAGCCGCCGGTTGTCCGCGCGAAGGAACTCGTGGCCCTCGTCGCGCAGGGTGAGCAGCGCCGCGGTGTGGCCGCGTTCGCGCGCGGCCCTGACGAACTGCTCCGACTCGCGCGGCGGAACGTTGGTGTCGTGTTCCCCGTGCACGGCGAGCAACGGAACGCGCAGCGCGTCGATCCGGCTCATGGGCGAGAGGGAGCGCAGCAGTTCGCGGTCGTGTTCGGGATGGCCGTACTTGTGCGCCGCGGACTGCGCGATCCAGGGTTCGGTGCCCTCGAAGAACGTCGCGAAGTCGGACATGCCGCACACCGCGACCCCGGTACGGAACAGATCGGGATGCCGGACGAGAGACGCGAAGGTGAGGTAGCCGCCGTACGAGCGGCCCATGACGGCCAGCCGTGAGGGATCGGCCGGACCGGCCACCACCGCGTGGGCGGCGCAGTCCGCGACGTCGTCGAGGGCGGCGAACCGGCCCGTGCCCAGGTCCGCGTCGACGAACGACCGCCCGTGGCCGGACGAACCGCGGACGTCGGGCGCGAAGATGTCGAGCCCTCTCCCCAGGATCTCGTGGTACAGCGGGTTGAAGACGGGGCGTTCCTGCTCCTCCGGGCCACCGTGCAGATGGATCACGCAGGGGGCCGGCTCCGCCGGGCCGCGGCCCGGCGCACGGTAGTACCAGCCGTTCAGCGGCAGTCCGTCCCGCGCGGTCGGGCTCAGGGGAACCGGCCGCACCGGCGGGCGGCCCGGGGGAACGGCGTCCTCGTCCCTCGACGACCACGGGGTACGCAGCAAGGACACGCCCTCGGAGAGCCACCACACTCCGGGGCGGCGCTGTGAACCCGACAGGGCCAGTACCAGTCTCCCCGGTCCTGCCGACACCATCCGGGTGACGACTTCGTGGGGAAGGGGCACGGAACGCGGGGGCCCGGTGAGGGACCTGGCCGTACCGGGCGGGAACGTGTCGACGACCTCCAGCTCGCTCGCCCCGCGGACGTTCCAGGCCAGTACGGCGGCGCGGCCGTCGTGGGCGAACCGCAGCAGTTCGAGATCGCCGCCCTCCCGCTCGGCCGCGGCGGACCACCCCCGCGGCCTCCCTTCACGGTCGAGGCCAACGGCGACCAGGGCCGCGAACTCACGGTGGGCGTCGCTCCGCAGCCAGACGGTGTCCGCCCGGGCCGAGAACCTGCCGATCCACGGATCGCCGTCGGCCACCGGTACGACGTAGGTGGTGGCGAGGTCGGTGGTGCGGACGACCACCGCCTCACGCCGTCCGCGTGGACCGCGGCGCAGCAGCGCGAGCCGGCCGTCGCGACTCAGATCGCACACGCGCAGCGTCGCGGCGTCCGACTCGGTGGCGAGGAGGACCGGCGCGGCCGATCCGTCGGGAGCGATCAGATAGGCGGACAGCCCGTCGCCGAAGCCGGCCCGCGGGGACGTCGGACCGTGCCACGGACCGTCGGACGCCGTGATCCCGGTGGGAGGCGCCGTCCACCGCTTCTCGCCCGTGACCGCTGTCGCGCCGAGGAGAACGGCCGCGCCGTCACGACCGGACCAGCCGGCGGCCGGCAGGCGGCCGACGTACCCGTCGGCTTCGTCCGGGAGGTCGGTGGTGTCCCGGGCCGAGGGAGGGACGGTCGGGACGGCGACCGTGACCGCGACGGCCGAACCGTCGTGCGCCCAGCAGCCCAGGTAGGCCGAGGTGGCGGGCTCGGCACCCGCCAGGATGTGGCGGTCGGTGCCGTCCGGACGTACGCACAGCACCCGCTGGTGCTCGCCGCCGCCAGGCGCCGTGGTGTAGGCGATCCAGCGGCCGTCGGGCGACCACGACACCTCCCGGACGGGATCCGGTGCGGAGTCGAGCAGCCGCACCCCGGCGCCGTCCACGGGCCCGGCCCACAGCTGGGGCACGCCCCCGCGGTCGCAGATGAACGCCACCTCCGCCCCGGCCGGGTCGGCCGAGGGGTACCAGCAGCCGTGGGCGGTGAGCCGCGGCGTGACGTCACGCGGACCCGACGTGTCGGGCAGCGGGACCCGGGCGGGGGCGGCGCGGGGGGAACCGCGGTCGTCCGCGTCCGGGGCGGCCGGGCCGACGCCCCGTACCGGCCGGGGGCCGGCGCCCGGTACCGGCCGGGACGCGGCGGCCCGGCCGGCCGCGACCGTGTCGGTGCCGCCGGCTCGGCGCGGGGCGCGTCCGTCGGTCATATCCCGTGCGTCTGCAGCCATATTTCCAGCAGAGCCACTTGCCACAGGGTGTTCGCCCCACGTTTCGTGCGGTGTACGTCGGGTGCCGCCAGGAGCGCGGCGACGCAGGAGTCCTCGAACAGTCCGCGCCGCCTCGCCTCCGGGGCGCCGAGTGCCTCGCGGACCCGTTCCAGGACGGGCCCCGCCATGTGCGTGATGGCCGGGACCGGGAAGTACCCCTTCGGGCGGTCCACCACGTCCTGGGGCAGCAGTTTGCGGCCCGCCTCCTTGAGCACGCCCTTGCCGCCGTCGGCCAGCTTGAGTTCCGGCGGGCAGGCGGCGGCCAGCTCCACCAGCTCGTGGTCCAGGAAGGGCACCCGGGCCTCCAGGCCCCAGTCCATGGTCATGTTGTCGACCCGTTTCACCGGATCGTCCACGAGCATGACGTGGGTGTCCAGCCGCAGCGCCGCGTCCAGGGCGGTCTCCGCGCCCGGCGCGGCCATGTGCTCCCGGACGAAGCGGCCGGAGACGTCGTCCGGCGCGAGCATGTCCGGTCGCAGCATCCCGGCGAGGTCGGTGTGCGGCCGGTCGAAGTACGTCTCGGCATACCGGTCGGGTTCCTGCTCACGGGCGACGGAGGCCAGCCGCGGGTACCAGTGGTAGCCGGCGAACACCTCGTCGGCCCCCTGCCCGCTCTGGACGACCTTCACCTCCTTCGCCACCTGCTCGGACAGCAGGTGGAACGCGACCGCGTCGTGGCTGGTCATCGGCTCGCTCATCGCCGCGATCGCCCCGTCCAGGGCCGTCGACACCCGCTCGGAGGGAACCGTCAACTGGTGGTGGTCGGTGGCGAACTCCTTGGCGATCAGATCGGAGTACCGGAACTCGTCCCCCGCGTCGCCGCCCTCCGACTCGAAGCCCACGCTGAACGTCGCCAGATCCCGTTGTCCCTCGTCGGCCAGCAGGGCCACGATCAGACTGGAGTCCAGACCGCCCGACAGCAGGACGCCCACGGGCACGTCGGCGACCATCCGTCGGCGTACGGCGGTGCGCAGCGCGTCGAGGACGGCGTCACGCCATTCGCTCGGGCCCATGTCCGCGTACTCGGGGCGCCGGGTGTACGACGGCTGCCAGTAACAGTGGTCCCGGTGACCGCCGTCCGGTTCGACCACGCGCACGGTGGCGGGAGGGAGCTTGCGCACGCCGGCCAGTACGGTGCGGGGTGCCGCCACGGTCGCGTGCCAGCTCAGGTACTGGTGGACGGCCGCCGGATCCAGCGAGGTGTCGACGTCGCCGGCCGCGAGCAGGGCCGGAAGCGACGAGGCGAACCGCAGCCGCCCGGGGGTCCGCGCCAGGTACAGCGGCTTGACACCGAGCCGGTCGCGGCCCAGGATCAGCCGGCCGGTGCGGTGTTCGACGAGCGCAAAGGCGAACATGCCGTGGAAGCGGTCGACGCAGGCGGTGCCCCACTGCCGGTACGCCTTGAGGATGACCTCCGTGTCGGAGGTCGACCTGAAGCGGTGGCCGAGGCGCAGCAGCTCCTCGCGCAGGTCCTGGTAGTTGTAGATGCAGCCGTTGAAGACGCCGGTGACCTCCTGCTCGGCGTCCGTCATCGGCTGCGCCCCCTGGTCGGAGAGGTCGATGATCTTCAGTCGTCGATGGGCCAGCGCCACGGCGCCCCGCGACCAGACCCCGTGACCGTCGGGGCCACGGGCGGCCAGCCGGTCACTCATGCGCCGCACGGCCGCGAGATCGGGCCGCCCGCCGTCGAAACGCATCTCTCCGCTCAGACCGCACATCACGCACCACCTCCCCGGTGCTCGTCGGCGGTCCGCGTCCGTGGCGTCCGCGCGGGCCCGCCGGTCGGAACCTGGGTCAGGCTGGGCGACATGGGTCGGTGACTCCTTCGGAATGGGAACGGCGGCGGGGGTCCGCCTGTGGGATGGATCCGTCTCAACGGCCGGGCGTCCTGGCCGGCCGGGTACGGGAAGCGTCGGCGCCCACATGGCCCGGTGGGGTGCGCCCGGCCGGGCGCCCGGCAGGCCGGCGCCTGCTCAGCCTTCCGCCCCGGGTCTCGGCGATCAGCAGATCCGTGCAGGTCAGAAGGGACTCGCGGTGGGCGGTACGGCGGATGCGGCGAGCCGCGCTGCCGTCCGCCAGCGCCTGCTCCGTGAGCGTCCGAACGGTCTGCCAGTCACCGTTCGCCATGAGCACCGGACGCACCTTCCTCAGCAGAGCGCGGACGACGTGGGCCGCGGACGCCTCGTGACGTGTCTCCGGGTCGACCAGGTTTCCCTCGAGACCGGACCGGGCGGCCCGCCAGGCGGCGGCACGCAGCCACTCGTGCCGGCCCTCGCAGCGGGGATCCGCCGGACTCTCCAGCCGCTGACGTGCTTCGGTCACGAGCGCCCGGAAGAGTCCCGCGACGAGCACGACCGTCTCCGCCCGCGGGCAGGAGTCGCAGATGCGCAGTTCGAGGGTCTGCTGGTGGGCGGAGGGCCGGATGTCGTAGTAGATCATCCCCGGGTCGCTGATGACGCCCGAGCCGACGAGGCTTCGCACGGCCCCGTCGTACTCGCCGGCGTCGGCGAAGCATCCGATCGGTCCCGCGGTGGGCCAGCGCTGCCACAGCATGGTGCGCCAGCTGGCGTAGCCGGTGTCGGCGCCCAGCCAGAACGGAGAGCTCGCCGACAGGGCGAGCAGCACGGGCAGCCACGGTGACACCTTGCACATGATCCGTACCGCGGTGTCGCGGTCGGGGACGTCGACGTGGACGTGGGCTCCACAGATCAGCTGCTCGTCGGCGACCTTCCGGTACTCGTCGAACATGCGGCGGTAGCGGACACCGGCGGTGGGCAGCACGCCGCCCGGGCGTGCCAGCGGGGCCGTGCCCGCGGCCACCACGGCCAGGCCGTGAGCGGAAGCCGTCGCGTCCAGCGTCCGTCTGGCGCCGATCAGATCGCCGTACAGACCGTCCAGGGACGCGTGCACTTCGCTGTTGGTCTCCACGGCCGTCTGCTGCAACTCGGTCGCGAAGGTCCGTCCGGGGAGTCCTCGCAGTACCGCGTCGGCACGTGACGCCGGCAGACCGGTCTCCACCTGCACGAGGTGGAACTCCTCCTCCACGCCGATGCGAACGGTCATGACGACTCCTGGTGATGAGGACGGACACCTGACTGTCCCGGTCCGGGAAGCCGCCCCGCCGGAGACGGCAAGCGGCGAGCTGTTCGACTCCGAGTTCCCACCGGTCTCGCACATAAGCCTCTTGTGCTCATATGTGACATCCATTTCACATATGAGCACCCTCTTCGTGGGTGCTCGATCCCGCCGCGTCGGGGCCGGGTCGGCTCCCGCACCGGCGGGCGGCCGTCCTGATCGCCAGCTCCGCCCTCGCCAGGTCGGCGACCGGGCCCGGGTCGCCGAGCCCCGGTACACACACCGCCTCGCCGGCGTCCAGTGCGGCCAGTGAGGCGTCGACGACCTGCTCCACGGACATGCCGCCGTCCTCGTGCGGGGACTGCTCCCTTCCCGGGACGGGCTCGTCACCACGCGACCGGTGGAACTCGGTGGCGGTCAGCCCGGGGCACAGCACCTGGATCCGCAGCGGTGTGCCTGCCAGTTCGGCGGCGAGGGTGCGGGTGAAGGTGACCACATAGCCCTTGGTGCCCCCGTACACCGCGCGTTCGGGCAGCGGATGCGGCGGCAGCGCACCCGCGAAGGCCAGCTGCGAGGCCACGTTGACCAGGTTGCCCCGCCCGCGTTCCAGCATGGCGGGGACCACCGCCCGCGTGAGTGCGGTGACGGCGCGGACGTTGATGTCGACGACCTTCGTCATCAGCTCCGGTTCGAGGTCGGCGAACGGGCCGTAACCGTTGATCCCCGCGTTGTTGAGAAGGAACTCGATGTCGTCGCCCGCCGCACGCCGCGCCACCCGTGCCAGGTCGTCGGGATCGGACAGGTCGGCCACGAGCGTCTCCACCGTCGTGGCCGTCGCTTCGCGCAGCCGCCGCGCGAGATCGTCGAGCCGTTGCGCCCGCCTGGCCACGAGGACGGTGTCCCGTCCCTGGGCGGCCAGCCGTCCGGCGTAGGCCGCGCCGATGCCGGACGAGGCTCCCGTCACCAGTGCCGTACCACGTCGTGTGTTCACCTGCGTGCCGCCTTCCCGACCGCCGGCCTGCGAATCCGTGACCGGTGACGGGTACCCCGGACGGCCGGGGTCCATCACCGTCCCCTCCGGCCGTACGGCACCGGCGGACCGCGCCGCCAGGGCCGGTGGTACCGGCCCTGGCGGCGCGTCGTCGAGTCCGTCGGCCGTGCCACCACGGCGGGCGCGGACACGCTCTTGCGGCCATGATCGAACGGCAGGACATGAGGGCGTCGGACATCGAGCGCACGGAGGAATTCCCTTGGGCACGGACGGACAGCAGAGCGCAGGGGGGCTGCATTGCCTGGTCACCGGGGCATCCGGCTACATCGGCGGACGTCTGGTGCCCGAGCTGCTGCAGGCCGGTCATCGAGTCCGCTGCCTGGCCCGCTCCCCGGGCAAACTGCGTGACCATCCCTGGGCGCGACACACCGAAACGGTTCGCGGGGACGTGACGGACGCCGATTCGGTGGCCGCGGCCATGCGCGGCATCGATGTCGCGTACTACCTGGTGCACGCTCTCGGGTCCGGCTCCGGCTTCGAGGACACCGACCGCCGCGCGGCCCGGATCTTCGCCGAGCAGGCGCACGCCGCCGGTGTACGGCGCGTCGTCTACCTCGGCGGACTCACGCCGCGAGACGTACCCGAGCGTTCCCTCTCACCGCACCTGCGCTCCCGGGCCGAGGTCGGGCGCATCTTCCTCGACGGCCCGGTGCCCGCCACGGTGCTGCGGGCAGCGGTCGTCATCGGCTCGGGGTCGGCGTCGTTCGAGATGCTGCGCTATCTCACGGAACGCCTGCCCGTCATGGTCACCCCCAGCTGGGTCCACACCCGCACACAGCCCATCGGGGTCCGCGACGTGCTGCGCTACCTCGTCGGCTCGGCGGCCATGCCGGAAGGCGTCGACCGGTCGTTCGACATCGGTGGACCGGATGTCCTCACCTACGCGGAGATGATGCACCGTTACGCCGTTGTCGCCGGGCTGCGCCGCCGGCTCATCGTGTCCGTGCCGGTCCTCACGCCGCGGCTGTCCAGTCACTGGGTCGGCCTCGTCACCCCCGTACCGGCCGCCATCGCACGGCCTCTCACCGAGTCGCTGCGCCACGAGGTCGTCTGCCAGGAACACGACATCGCCGGGTACGTGCCCGACTCTCCGGGCCGGCCCCTGCCGTTCGACGAGGCGCTGTCCCTGGCACTGCGGCGGGTCCGGGAGGCGCAGGTCGCCACCCGGTGGTCGTCCGCCGCCGTACCGGGGGCGCCGAGCGACCCGCTGCCCACGGACCCGGACTGGGCGGGCGGCAGCCTCTACCAGGACGAGCGGCGGCTGCCCGTACGTGCGTCCCGGGAGTCGCTGTGGAAGGTGGTGGAGGGCATCGGCGGTGACAACGGCTGGTACTCCTTCCCCCTGGCCTGGGCGGTCCGGGGCTGGCTGGACCGGTTCGTCGGCGGCGTCGGCCTGCGCCGCGGACGACGGGACGCCGAGCGGTTGCGGGTCGGGGACTCGCTGGACTTCTGGCGGGTCGAGGAGATCGAACCCCTGCACCTCCTGCGGCTGCGGGCGGAGATGCGGCTGCCGGGCCTGGCGTGGCTGGAGATGTACGTCGAGAAGGACGCCGAGGGACGGATCCACTACCGGCAACGCGCCCTGTTCCACCCACGTGGTCTGCTGGGCCATGCCTACTGGTGGGCCGTCTCCCCGTTCCACGCCGTCGTCTTCGGTGGCATGGCCCGCAACATCACGCAGGCCGCGGCCAAGGGCATGAGCGCACGTGAGAGCAGGTCGGACGCCGACCGCGTCCGGCGCCTCCGCGGCCGGCGACGTGTCCGGCGGTGACACACGCAACCCCGCGTCACCGCACCAGGAGGGCGCCGTGACCGCCGCCGCCGTTCTGTTCGCCTCGGATCCGCGTCCGCGCGACCATCCGCCGCTGCGCGCCGAGGGCGGCGGACGAGGTGGTGCCGCTGTTCGTGCGTGACTCCGGGGTCCACACGGCCGGCTTCGGCGCAGCCGACCGGCGGGCCTTCCTCGCCGACTGCCCGAACGGCCTCCCCGCCTCTCCGCGCCGGCGGGGCGGGTGTCCCGTCGTCCGCGCGGGACCGGTCGTCCGGGAGGTCCGCGCGGTCGCCGCCGAGTGCGAAGCCGCGGAGGTGCCCATGGCCGCGGGCGTCACCTCCTGCGCCCGGCGCGTTCCCTCCCCCGGGCGGCGGGACCCGCGCGGGGTGACACCGCCATAAGCCGTACCGGGATGGGCCGGTGGAGTGAACGCTTCCCCGAACCGGCCTCGCGCCGGGCAGGAATCAGCGCATCCGTACCGGGGCACTCGGCGGGAGCACCGGCGTGCGGACGACCGGGAACGAGATGAGGTTGTGGATGCCTGCACTGCCGCCGACGGCGGCCGAACCCGTCGGCGCCCCTCCCACCGCGCCCGGCGCCGTCCTCGAGCACATCCTCGGCGAGCGGCCGCGCCCGGCGTTCGTGTGGCGCGGCCGACGCGCTGCGGGCGGCTCGGGAGACGCCACGCGGGTGCCGCACACCCTCGCCGGCGCGTCACCGGCCGGAGCCCACGAGCACACCACGGACGGGCTGCGGGCCGCCGGCCGGCGCGCCGGGCCCGCCGTGCGGCAGGAGTTCGCCGCACTGGTCGAACGCGCGTCGGGTGTGGCGCCGCGCCGTGCCGAGGAGGCCGTATGAGGACGGTGCCGGGTCCGACGGACCATGTCGTCGTGGTGGGAGCCGGACTGTCCGGACTGGCCTGTGCCCTGCACCTGCTGGGCGCCGGCCGCCGGGTCACGGTCGTCGAACAGGACGCCGGTCCGGGCGGCCGGGCCGGGCGCGTGCGACTCGGCGGGTACCAGGTGGACACCGGCCCCACCGTGCTGACCATGCCGCACCTCGCGGACGAGGCGTTCGCCGCCGTCGGTGACAGCCTGGAGCGTCACGTCGAGCTGACGGCTCTGCATCCGGCCTACCGGGCGTGCTTCGCGGACGGGACCTCGCTCGACGTGCACACCGACGGCGAGGCGATGGAGGCGGAGGTACGACGCTTCGCCGGACCGGCACAGGCGGCCGGCTACCGCGACCTGCGGCAATGGCTGGAGCGTCTGTACCGGGCCCAGATGCGCCGGTTCATCGACACCAACTTCGACTCGCCCTTCCAGCTGCTGCACCCGGATCTGGCGCGGCTGGCGGTGCTGGGCGGATTCGGGCGGCTGGACGGCCGGATCGGCCGCTTCCTCTCCGACGACCGCCTGCGCCGTGTCTTCTCCTTCCAGGCCCTGTACGCCGGTGTGGCGCCGGCCAGGGCCCTCGCGGCCTACGCGGTGATCGCGTACATGGACACCGTGGCCGGCGTCTGGTTTCCCAAGGGAGGCATGCACGCACTCCCCCGCGCCATGGCCGACGTGGCGGCGGCGGCCGGTGCCGACCTGCGCTGGACGGCCGAAGTGAGCGCTCTGGAACGTCCTGCGGGCCGGGTACGTGCCGTGCGTCTCGCCTCGGGTGAGCGGATCCCGTGCGACGCGGTGGTACTGACGGGTGAGCTGCCCGCCGCGTACCGGCTGCTGGGACGCGCGCCCCGCCGCCCGGTGCGGCTCCGTCACTCGCCGTCCGCCGTGATCCTGCACGCGGGAACCGACCGCACCTGGCCCCACCTCGCCCACCACACGCTCTCCTTCGGCACCGCGTGGGAGCGCACGTTCGACGAACTGACCCGCTCGGGCGACCTGATGAGCGACCCCTCACTGCTGATCACCCGCCCGACCGCGCACGATCCCGCCCTGGCACCGCCGGGCGGCCACCTTCACTACGTCCTCGCCCCCTGCCCGAACACGGCGGTCGGCCCCGATGCCGCCGCATGGCGGGATCTCGGCCCGCGCTACCGCGACCGCCTGGTCGGCGAGCTGGAGCGGCGGGGCATGGACGGGTTCGCGGACAGCGTCCAGGAGGAACTCCTGGTGACTCCCCTGGACTGGACGGCACGAGGTCACGCGGCGGGCAGCCCCTTCTCGGTCTCCCACACGTTCGCCCAGACCGGACCGTTCCGGCCGCGCAACCTCGTGCGCGGGGTGGAGAACGTGGTACTGGCAGGGTGCGGGACCACTCCGGGCGTCGGCGTACCGACGGTGCTCCTCAGCGGCAAACTCGCCGCCGCGCGCGTCACCGGCGGCGTCGGTCGTCGCGTCTCGAGCGGGCGTCCGACGCCGGCCGTTCCCGCCCCGGGGCGCACCGGTCGCACCTGGTGATCGAACAGGGTCGTGTCCACGGCACGGGCCCGTGAACGCGTCGAGGAGGTGGTGCCCGACGCGCATCCCCGGCGGCACTCACCCGCGGAACAGGACCGGGCCTCCGCGGCCTGCACGGCCTCCGCCGGTGCCCGCCGTCCCCGGCGTGAGTCGTGCCGTCGCGTCGGACCGCCTTCCGGGCGTGCGGCCCCTGACCCCGGTGTACGCGACTTGCGTGTCATGCCAACGGGTCGTGACCCCAGTTCATGAGCGAATGTCGCCACCGGGTATCCCGAACGTCGCCCGAGGGCCGCTGGGCAAGGTGCCGCCGGACGTAGCCGACCACCTTGCGCATGTGCCGGTAATCGTCGTCCGAGAGATCATCTTTCCCGGCGCGCAGGATCTCCACGATCCGGCGGCCGGAAGCGTGCCCGGTGGACTCGCCGGCGTCCTCGTGCTGCCCGGCACTCCGCGACTGTTCCGAGGCCAGCCACTTCTCCAGTTCGGCCGGCTTCATGTTCACCAGTTCACGGAACTCGTCCCAGGTTTCTTTCCGCTCGTCGCCTTCCACGCCGTTCACTTCTTCTTCTTCAGCGCGGACGACTTGTGCACCGCGGACCCACCGGACTTCTCGCTGCGGACCTGGTACTGCGGATCCTCCTGTGAGGCGTCCACCGTTCGTCCCGCCGCTTCCGTGCGCTCAGTGATCTTTTCCTCCACCGTGCCCTCGGTCTCACTGCCGTGACTCTTCCAGGAGACCCTGTCGCCTTTCCTCGGCTTCTCGCCTCCGCTACCGCTCTTCGCCATGGTGTTCTCCTCGCCGTCCGCCGGGAACAACCCGATGTTCCCTCTTCAGGGTGCGGGCATCTCGGCCGCGCCGCAGCTCACGGCCGTAGGACGCAGGGGATCGAGCCGGGGCCGGGTCGCGGGCACCGGGGATCGGGCAGTCCTCCGGGTCGCGGCCGGACCCGGCCCTCGGGGCGGCCTTGACGCCGGTCATCGCACCATGTTCCCGCTTCTGCGCCGCGGCCCCGGCCGCCTCACCGCCCAGCAGGCCCACCAGCACGTCGGCGACGGCCGGACCGTGCTGCTGGACGTGCGTGAGACACCGGAGCGGGAGGCCGGGCACGCGCCCGGCGCGCCGCACCTGCCGCTCGGCCGCCCGATCACCGGCAGCGGCGGTGCCACAGCGTGAGTGCCCTGATCCTCGCCCTCACCTGCGGCATGGCCAGGATCCTCGCCGAGCTCCCCCACGACCAGCCCAGGACCGCCGACCTCGACACCACCCTCGCCGCCCTGACCGACCGGCCGACCGGCCGACCGGCCGACCGCACCAGCCGCGCACACGGCCGTCCACGGGGCGCCATCCGCGCGCTCACCGGTGCCGGCGCCCCGGTCGATCGGCGGCAGCATGCCGTCCGGATCCCGAAGTACGGGAAGCGCCGCGCGTGTCCCGGCCTCACCGTCGCCCGCCGCGTGGAACGGGCGGCAGACTGCCCCGCCCTCAGGCACGCCTGGGCACCCGAGCACGTGACCTTCGCTCCCGCAAGGTCGATACTTCCGGCAGGAGGACTTCGACCGGCCCGCTTCCGGCCGCTACGAACCGCCAGGACCGAGAACCATGCACACCTGCTCCGACCAGCAAGAAATCGGGTCGAGGACCCACACCCGCCAAGCTCCCCCAGGAGGTACCCATGAAGATGCTCATCAACGTCCCGGAGACCGTGGTCGCGGACGCGTTGCGGGGGATGGCGGCGGCCCATCCCGAGCTGGCGGTGGACGTGGAGAACCGGGTGATCGTACGCAAGGACGCGCCCGTGGCCGGGAAGGTGGGCCTGGTGTCCGGCGGGGGGTCGGGGCACGAGCCGCTGCACGGCGGTTTCGTGGGGCCGGGGATGCTGTCGGCGGCCTGTCCCGGCGAGGTGTTCACCTCCCCGGTGCCCGACCAGATGGTGCGGGCCGCGGCGGCCGTCGACAGCGGGGCCGGGGTGCTGTTCATCGTGAAGAACTACACCGGTGACGTGCTCAACTTCGACATGGCCGCCGAGCTGGCCGAGGACGAGGGCCTCCAGGTCGCGAGGGTGCTGGTCAACGATGATGTGGCGGTGACCGACAGCCTGTACACGGCCGGCCGGCGGGGTACGGGGGCGACCCTGTTCGTGGAGAAGATCGCGGGCGCGGCGGCGGACGAGGGCCAACCGCTGGAGCAGGTGGAGGCCGTCGCCCGGCAGGTGAACGAGAACTCCCGCAGCTTCGGTGTGGCGCTGAGCGCCTGCACCACGCCGGCCAAGGGCAGCCCCACCTTCGATCTGCCGTCCGGCGAGCTGGAGTTGGGCATCGGCATCCACGGCGAGCCGGGCCGGGAGCGGCGGCCGATGATGACGTCCGGTGAGATCGCCGAGGTCGCCCTCGACGCGATCCTGGAGGACCTCACGCCGCGCAACCCCGTCCTGGTCCTCGTCAACGGCATGGGCGCCACCCCGCTGCTGGAGCTGTACGGATTCAACGCCGAGGTGCAGCGGGTGCTCGGCGAACGCGGGGTCCCCGTGGCCCGTGTCCTGGTCGGCAACTACGTCACCTCCCTCGACATGGCGGGCGTCTCGGTCACCCTGTGCCAGATCGACGAGGAACTGCTGCGGCTGTGGGACGCGCCGGTGCGGACTCCGGGGTTGCGCTGGGGCATGTGAGGAACGCGGTGCCATGGTTCAGGAGTACCTACCACGTGAGGAGTTCCCGTGCTCGACGCCGACTTCTTCCGCCGTTGGATGACGGCCACCGCCGCGTCCGTGGACCGCGAGGCGGCGCGGCTCACCGCGCTCGACTCGCCGATCGGGGACGCCGACCACGGCAGCAATCTCCAGCGCGGGTTCCGGGCGGTGAAGGACGCGCTGGACAAGGAGCCGCCCGCCACTCCCGGAGCGGTGCTGATCCAGGCCGGGCGGCTGCTCATCTCGACGGTGGGCGGTGCGTCCGGTCCGCTGTACGGGACGCTGCTGCGCCGCACCGGCAAGGCGCTCGGGGACGCCGCCGAGGTGGATGAGCGGCAACTGGCCGAGGCGCTGCGCGCCGGGGTGGACGCGGTGCGGCAGCTCGGTGGTGCCGCACCGGGCGACAAGACGATGATCGACGCGCTGGTGCCCGCGGTGAACGCCCTCGGTGACTCCTTCGCCGCCGCGCGCGACGCCGCCGAGGCGGGTGCCGTGGCGACGACGCCGTTGCGGGCGCGCAAGGGCAGGGCCAGTTATCTGGGTGAACGCAGTATCGGGCACCAGGATCCGGGGGCCACGTCGGCGGCGCTGCTGATCGCCGGGCTCGCGACGGCCACGGCGGACGCGGAGGCCGACGGTGAGTGACGAGAAGCCGGTGGGGATCGTGCTGGTGTCGCACAGCGCGGCGGTGGCCGCGTCGGTGGCGGAGCTGGCGAAGAATCTGGCGGGTGCCGGCGGGGCGGTTCCCGTGGCGCCGGCGGGCGGCACCGAGGGCGGTGGGCTCGGCACGAGCGCCGAATTGATCGCCGCGGCGGCCGCGTCCGTCGACCGCGGGGCGGGGGTGGCCGTGCTGACCGACCTGGGCAGCGCGGTGCTCACCGTGAAGGCGCTGCTCGCCGAGGGCGACGAACTCCCCGAGCACACCAGGCTGGTGGACGCGCCGTTCGTGGAGGGTGCGGTGGCCGCGGTGGTCACGGCCTCCACGGGGGCGGACCTGGCGGCGGTGGAGGCGGCGGCCGTGGAGGCGTACACGTACCGGAAGGTGTGAGGAGGACGGCGGCACCCGGCCGGTTCAGCCGTCGGCGTCCACGAACCGCCGGGCCAGCCGCTCCCCTGCCGTCACCGCGGCCCGGTGGTCCTCGATGGGGGTCACCCGGCTGTCCTTGAACACGATGTAGGTGACGCCGGAGGGTGTGCCGCCACCGTGCGGGTCGGGGTCGATGCCGAGCGACTCGGCCGCGGCGTAGGACGCCTCGCCGATGATGTCGGCGGGGCCGGTGTCGCCGACGACCGCGTACCGCACCCGGTCGCGGTACACCACCGCCACGACCGATCCGCCGCGCACGCCGTGGGACCGGTGGTTCCACACGGCGCTGGGCGCGGGCACCACCACGTAGGGGGTCTCCTCGGCGCTCAGCGGACGGCCGTCGGACTGGGCGAAGGCCGTGGAGGCGGAGAAGTACGGGTCGGTGCGGGCGTTGCAGCGGCGACCGGGGCGGCCGTCGCAGTCGATGTCCATGTCGGCTTTCCAGAACACGGCGTCGCGGGTGCCGCACACCGGGACGGTGGCCTTGGCGTCGTGGTCCTCACGGTAGCGGCCGTGGGAGACGGGGGCGCAGGCGCGTACCTTGGCCAGCAGGTCGGCGGCGGAGACCGGGGCCGTGCGCCGTACGGCCGGTTCGGTACGCGCCTTCGCCGGCAGGTCGGCGGCGGGGACCGGGGCCGTGCGCCGTACGGCCGGTTCGGTACGGGGCTGGGGTGCGGTGGTGGGGGGCGTCGAGGGGGTCAGCAGGGCGACACCGGCCATGGCCAGGGTGAGCGACTGGACACGGGACACGATCAAGGGAGGCCTCTCGTCGGGGACACGGCGCACACTCACGGGCACTTTGCACCATTTCGTCCCGATGTCGCGGAGTGGCGGTCCCGACAGGCCGGGCGGCGCACGATCGCACCAGCGATCGTGGCAGGGGCCGGGGCCCGGGTCCGTACCGGCCCGGGTCGCCCGGCCGCCCGCGCCGATGCGGGGCCCGTGACGACAGCGGTCCGCGCCACGGGCCCGAACCCCCCCTGCCGCGAGAGGCGGTTCGGCCCGTTCGGAGTTCGGCACACGTAACGCGCGCGAACACTCTCCCGCCTCCGCCCTCTTGATGTGATCGCGTCAGCTCGGCCATATTGGTACGGACCATTGTTCGGGCGTTCCCGTGTGCCGCCCCGGGAGGCAGAGTCGTGCGTGGCGTTCCCCCAGCCGTGTCCCCGCGTCGCCTTCTCGCGCTCGGCGGGATCCTCCTGCTGCTCGCCTCCTGCCGATGGGGAGGATCGGACGACGGCGGTGGTGGTGAACGGCCGCCCGGAGCGCCGACCGGTGTCACCGCCGAGGCGGGCAGCGCCACCAGCGTGCACGTCATGTGGAACGCGGTCGCCGCCGACGCCGAGGTGAGTCACTACGAGGTGTACCGGGGCACCACAAAGGTGAAAGAAGTGCCTGGTGCCGAGCACATGGTGGACGTCACCAGGCTCCGGCCCGCGACCACATATGTGTTCACGGTGCGGGCCCGGGACGCGGACGGGCGGCTCGGGCAGCGCAGCCGGGAGGTCCGGGCGACGACGCCCGGGGCGGTCACGGCCGACGACACCGCTCCCACCCGTCCGGCGGAGCTTCGCGGCCGGGCCGCCGGGAGCAGGGCGGCCCAGTTGTCGTGGTCCGCCGCGAAGGACGACCGGGGTGTGGTCTCGTACAACATCTACCAGGGCGGAACGAAGATCCACAGTGTGGGCGGGAACCAAACGGCCGCCGTGGTGACGGGGCTGCGGCCGGGCACCCGCTACTCCTTCACGGTCCGGGCCCGGGACGCGGCCGACAACCTCTCCCCGGCCGGCGCCACCGTCCGCCTCACCACCGCGGGCGGCGCGGAGGACCGGGCCGGCGCTCCCACCGGTTTCCGGGCCACGAGCGAGCGGTCCGACGGCGCGTACCACATCGTCCTCCACTGGGTGCCGCCGCGCGTCGACGGGGTGGTCACCGAGTACGAGGTGCACCTGGACGGCCGGGTCGCCACCTCACTCGTCTACGGTGGTGACGCCCCGCGCGACCGGGCGACGTACCGCTTCTACGCCGGTCAGGAGGCCGGGGTCGCCCACCGGGTGCGGATCCGGGCGATGCTGCCGGACGGGACCTGGGGCGGCTTCTCGGCGGAGCGCGCGGTGACGACGGGCGCCGGTCGCTGACCCGGTCCCATGGCGTCGGCCACCAGGAGGAACGCGTCACCTGCCCGGCGGCGACCGGAGTGCGCGCCGGTCCGGCTGCCCGTTGGCTTGCCTCGTGGCAGCACGGGTGCTCCCCGACCTCGGCGGCGCAAGGGATGTACCGCCGGCCGTGCCGCCGGAAGGCAGTCGACATGCGCAACTCGAAGCCACTGCTCCGCTCCGGTCCGACCGCGGCTGCCGCCGCCGCGCTCGCGCTGACCCTGGCCGGACCGGCCGCCGCCGCCGGGATCTCCGTCAGCACCACCGGGTCGACGGTCTCGGTCAGCACCAGTGCGTGCACCCAGGTCAACGGCCACTGGGGCACCGCCTCGCTGCTCACCAGCAGCCAGACGAGCTTCTCGCAGGGCCGCCAGGTGGCGCTGTCGGGAAGCGGTTCGGGACAGTCCGCCGCCTGGTCGAACGTCGGTCCGGGTACGTACACGGTGATCGTGATGTGCTCGAACGGCAACACCGCGGGCACGCAGTCCGTCGTCGTCTCCACGGCTCCCAGCCCGTCGGTCTCACCCACGGCCTCGCCGTCCCGCGGGGTGATGGGCGGCATCGGCGGCGGCTCGACGGACTACGGCACGGTCACGCTGGTGGCGGGCGGCGCACTGGTCGGCACCGGGATCGTCGCCACGGCCTGGTACCTGCGCCGCCGCAGCGCCCCGCGCCACTTCTAGGGGGTGTCGTTCGGACCGGGCCGGCTCCGAGGAACGACGCCGTGCAGCCGAGTCGAGCGGGATCCGGTCGTGGGGGTGCGGTGCCGGACCCTGCGGCCCCGCGGCCCCGCGGCCCCGGCAAGATCCGAACGACACCCCCCTTGGACCCGGCGCCGGCCGCCGTCACGTCCGACGCGCTCCGGGCGGGCGGCCGGCGCCGACCCGTCGCGGTGTCACGCCTCCCGCGCGCCCGGACGATCCGGCTCCCCGGCGTCCGGCAGCCGGGCGAACTCCGCCAGCGCGTGGTCGAGCCACTGGGTCCAGAAGGTCTCCAGGTCGATACCGGCACGCAGCACCAGATGCCGCAGCCGGTCCTCCGGTCCGTCCTTGCCGGGCGGGAAGTCGCGCTGCTCGATCTCCCGGTACTCCGCCAACTGGTGCTCGTGCAGCTCCCGGTGGCGCCGCAGGTCGGCCGCCAGGCCCGCGGTGCCGACCACGGCCGCCGCCCGCAGCCGCAGCAGCATCGCGTCGCGGTGCGGCTTGGGGTCCTGGGACGCGGAGGTCCAGCGGGCCAGTTCCGCGCGCCCCGCCGGCAGGACCTCGTACGCCTTCTTCTGCCCCCGGGCCGGCTGCTCGGCGGGAAGGGCCCGGATCAGGCCCTCGGCCTCCAGTTTTCCCAGCTCGCGATAGATCTGCTGGTGCGTCGCGGACCAGAAGTAGCCGATCGACCGGTCGAACCGGCGGGTCAGCTCCAGCCCCGACGACGGCCTTTCGAGCAGGGCGGTGAGGATCGCGTGCGGGAGTGACATGGGCTCATCCTAGGGACGGGCCGTGCCCGGCCTACAGCGCCGCCGCCAGCTCCGTGCCCTGCTTGATGGCGCGCTTGGCGTCCAGCTCGGCGGCCACGTCGGCGCCGCCGATCAGGTGGACGGCCCGTCCGGCGGCGACCAGCTCCTCGTACAGGTCGCGGCGCGGATCCTGCCCGGTGCACAGGACGACCGTGTCGACCTCCAGGACGGTGCTCTCGCCGTCGACGGTGACGTGCAGTCCGGCGTCGTCGATCCGGTCGTAGCGCACGCCCGGGACCATGGTGACGCCGCGGTGCTTGAGTTCGGTGCGGTGGATCCAGCCGGTGGTCTTGCCCAGACCGGCGCCGACCTTGGACGTCTTGCGCTGCAGCAGGTGGACGGTGCGCGGCGGGGCGGGGCGCTCGGGTGCGGCGAGGCCGCCGGGGGCGCGGTAGTCGAGGTCGACGCCCCACCGGCGGAAGTACGTCTCGGGGTTCTCGTGCGCCTTGTCGCCGCCGTCGGTGAGGAACTCGGCGACGTCGAAGCCGATGCCGCCCGCGCCGAGGATCGCGACCCGGTCGCCGACGGGGGCGCCGTCGCGGAGGACGTCGAGGTAGCCGAGGACGCTCGGGTGGTCGGCGCCGGGGATGTCGGGGACGCGCGGGGTGACACCGGTGGCGACGACGACCTCGTCGTGGCCGGCCACGTCCTCGGCGGTGACGCGCGTGTCGAGGCGCACGTCGACGGCCAGTTCGGCGAGGCGGGTGCGGAAGTAGCGCAGGGTCTCGTCGAACTCCTGCTTGCCGGGGACCCTGCGGGCCACGTTGAGCTGGCCGCCGACCTCGCTCGCGGCGTCGAACAGGGTGACGTCGTGGCCGCGTTCGGCGGCGCTCACCGCGCAGGCGAGGCCGGCCGGGCCGGCGCCGACCACCGCGACGCGCTTGCTGCGGCGGGTCGGGGACAGCACCAGCTCGGTCTCGTGGCAGGCGCGCGGGTTGACCAGGCAGGAGGTGATCTGCCCGCTGAAGGTGTGGTCGAGGCAGGCCTGGTTGCAGCCGATGCAGGTGTTGATCGCCTCGGGCCGGCCGTCGGCCGCCTTGGCGACGAAGTCGGGGTCGGCGAGCATCGGGCGGGCCATCGACACCATGTCCGCGCAGCCCTCGGCGAGCAACTGCTCGGCGAGTTCGGGGGTGTTGATGCGGTTGGTGGTGACCAGCGGGACCGTCACCTCGCCCATGAGGCGCTTGGTCACCCAGGTGTACGCGCCGCGCGGAACCGAGGTGGCGATGGTGGGGATGCGGGCCTCGTGCCAGCCGATGCCGGTGTTGATGATCGTGGCGCCGGCCGCCTCGACGGCCTTGGCCAGCGTGATCACCTCGTCCAGGGTGGAGCCGCCGGGCACGAGGTCGAGCATGGAGAGCCGGTAGACGACGATGAAGTCCTCGCCGACCGCCTCGCGCACCCGGCGGACGATCTCGACGGGGAAGCGCATGCGGTTCTCGTAGGAGCCGCCCCAGCGGTCGGTGCGGTGGTTGGTCTGCGCGGCGATGAACTCGTTGATCAGGTAGCCCTCGGAGCCCATGATCTCGACGCCGTCGTAGCCTGCCCGCCGGGCGAGGCGGGCGGCGCGGGCGTAGTCGTCGACGGTGCGCTCGACCTCGGCGTCGGTCAGCTCGCGGGGCGGGAAGGGGCTGATCGGCGCCTGCACGGGGCTGGGGGCGACCAGGTCCCGGTGGTAGGCGTACCGGCCGAAGTGCAGGATCTGCATCGCGATGCGCCCGCCCTCGCGGTGCACCGCGTCGGTGACGGTCCGGTGCTGCTGCGCCTCGGCCTCGGTGGTGAGCTTCGCGCCGCCCTCGTAGGGCCGCCCCTCGTCGTTGGGGGCGATGCCGCCGGTGACGATGAGACCGACCCCGCCGCGGGCGCGGGCGGCATAGAACTCGGCCATGCGGGAGAAGCCGCCCTCGGCCTCCTCCAGGCCCACGTGCATGGAGCCCATGAGGACCCGGTTGGGCAGGGTGGTGAAGCCCAGGTCGAGGGGGGTCAGCAGGTGGGGGTAACGGCTCATCGGGCCCTCCGTGCGCGGTGTCGTGCCTGTAGTTGTAAGGCACGCGCACCCTCTTATGCAACTAGTTGCATAAGAGACGGAGGGCACACGGAGCCGGGAGCGTCACCGGCTCTCGAGACGTACGTGCAGCTCCTTCTCCTGGTCGCCGGGGACCGTGCTCAGGTCGTGCACCGTGAACAGGGAGCCCAGGGTCGTACGGAACCGGTCGACCGCCCAGTAGCCGCCGTGCGCGTCGGCGTCGACCGAAGAGGCCAGCCGGGCCTTTGGCGGGGCGCCCTCCTGCGCGTCGGCGACGTCGAAGGTGCCGAGCCAGACCGTCGGGCGGGTCTCGGAGAACTCCTCCGGTACGTCGTCGGAGCACCGGTCGGACGTGAAGCACGCGCACAGCGTGTCGAACACGATCCGGGCGTCGTCCTTGCTGCATCCGCTGATCTCGACCGAGACGGATTCCGGGTGCGGTCGCTCGCTGCCCATCGTGATCGCTCCTCTCGTGGCCCACGCCGTCCCCGCCCCCACTCAGCAAAGCACCACCCGCCGAAGAGCACTACCCGCGCGCCGCTGCCGCGGTGACGGCTTCGCGGGGCGCCCGCCCCGATGGTGGGAGAAGCTGGAACCGGACGGCAGGAGCGGCGGAAAATCGGCCCCGCGCGCGGTAGAACAAGGGGTGTCGGCACGGTGACGACGTGCCGTGGGAATCGGTGACGACGTGCCGTGGGAATCGGTGAAGGCGGGGCGTGCGATGAGTGCAGCGGGGTCACCCCCGGCCGACGGCGACGGGCCGGTGCATGGACCGGTACGTCCCAGCGGGCTGCTCGATGTGCTGCGGGTGGCCTCGGTGGTCCTGGACACCGAGGGGCGGATCGTGCTGTGGAGCCCCCAGGCCGAGGAGCTGTTCGGGTACGGCGCGCGGGAGGCGCTGGGCCAGTACGCCGCCCGGATCATGGTGCACGAGCAGCATCTGGACCTCGTGGTGAAACTCTTCGCCGACGTCATGCGCACCGGGCAGAGCTGGGCCGGAGCCTTCCCGATCCGGCGCAAGGACGGCGGCACCCGGTTGGTGGAGTTCCGCAACATGCGGCTGCTGGACGCCCGGGGCAACGTGTACGCCCTCGGTCTGGCGGTGGACCAGTCGACCGCACGCCGGCTGGAACAGGACGTGGCCCTGTCGACCCGGATCGTCGCCCAGTCCCCCATCGGGCTGGCCGTGCTGGACACCGGTCTGCGTTACGCCTCGGTGAATCCGGCGCTGGAGCAGATCAACGGCATTCCGGCCGAGGAGCATCTGGGCCGCAGGTTCAGGGATGTGCTGCCGCTGATGGACGCCGAGGCGCTCGAGGCCGCCGCGCGCGGGGTCCTCGACACCGGCCGGCCCGTCGTCGACCGGCCCACGACCGGCCGTACCCCGGCCGATCCGGACGAGGACCACACCTGGACGGTCTCGCTGTACCGCCTGGAGAACGCGCTCGGCACGGTGCTGGGCGTGGCCGTGTCGGTGGTGGACGTCACCGAGCGGTACCGGGCGAACGCCGAGGCCGAGACCGCGCGGCGGCGGCTCGCCGTGATCGCCGACGCCACCGCCCGGATCGGCACCACCCTGGACCTGGAACGCACGGCCGGCGAGCTCGCCGACGTGGCCGTGCCGGAGCTGGCCGACGCGGCGGCGGTGGATCTGCTGGACGCGGTGGTGCGGGGCCGTCGCAGTACCCTCGGCCCCGCCGAGCCGGCGGTGATCCGGGCGCTGGCGGTGCGCGGGGTGGACGCGGCCGAGGTACTGGCGGCGGCCGACCCGCCGGGGCGGGTGACCCGGTACGCGCCGGACCGGCTGGTCACCGAGTGCGTGCGCACCGGGCTGCCGGTGATGGTGCCGCAGGTGAAGGACGAGGACCTGGCGCGGATCGCCCGTTCCCCGGAGGCGGTCGCACTGCTGGCGCGGGCGGGCGTCCACTCGTACCTGGCCGTGCCGCTGATCGCGCGCGGGGAGGTGCTGGGCGCCCTCGACCTCACCCGCACGCGCAACCCCCGTCCGTTCGACGAGGACGATCTGCTGCTCGCGCGGGAGCTGGCCTCCCGGGCGGCCGTGCAGATCGACAACGCCCGCTGGTACCAGAACGCCCGCGACACCGCCCTCACCCTGCAGCGCAGCCTGCTGCCGAGCCATCCGCCCGTGACGGGCGGCCTCGAGGTCGCCTCCCGCTACCAGCCGGCGGGCGCCACCAGCGAGGTCGGCGGCGACTGGTTCGACGTGATCCCGCTGGAGGACGGCAAGACGGCCCTCGTCGTGGGGGACGTGATGGGCAGCGGCATCCCGGCGGCGGCCACCATGGGCCGGCTGCGCACGGCGACCCACACCCTCGCCTCCCTCGACCTCGATCCGGCCGTCCTCCTGGAGCACCTGGACCGGATCACCGACGGCCTGGACCAGGCGATCGCCACCTGTGTCTACGTCGTCCACGATCCCCGCGAGCGGCAGTGCACGATCGCCAACGCCGGGCATCTGCCGCCGGTCCGGGTACGGGCGGGACACGCGCCCGAACTGCTCGATCTGCCCACCGGCGTGCCGCTGGGGGTGGGCGGGGTCGCCTTCTCCACGACCACCGTCGAGCTGGCACCGGGCGACCGGCTGGTGCTCTACACCGACGGTCTCGTCGAGACGCGCCGGGATCCGCTGGACGAACGCCTGGACCGGCTGCTGGCCCTGCTGGACCGCCCCGGCGACTCCCTGGAGGAGGTCTGCGACCTCCTCCTGCGCACGCTGCACGAACCCGACAACTCCGACGACGTGGCCCTGCTCATCGCCCACGCGACGGCACCGCCCCCCTGAACGGTCCTACGGCCTCACCCCGATCACGACATGGGCGTACCACTCGTCGGAGGCGGCCAGGCGGGTCCGCAGGCCGGCGGCGGTGAAGGCGCCGACGGCGGCGGGGGCCTGCCGGCTGCTGGTCTCCACCAGGAGGCAGCCGCCCGGCGCGAGCCACTCGGGCGCCCCGGCGGCGACCCTGCGCAGCACGTCGAGGCCGTCCGCGCCGCCGTCGAGCGCGACCAGCGGCTCGTGGTCGCGGGCCTCCGGGGGCAGCAGGCCGATCTCGTCACTGGGCACGTACGGCACGTTGGCCGCGAGGATGCCGACGCGTCCCCGCAGCTCGCCGGGGAGCGCCGCGAACAGGTCGCCGGTGTGGACCTGTCCGCCGAGTCCGGTGACGTTGCGGCGGGCGCAGCGCACGGCGGCCGGGTCGATGTCGGCGGCGTGCAGTTCGACCGCGCCGAGTCCGGCGGCCAGGGCCGCGCCGACGGCGCCGGAGCCGCAGCACAGGTCCACGACGACGGAGGCGTCCGGCGCCTGGGCGAGGGCCTGTTCGACGAGGAACTCGGTACGGCGGCGGGGCACGAAGACACCGGGTTCCACGGTGATGCGCCGGCCGTGGAACTCGGCCCAGCCGACGACGAGTTCGAGGGGCAGTCCGGCCGCCCGGCGCTCGACCATCGGGGCGATGTCCTGGGGGGTGGGCGCGGCGGCGAGGATCAACTCGGCCTCGTCCTCGGCGAAGACGCAGCCGGCGGCGCGGAGCGCGGCCACGACGGCGTCCCGGGAGGAGGACGGCGGGACGGTGGAGGGAGAGGGAGACGGCATGTGCGGCAAGAGCCTGAGCCTTTCGGGAGCCGAAGGGCGCTCTCGCGGTCACCTACTGCCGGTGGTCCGCGTCGCTTCGAGGTGAGAGCACCCGACCTGACACAGCGGTAATGGGTCTCACCTCCTCGGCATCCCCCGGCTGGGGCGGTCCTCAGCCGGACGGCCACACTACCCGACGATCACCGCCGCTGTACGGTGCATTCGGAACCCGAAACCGCGGAGGGAGGTGTGCACGGGTGGACGCAGCCGAGGCCGTGGAGACCATCCAGCGCGAGATGACGGTCTTCGCCCGCCGTGCCCGCGCGTCGGCCGGGCGGATGCACCCCGAGCTGTCGCTGGTGTCGTACACGCTGCTCGGGCATCTGGAGACGAGCGGCGGCTGCCGGGCCACCGACCTGGCCGCCCACTACGCGCTGGACAAGTCGACGGTGAGCCGCCAGGTGACCGCCCTGGAGCGGTCCGGCCTGGTCGAGCGGCGCCCGGACCCGGAGGACCACCGGGTGCAGGTGGTGCGGCTGACGGCGGCCGGGCGGCGCGTCCTGGCCCGGGTGACCGAGAGCCGCCGCGCGGCCTTCGGGGAGCGCCTCGCGGACTGGCCGGAGGAGGACCTGCGCCGGTTCGCCGGGTACCTGGAGCGCTACAACGCGTGGTCCGGTTCCCCGGCGGAGCCGCCCGCAGCACCGTGACCGGCCTGGCACCGCGCCGGCCGCGGACACCACGTACGGTTGAACACGGAAACACTTGAACACCAGTCGCAACGGAATCGCCGATCACGTGAACATCACCCGAGGCTTCACCGGCCGACCTCGCGCGCACGACCCCGGACTGCCGCCGGGTCAGTACGACGCGGGCGACGAATGGCCCGTCCTGTCCGCCGAGGTCACGCCCGACCTCGCGCCCGCCGACTGGACCTTCCGGATCGACGGGCTGGTGGCGGAGCCCCGCACCTGGGACTGGGAGCAGGCGCACGCGCTGCCGGCCTCGGCGTACGAGGGCGCCATCCACTGCGTGACGAGCTGGTCGAAGTTCGGGGTGCGGTTCGGCGGCGTCTCACTGGACGCGTTTCTCAATGTTGTCCGGCCCCATGGGTCGGCCACACATGTGGTCGCGTACGCACACACCGGCTACACCACCAGCCTGCCGCTCGCGGATGTGACCGGCGGCCGGGCCTGGATCGCCTGGGAGTACGACGGCCGGCCGCTGCCTTCGGAGCACGGCGGCCCGGCCCGGCTGGTCGTGCCGCATCTGTACTTCTGGAAGAGCGCCAAGTGGATCGCGGGACTGCGGCTCCTCGACCACGACGAGCCGGGCTTCTGGGAGGGCAACGGCTACCACGCGCGCGGCAATCCCTGGGAGGAGCAGCGGTACTCCGGTGACTGAGCAGATGACACCGATGACCCGGACGTCACCGGCCGCGCCGGAGCGCTTCGCTCCGCCGACGCGGTTCGCGGTGCCCGGACGGATCGGCGTGAGCGAGCAGACCGCGTCCGTGTGGCGGACCGCGACACTGACCGGGATCCGCCCCGAGACCCCGCGGGCGACGACCTTCCGGTTCGCCGTGCCCGGCTGGCCGGGGCATGTGCCCGGTCAGCACCTGCTGCTGCGGCTGACCGCCGAGGACGGCTATGTGGCCCAGCGCCACTACTCGATCGCGTCGGCGCCGGACGACTCCGGGCACATCGAGCTGACCCTGGACCGGGTCGAGGGCGGCGAGGTCTCGGGCTGGTTCCACACGGTGGCCCGCCCCGGTGACCGGATCGAGGTGCGCGGCCCGCTCAGCGGTTTCTTCGCGTGGCCGGGCGACCGGCCCGCGCTGCTGGTGGGCGCCGGCTCCGGAGTGGTCCCGCTGATGTCGATGGTGCGGCACCACCGGGCCCGGGACATGAGACTGCCGCTGCGCCTGCTGGTGTCGGCCCGCAGCCCCGAGGAACTGATCTACGCGCGGGAGTTCGGCGCGGAGACCACTCCGGTGTTCACGCGCAGCGCCCCGGAGGGTGTGCCTGTGGGACGTATGGCCGCCGCACATGTGGCGCCGTTCCTGGCCAAGCAGCCTCCCAGTGGGTGGGAAGCCTATGTGTGCGGATCAAACTCCTTTGCCGAGCACGCCTCCAGGCTGCTCGTGACGGCCGGTCAGCCCGTGGAACGCATCCGTATCGAGCGCTTCGGCTGACCGGGACGCCCCCGCCGGGGCACCCGCCGCCTCGCACAGCCCCGGCCGGATGTCCGGCCGGGGCTGCTCCGTGCGCACCGCGCGCCGCGCAGGGGCGCCGAGGGCCACCTGTCGCGTACAGCCCGTTCGTGTCCCCGGTCGCGGTGACGGCAGGGAGGTCCGAGACGCGAACACGGGTGCCGTGCCGGCGCCGGCGCAGTCCGCTGTGCCGGCACTCGGACGTCGTCGAGGAGCGGACGGTGCCGACCGTCGCCGTGCTGCTGTGTGGAGCGGCACCACTGGTGGGGGTGGTCACCGCCCGGTGGGCGCACGGTGAGACGCGGGCGACCGCCCTGGAGCAGCGCGCCGACCGCCACCGCGTGCGTGCCGAAGTCGTGGAACGGTCCACCCGGGCGTTGACCCGTACCGGACCGGAGTGGACGCATCGCGGCGTCCGAGCGGGGGCCACCCTCCACCCAAGCCTCCTGACAGCAATCGCTTTCCATGCCCGCCACCTGGGACTTTTCCCGAAGCCTCTGGCAATGGCGCCGGTGATCCACGTACGGTGTCATCGCTTCGCACTGTCTCTTCACGAAGGCGGTCCCTGATGGCCCTGTTCGACCTCCCCCTCGACGAACTGCGCGAGTACCGCAGCGCGTCCACCGCGCCCGAGGATTTCGACGTGTTCTGGTCCAAGACGCTCGAGGAGGCACGCGCGTACGATCTGGACGCCCGTTTCGAGCCGGTCGACACGGGACTGTCCACGGTACGGGTCTTCGACGTGACGTTCGCCGGGTTCGGCGGCCACCCCGTCAAGGGCTGGCTGACGCTGCCCGCCGACGCCGACGCCCCGCTGCCGCTGGTGGTGGAGTTCATCGGCTACGGCGGTGGCCGCGGGCTGCCGCACGAGCACCTGCTGTGGGCGTCCACGGGCCGGGCCCACTTCGTGATGGACACCCGGGGCCAGGGCAGCGCCTGGGGCGCCGGCGGCGGTACGGCGGACCCGGTGGGCGGCGCTCCCGCCTACCCCGGCTTCATGACGCGCGGCATCGACGCGCCCGAGAACTACTACTACCGCCGGGTGTTCACGGACGCCGTACGCGCGGTGGAGGCGGCGCGGTCGCACCCGCTGACCGACGCGAGCCGCACGGTCGCCGTGGGCGCCAGCCAGGGCGGGGGCATCACCATCGCGGTCGGCGGTCTGGTCCCGGACCTGGCCGGCATCGCGCCGGACGTGCCGTTCCTCTGCGACTTCCCGCGCGCGACCACGCTCACCGACCGGCAGCCGTACCGGGAGATCGGCTCCTACCTCAAGACGCACCGCGGCCGCTTCGAGGACGCCCTGCGCACGCTGTCCTACTTCGACGGCGTGCACTTCGCCTCCCGTGGCAGCGCGCCCGCCCTGTTCTCGGCGGCCCTGGAGGACCAGACCTGCCCGCCCTCGACGGTGTTCGGGGCCTTCAACGCGTGGGCGCACGACGACAAGACGATCGAGGTGTACGACTTCAACGACCATGAGGGCGGCGGTGCGTTCCAGGAGGCGGCCAAGCTGCGCTGGGCACGCTCGTACATCTGACTCGTACGCCTGAGGGGACCGTACGGTTCCGGCCGAACTGCCTGACCACCCTTCCCTGGTGGTGTAGACCAATGCTAGATGTGGTGGCTCAACGAGCCCGCACGGCTACGGACCGTCATCAACAGGAGGCGCGGCATGGCCCGCACCACCCCGCACGACCACTCACCCGCCGAAGAGGAGCCCCTCTACCGGAGGATCGCGACGGAGTTGCTCGGCGAACTGCGCGAGGGGACCATCCCGCCCGGCGAACGCCTGCCCGGCGAGCGGCGGTTGGCCGAGCACTTCGAGGTCAGCAGGGAGACCGTACGGCAGGCGCTGCAGGTGCTGCGCCGTGACGGACTGGTCGCCACCGACCGGCGGGGCAGCCACGTCACGCTGCCCGGCCTGCCGGTGGAGACGCCGGCGTCGTCCGGCTTCCCGCTCGGCGCGCGGCGCGTCGGCCGGGGCGCGGTGGCCAGGGCCACCGTCACCTGGGAGGCTCCGCCGCCCGGCCACGCCGAGGTCCTGGGAGTGGCCCCGGCCCGGCCGACACTGGTGCACCGCTACTGGTCCGCGTCGGCCGACGGGCGGGAACTGCGGACGGCGGTGACATCGTTTTCCGCCGTGGCGCTCGCGGAGGTCGAGGAACTGGGCCGCTACCGCGACCGGGCCCACGGCACCGGCACGGCGGAACTGCGGCGGGCCTACGACTGGATGCGCCGGGCGGGTCTGACCCTGCATCACCGCGACACCATCACGCCGGTCGCGGGAACGCCGTCGGTCCGGGTCACCCGGCGGGTGCACGACCAGTACGCCCGTCCGCTGGAGATCACCGAACTCGTCATGGACGCGCAGGAGGACGTACTGGTCTACGAGTTCACGGTGCCGGCCGCCCTCTGACCGGCACCCGCGTCGGCGCCCCGGGCGCGCTTCCGCCGGCCGGCCGGGGCGCCGGGGTCCGTACCGCCGCGGCCTGCACACCGAACAGGCCGCGGGCCAACGGGCGGCCACCGGCCGTCCTTCGGCCCGCTACGCCTCCGCCCGTGCGGCGACGACCAGGCGGACCTTCGGGCTGCCGTCCCGGCGCCGTCCGAACTCGGGCAGGGCCTGGAACTCCACCCGGAACCCCGCCCGGGTCAGTTCGCGCCCCACGTCCCCGAAGCGGAAGGTGCGGTAGTACATGACGAACGGCGGGCGCCACACGGCGTTGCGCACCCGCATCACGGCGTCGAATCCCAGCAGCATCCCGTATGTGGGGGAGCCGGGCCGGGGCGGCGCGACCACGGGGAAGACGAGGCGTCCGCCCGGCCGCAGCACCGAGTGGACCCGCGCGAACAGCCCCGGCAGTTCACGGGGCAGGAAGTGCCCGAACGCGCCGAAGCTGACCACGAGGTCGAACACCGGCCCGAACGGCAGCGCCCGCGCGTCCGCCCGCACCCAGCCGACCGGCGGCCCCGGCGGCCGGACGCGCTCCCGCGCGACGGACAGCATGCCGGCGCTGAAGTCCACGCCGGTGACGCCCTCCCGGCACACCTGCCGCAGTACGTCGATGCCCGCGCCGGTGCCGCAGCACAGGTCGAGCCCGGCGTCGAAGGGCCCCGTCCGCCGCAGTGCCGCGGTGGTGGCGTCGAGCACCGAGTCGGGCGTACGGAAGGGGGTGTGGTCGAACTTCGGCGCAAGGAGGTCGTAGCCGCGTTCCACGGACGACAGCGCCTGGACGGCGAGTTCGCGCAGCCGGGGGCCTTCGGGGCTGAACATCCGGTCAGCGTAGTCGAGCGCGGTGGCGCACCACCGTCAACGCCCGCTCGCACCAGCGCAGGTTCTCCTCCTCGAAGGCGATTCCACCCAGGAGGGTGAGGTACGGCCCGACCCGGTCGGCCCCGCTCAGGTACTCCTCCTCGGAGCGGCCGTCCAGCAGGCGTTCGCGCACGCGGGCGTAGCGGGCGAGTTTGCCGCGCGCCCACGCCATCCGTTCCTCGAGCAGCGCGGCCGTCGCCCCGGGGTCCGTGCCGTCCATGGCCTGGACCTTGATCAGGAGTTCGTCGCGGATGGCGGTGGGCCGTCGGGGCGGCTCGGCGGCGAAGGCCCGCAGGTCGCCGCGGCCGGCTTCGGTGAGGGTGAACATCCGCTTGTCCGGGCGCCGTTCCTGCCGTACCACCCGGGCCTCGATGAGCCCGTCCCCCGCCAGCCGCTCGAGCTCCCGGTAGAGCTGCTGGGGGGTGCAGGCCCAGAAGTTGGCGAACGAGACGTCGAAGATCTTGGACAGCTCGTAACCCGAGGCCTCGCCCTCCAGGAGGGCGGCCAGGACGGCGTACTTCAGGGACATGTGGACACGTTAGCAGCGAGTGATTATTCTCATCCACACCTATTCAACGAGTTGACTAAAGGAGTCGTGATGCGAGCATTCCGGGAGGCACTGGAGGCCCACGACCTCGACGCCGCCGTGGCACTGCTGGCCGAGGACGTCGTCTTCACCAGCCCGGTCGTGTTCAAGCCGTACACCGGCAAGGCGATCACCGGGGCGATCCTGCGCGCGGTCGCAGAGGTCTTCGAGGATTTCCGGTACGTGCGCGAGATCAACGACGCGGGCGGCCGTGACCACGCGCTCCTGTTCACCGCACGGGTGGGCGACCGCCGGATCGAGGGCTGCGACTTCATCCACGTCGACGACGACGGACGCATCGGCGAACTGACCGTGATGGTGCGCCCGTTGTCGGGTGCGCAGGCGCTCGCCGCGGCGATGGGGGCACGGTTCGAGCGGATCGCGAGCGAGGCGCAGGCCCAGGGGAACCGCGCCTGAACCCGCGCGGGGCAGGACTGCGGTCATGCGGGTCCGTCGGTCGTCACCGACGGGCCCTTCGTCCGTACGGGACCGCACTCCCGTAGCCACCACCGCACCGGGTGGTACAGTGCGAGCAGCACCCATGGCACGCCCTTCTTCGGCGTCGGTGCCGTCTCCTCCAGGAATTCTCTTCGGTTCGCCGCATCCGCCCGTCGTTTCCGACCGGCGCACGGCTTTCCCGCACCACCTCGTCGGCAGGTCTCCTCCGCCCTGACCGGGGTGCTGTTCCCGCCGCCCGGAGGCGCGCTCGCGCCCTCCCCTCGCGGTCTCCCTCCTTCCCACCGCACGTGCCCGCCCGTCGTCCGCGAAAGGACCGGCCCCCATGACCACCACCACACTCGACCACCCTCCCGTACGCCGGCAGCCCCAGCTCGTCACCGGTGTCCTCGACATCGACGCGGCCGGGAAGGGGCATCTGCGCGCCGAGAACTGCCTGCCCTCCCCCTCCGACCCAGCCGTCTCCCCCGCGCTGCTGCGCCGCCACGGCCTGCGCAAGGGCGACCTCGTGGAGGGCGTGCGCGGCGACCGGCGCGCCCTGACCGAGGTCACCCGCGTCGACGGCCGTACACCCGGCGCGCCGCACGCCCGGCGGCACTTCCACGACCTGACGCCGCTTCACCCGCATCAGCGGCTGCGCCTGGAGCACCCGGCGTCCGGTCCGGCCGGACGGGTCGTCGACCTGCTCGCGCCGGTCGGCAAGGGGCAGCGCGGGCTGCTCGTGGCACCGCCCAGGACCGGCAAGACCGTCCTCCTCCAGCAGCTCGCGGCGGCCGTCGCCGGCAACCACCCCGAGTGCCGGCTGATGGTGGTGCTGCTCGACGAACGCCCCGAGGAGGTCACCGACATGCGGCGCTCGGTGCGCGGCGAGGTGTACGCCTCGACCTTCGACCGGCCCGCCAAGGAGCACATCGCGCTCGCCGAGCTGGTGACCGAGCGGGCCAAGCGGCTCGTCGAGGCGGGCGAGGACGTCGTCGTGCTCCTTGACTCGCTGACCCGGCTGTGCCGGGCGTACAACAACGCGGCCGCGTCCGGTGGCCGCACCCTCAGCGGCGGCGTCGACGCCTCCGCGCTGCTCGGGCCCAAGCGGTTCTTCGGCGCCGCCCGTCAGGCCGAGGAGGGTGGCTCGCTCACGATTCTCGCCTCGGCCCTGGTGGAGACCGGCTCCCGGGCCGACGAGTTCTGTTTCGAGGAGCTCAAGGGCACCGGCAACATGGAGTTCCGGCTGAGCCGCGAGGCCGCCGCGCGCCGGCTGTTCCCCGCCGTCGACATCGCAGGAACGGGCACCCGCCGCGAGGAACTGCTGCTCACCCCGGCCGAGTTGGCCACCGTACGGGGACTGCGGCGCGTGCTGCGGTCGCGGGACGGGCTGGCCGATCTGGAGACACTGCTGGGCCGGATGCGTGAGACCCCTGACAACGCGACGTTCCTGCGGCGCGTCCGGCCGACCCTGCCGGGCGGCTGACACGGCGTCGGCGTGTGGCATCCGGGTGCTCGCGGACGGTCCCCGGCCGGGGCAGCGCGGTGTTCCGGGGGTCCATTCCTACGTTTGCGATATGACTATCGGATTTACTTCGCGGGCTACCGTGTCGACCTGCGTGCTCTGCGCGGCGAGCCTGCTGGCGCCGGCACCCGCCGCGGCGATCGCCGGCGTCGATCCCGGGCCGCGGGCGACGGCCGCGGCCACGTCGCTGCTGTACCGGCCCGGCACGCACGTCCGTCCGCGCCCGGGGGCACCCGAGGTCCCGGATCCGTCGGCGCTTTCGTGGCTGGTCGCCGACGCCCGCACCGGCGACGTACTGGCGGCGCGCGACGCGCACCGCCGGCTGCCGCCGGCCAGCACGCTCAAGACACTGTTCGCGCTCACCGTGCTGCCGGCCCTGCCGGCCGGCATCCGGCACCGGGTCAGCGAGAGGGAACTGGCGGGCATCGGTCCCGGCAGCAGCCTCGTCGGGGTCGTCGAGGACCGTACGTACCGGGTGTCCGATCTGTGGAACGGGGTCTTCCTCAGCTCCGGCAACGACGCCGTGCACGTGCTGGCCGCGCTCAGCGGGGGCTGGCGGGCCACGGCCGAGCGGATGCAGGCCAAGGCCCGCGCCCTGGGCGCCCGCGACACCCGGGTGAAGTCACCCGACGGCTACGACGCGCCCGGCCAGGTGTCGTCGGCGTACGACCTGGCGGTGTTCGGGCGTGCCGGGCTGCGCAACCACGAGTTCGCGCGGTACTGCGCCAGACACGAGGCACGCTTCCCGGCCCGCGACGGCGGCTCCTACGGGATCGTGAACACCAACCGGCTGCTCACCGGCGCGGACGGCGTCGAACCCTACGAAGGTCTGATCGGGATCAAGAACGGCTACACCGGCAACGCCGGCAACACGCTCGTGGCGGCCGCACGCCGGGACGGTCACACCCTCGTGGTGACGGTCATGAACCCCCGGTCGGGCGACGGCCACGCGGTGTACGAGGAGGCCCGCGCGCTGCTGGACTGGGGCTTCGAGGCGGCCGGGCGCGTGACTCCGGTGGGGTCCCTGGACGCCCTGCGGGCCGACTCGCTGCGTGGCCCGCAGGCACGGTCCGCCACGATCCCGGCGGCCCGGAGGGACGGCGCCCCGGCCCCCCCGCCGACCTGGCCCATCGCCGTGGCCGCGCTCCTGGGCGCCGCGGGTGTGTCCCTGTACCTACGCCTCAGATGGGGGCCGGTACCGACGGGCTGACGGCAAGGACAGCGCCCGAGAGGGGCGCGGGGCCGTGCTCGACACGCGGCTCCGCCGCGCGGGCGCGACACCCCTGACGGCCCGCGGCGCATCCCGAAGGGGCACGGGGCACCGCGCGCATCACGCCCAGGCCGGCGCACCCACCACATCCAACGCCCGCACCGGCCGCACCGCACCGACCGGCCGCCCGCCCCCGAGCAACGTCTCGCCCCCGAACTCCGTGAGCAACGCCGGATCCACTCCCGCCCGCGCGAGCGCCCCCGCGGCCACGGGAACCCGCGCCCGCCCCGCACCGTCGGCGATCTTCACGGCAACCGCAGACCCATCCGGCAGCGCGGCGACCTGCACGCCCTCGAACCCGTCCTTGGCGAGCAGCCCGGGAACCGCCCTCATCAGCGCGGCCACGTCCCGGCCGGACCCGGAGGCCATCTCCGCGTGCTCCCGCATCGCGTCGGCGACGCGCGCCTCCGGGGTGCCGGCCGCGGCGGTGGTGATCCGCGCGGCGGCGCGGGCGAGACCGTGCAGGGAGACCGCGAACAACGGCGCGCCGCAGCCGTCGACGGTGACCGTGGCGACGCGCTGCCCGGTGAGGTCCTCGACGATCTCGGCGATCGCCTGCTGGAGGGGGTGGGCGGGGTCGAGGTAGTCGTCGAGGGACCAGCCGTTCAGCCTGGCCGTGTACAGCATGGCGGCGTGCTTGCCGGAGCAGTTCTGGGCGAGCCTGGAGGGCGGGCGGCCCTCGCGCACCCAGGTGTCCCGGACCACCGGGTCGAACGGCAGGTCCGGGACGTTGCGGAGGTCGTCCTCCGTCAGCCCGGCGAGTTCGAGGACGCGCCGGGCGCCGGCGAGGTGGCGTTCCTCACCGGAGTGGCTGGCCGCGGCGAGCGACAGCAGTGCGCCGTCGAGCGGGAGCCCCGCGCGGACCATCGCCACCGCCTGGACGGGCTTGAGCGCGGAGCGCGGATAGCAGGCGGCCTCGATGTCGCCGAGCCGGAGCCGGACCTCGCCGTCGGGGCCGAGGACGACGACGGAGCCGTAGTGGACGCCTTCGACGATCCCGCCGCGTATCAGGTGGGCGACGGGGGCGTGGAGGGGCTCGCGGATCAGGGGTGCGTCCGCGGGGAGACTGCTGTACATCACACTGTCCGGGGGGAATCGTGGGCCGGCGTGCGCGCGGAGCGCACGATGTCGGTGAGGGTCGTCTCGACGCGGTCGAGGTGGTGGGTCATGGCCTCGACCGCGTCGTGCCCGGAGCCGTCGGTCAGCGCCTCGACGATCGCCCGGTGCTCGCGGTCGGACTGCTCGCGGCGCCCGCCGAGTTCGTTGAGGAAGGCGGACTGGCGGGCCAGCGCGTCCCGGATCTCCTCGATGACCCGGCGGAACACCGGGTTCTGGGCGGCCTCGGCCACGGCGAGGTGGAAGAGGGTGTCCATCGCGACCCACGCCGTGGTGTCGGTCTCGCGCTCCATCCGGTCCAGCAGACGGGTCAGACGGTCCAGGTTCTCCGGGGTGCGGCGCTCGGCGGCGTACCCGGCGACCGGGATCTCGATGTGCCGGCGCACCTCGAGCAGGTCGCTGGCCGCGTAGTCGCCGAAGGTGGGGTCCTCGACGGCGTCGGCGACGACGAAGGTGCCCTTGCCGGTCCTGGACACGGTCAGGCCCATGGTCTGCAGGGCCCGCAGCGCCTCGCGCAGCACGGGCCGGGAGACCTCGAGGGCGCGGCACAGCTCCGCCTCGGAGGGCAGCTTGTCGCCGATCGCGTACTCGCCGCGCTCGATGGCGCCGCGAAGGTGGGAGAGCACCGCTTCCATCGCGCTGACGCGCCGCGGACCCGTACCACCTGTCTGGCTGTCTGACAGGTTCACGGGGCCGATGGTGCGGGGGCGGCACGGGTGCTGTCAAGCGGAGGGCCGGTGCGAGGGGGTGGGGCCGGCCGCACCCCTGTCGGAGGGTCCCCGGCCTCCCCCCTGCGCCGAGCCGGGCATCCCGTACTGCCGGACGGGGCTGCTCGCCTCGTACCGTGAGGCCCTGCGCCATCTCAGGCAGGTCGGGGAGCCGCTGCGCGAGAAGCGCTAACCCCACACGGCGTGGGCGAGGGCCGCGCCGGTGAAGGCCGCACCCAGGCCGGCGGCCACACTCGCCGCCACGTTCACGGCGGCGTAGCCGCGGGCGCCGGTCCCGGCCAGGCGGAGGGTCTCGTAGGAGAAGGTGGAGTAGGTGGTCAGGGCGCCGCACAGGCCCGTTCCGAGGAGGAGCTGGAGGCGGGAACCCGCCGCGCCCGCGGCCGCCGCGCCGGTGAGCAGGCCGAGGACCAGACTGCCGGTGACGTTGACCGTGAAGGTTCCCCAGGGGAACACCGAGTCGTGCCGGGACTGCACCGCGCGGTCGGTGAGGTAGCGCAGCGGGGCGCCGACCATGGCGCCCAGCACCACATACAGCCAGTTCACCGCGGCGCCTCGCCCGTCCGGTCCGTGGCACCGGTGCTTTCGTCGCGGCGCACGTGCCGGACGGCCTCGCAGCGGTCGAGGAGGACGAGCCCCTCGGTGACGAGCGTGTCGAGTTCCGGCAGGAAGGCCCGTACGCGCTCCTCGGTGTCGACCACGACGACCGCCACCGGGAGGTCCTCGCTCAGGGACAGCAGCCGGGAGGTGTGCACGACGGAGGAGCCGCCGAAGCCCTCGACGCCGCGGAACACACTCGCTCCCGCGAGCCCGGCCGCACGGGCCCGGTGGACGATCTCCGAGTAGAGGGGCCGGTGGTGCCACGTGTCGTTCTCGCCGACGTACACGGTCAGGCGGAGGACGGTGCCGGTCAGCCGTGTCATGGCTGCCTCCTGATCAGAACGCGGCGGGTCGCCGAGGCGGCCGTCCACACGGCGGCGAGCGCCGCGAGCGGGGTCACCGCGAGGTATACGAGACCGGCACCCGCCTTGCCGCCGTCGAACAGGTCGCGGGCGTCGACGGCGTACGTCGAGAAGGTGGTGAAACCGCCGAGGACACCGGTGCCGAAGAACGGGCGCAGAAGCGGGTGGGCGGCGCGGACCTCGGTGATGATCACCATGAACACGCCGATGACGGCGCAGCCTGCGACATTGACCCAGAGGATCGTCCAGGGGAACCCGTGCGCCGGGGTCGGCCACCACAGGGACGCCGCGTACCGGGCCGTCGCTCCCGCGCCCCCGCCCAGTGCGACCGCGGCGACGACGGGGGCCTGGGCGCGGAAGGCGGGGCGGACCCGAAGGCCCTCGGTTTCCGGGGCTGTCACCGTCGTACGTCTCCCACTCGCTCGCGATCAGCGTAACGTCCCGGAACGCGGCGGGTCGCGTCGCGGCCGTGGGCGCTGCCATCCCTTCTCGAACAGCTGCGCCACCTCGGCGATCCGTATCTCGTCGCGCCGGTAGCGCACACGGCCGCCGGAGCGGCCGGTGCGCAGCAGGCCGAGGGCCGTGAGCAACCGCAGGTGGGTGAGGGCGACCGGGCGGGGCAGGGCGAGCCGTGCGGCGACGGCCTCCGCGGTCAGACCGTCGGCCGACGTGTCCTGTTCCCTCAGCAGCGTCAGGATGCGCAGTCGTGTCCCGTCGACGGGGGTCCTCGGCATCTCGTACACCTCCGCGCCGGGCCTCGCGCTCCGGAGCCCTTCCACTCTGCCGCTTGCGAGAGCCCCGTGTCCCGTACTGGAGGCACCTTGTCCGGGACTCAACGGGCCTGCGCGAAAGGGCCGTTCGGCCCCGCCGCCGGTCGGCGGGGCCGGGTCGGCGGGCTCAGCGGTGGCGGAACCACGCCGTCGCGGGCAGCGCGCGGTCGTCGTAGCCGAACAGCGCCTGGTTCTCCCAGCCGTTGCCGGAGGACGGGTCGGCCGGGTCCCAGCCATTGCCGCCGCGGGCGGTCCAGGTGGCCTCCCAGTAGAAGACGCCGAGGCCGCGGCCGTTCGGGACGGCCTCCACGATGCTCGCCACGTCGTTCATCCAGCGGGTCTGCCCGGTGGTGGACGCCGGGTAGCCGGGGACGAGTTCACCACCGAGGTCGATGATGTTCTCGAGGCCGTCCTCACTGTCCAGACGGAACGGGTAGGCCGTCTCGGCGACGAAGACGGGCTTGCCGTAGCGGGCGGCCGCGTCGTCCAGGGTCGTCTGGAAGTCGTGCAGCGTGCCGTGCCAGTAGCCGTAGTACGACAGGCCGACGGCGTCGAACTTCACGCCGTGGGAGACCGCGTTGTCGAACCACCAGCGGGTGCCGTCGAGGTCACCGCCCTCGGCGAGGTGCAGCGCGGCGACCGTGGACGGGCTGACCGCCTTGACCGCGTCGTAGCCGGAGTTGAGCAGTCCGGCGAGCTGGGTCCAGTTGTCGGTGGAGCCCTCGTTCCACAGCATGCCGCCGTTGATCTCGTTGCCCACCTGCACCATGTCGGCGGTGGTGCCCTGCGCCTTGAGGGCGTTCAGCACGTCGTACGTGTGGTCGTAGACGTCCTTCTTCAGCTGCCCGTAGCCGTGTCCGGCCCAGGCGGCGGGCTTGTTCTGCTTGCCCGGGTCGGCCCAGGCGTCCGAGTAGTGGAAGTCGACCAGCAGCTTCACGCCCTGTGCCTTGATCCGCTTGGCCAGGGCCAGGACGTGCGCCTTGTCGTTGTAGCCGTCGGCCGGGTCGACCCAGACCTTCAGGCGGGCGTAGTTCATTCCGGCGGACTTCAGGATCGCGACCGGGTCGCCTGCGGTGCCGGACGCGGTCCGGTAGACCCCGCCCCTGGCCTCGCTCTTGGGCAGGGAGGAGATGTCGGCGCCCTTGACCGACAGGCCCGAGGTGCCCCGGGTGAGGGTCAGGTCGTCGACGTTGATCCAGTTGCCGGCGTTCGCGTCGCTGTTGACGCTGACCGTGCACTGGTTGCCGGTCACCCGGACCGGCACGACGATCCGTATCCATCCGGAGTCGGACACCGGCAGGTCGGTGCGCTGCTCGGCGCCGCCGCAGTTCTTCAGGGCGAGGTACGCGGCGTTCTGGCCGCCGCCCGAGCGGACCCAGGCGGTGAGCCGGTAGTCGCCGGCGGCCAGGCCCGACAGGTACTGGTACGTCTCCACCGTGTAGGCCGAGGACGACCAGTGGGACAGCCGGTGACCGCCGCTGCGGCCACCGGACTCCGTGTACGAGGCGGCCGTGTCGCCGTACTCGGACCAGCCGGCCGGGGTGGCGGTGCCCGAACCGTCGGTCTCGAAGCCGCCGTTGGTGAGCGTGCTCGCGGCCGTGGCGGTCTGGGCGGGCAGGGCGGTGAGGGCGAGCCCGGCCACGAGCGGCGGCAACAGGGCGCGGAGTGTGCGTCTGGGATGGAACATGGGCGTTCGTCGTCCCTTCGACGTGGGGAGAGGGGTGCCCCGCACCCCCGGAGAGAGGTGAGGGCCCCCTCCGCCCGCGGCCGGTGTGCTCACGCGGGCGGAGGGGAGTCGCGGCTCAGCCGTCGAGTCGTACGACCCGGACGGCCCCGGCCGGGACCGCGAGGCGGCCCGCGGCCCGTTCACCGGTCAGCAGCTCGGTGCCGGGGGCGTCCAGCGGCACCTTGGCGTCGGTGGCGGTGTGGTTGATCGCGAACAGGAAGGTGCCCGACTCGCCCGCGCGGCGCACCACTTCGACGTCGCGGGGCAGGTCGGTGCGCGGGGCGATCCGGGTGTCCTCGACGACCCGGCCGAGCAGGGTGGCGAGGTCCTCGGCGCCGAGCCGGGTGGAGACGTACCAGGCGGTGCCCTCGCCGAGGCGGTGCCGGGTGACGGCCGGGCGGCCCGCGGTCAGGCCGTCGGCGTACGTCCACACCGGCTCGGCACCCTGCGGCACCACGAACTCCGTCCACACGTCGGCGCCGAACTCGCGGCCGTCGGGGCCGGTCAGGCGTACCCGCTCGCCCTGGAGCAGGGGTGAGAACTCCTCGACGGTCAGGCCGAGGACGTCGCGCAGGGCGCCGGGGTAGGGGCCGTCGTGCACGGCGTCGTGCTCGTCGACGATGCCGGAGAAGTACGACACCACGAGGGTGCCGCCGTTCTCGACGTACTCCCTGAGGTTGTTCCCCGCCGCCTCCGTCATCAGGTACAGGGCCGGTACGACGACAAGGGGATACCTCGACAAGTCGGCTTCGGGGTGGGCGAAGTCGACGGTGAGGTGGTGGTCGTAGAGGGCCTCGTAGTAGGCGTCGGCGCGTTCGCGGGCGTCGTGGTCCTCGCTGGGGTGCCAGTCGAGGTTCTGCGCCCACCAGGACTGCCAGTCCCACAGCACGGCGACGTCGGCCTCGGTGCGGGTGCCCCGGATCGGCGCCAACGACTGGACGGACGCGCCGAGTTCGGTCACCTCGCGGAAGACACGGGTCTCGGTGCCGCCGTGCGGCAGCATCGCGGAGTGGAACTTCTCGGCGCCGCGCCGGGACTGGCGCCACTGGAAGAACATCGCGCCCTCGGAGCCGCGGGCCACGTGCGCGAGGGAGTTGCGTGCCATCTGGCCGGGAGCCTTGGCGGGGTTGCGGGGCTGCCAGTTGACGCCCGAGGTGGAGTGTTCGAGCAGCAGCCAGGGGGCGCCGCCGGCGACGGAGCGGGTGAGGTCGGCGGCCATGGCGAGGTTGACGTGGGTGCGGCGGCCGTCGGTGATCAGGTAGTGGTCGTTGGTGACGAGATCGGCCTCGCGGCCCCAGGCCCAGTAGTCGACGGAGTCGCACTGGCTGAGGGCGGTCATGAAGTTGGTGGTGACCGGGACACCGGGCGAGAGGCGGTGCAGGATGTCCCGCTCGGCGACGAAGTTCTCGCGCATCGTGGCGTCGGCGAACCGCCGGTAGTCCAGCGCCTGGGCCGGATTGCCGACCGTCGCGGTCCGGCGCGGCGGGTTGATCTGGTCGAGGCCGGCGTAGTGCTGGCCCCAGAACGCGGTCCCCCAGGCTTCGTTGACGGCGTCGACCGTGCCGTACTCCCGCTCCAGCCAGCGGCGGAAGTGGGCGGCGCAGGAGTCGCAGTAGCAGGCGGAGACGGGGACGCCGTACTCGTTGTGGACGTGCCACAGGGCGAGCGCGGGGTGGTCGCCGTAGCGCTCGGCGAGCTTCGTGGTGATGTTCGCGGCGGCGGCCCGGTAGTCGGCGTTGCTGTGGCAGATGGCGCCGCGGGAGCCGAACTCCAGACGCACGCCGTCCTCGGTGACGGGCAGCGCGTCGGGGTGGGCGCGGTAGAACCACGCGGGCGGCACCACGGTGGGTGTGCCGAGGTCGACACGGATGCCGCCTCCGTGCAGCAGGTCCAGGTTGCGGTCGAGCCAGCCGAAGTCGTACACGCCGGGCGAGGGTTCCAGCAGGGCCCAGGAGAAGATCCCGGCGCTCACCATGGTGACGCCGGCCTCCCGCATCAGCCGGACGTCCTCGTCCCAGACGCTTTCCGGCCACTGCTCGGGGTTGTAGTCCCCACCGAAGGCAAGCCCGGTGAGGCCCCTGGGGGTGGTCTCCGGCATGGATTCTCTCCCGATGTGTCGATCTTTTGGGAACGTGCACACACATTTTTGGCGGTGCGAGGCCAACATAACCGCACAGCAACAACCATTGACAAGTGTCCGGGATGTTTCTCTACTGTGAACGCTCACAGAAGCATGGCAGGTTCTCGCAGCAGGCGAGGACCCCAGGTCAGGGGAGAGTTCCATGCCGTACACGAAGCGCCGTCGCCTCGTGAGTTCCGCCGTCGCCGTCGCGCTCGGCGCCACCGCACTCGCCGCCTGCGGCTCGTCGTCCGACGACGGCGAGGCACAGTCGGGCCCGGTCTCACTGACGTACTGGACCTGGACCCCCGGCATGGACAAGGTCGTCGACCTGTGGAACAAGGGGCCGGGCAAGAAGGAGCAGATCACCGTCACGGTGAAGAAGCAGGCCTCCGGCGACACGCTGGTCACCAAGATCCTCACCGCGCACAAGGCCGGCAAGGCGCCCGATCTGGTGCAGGCGGAGTACCAGGCGCTGCCCACGCTGGTCAGCAATGACGCGCTCGCCGACGTGGCGGACACCGTGGGCGACGTGAAGAGCAAGTTCGCCGAGGGCGTCTGGCAGCAGACCACGCTCGGCACGGACGCCGTCTACGCGGTCCCGCAGGACATCGGGCCGATGATGTTCTACTACCGCGAGGACCTGTTCAAGGAGTACGGGCTCTCCGTCCCGGCCACCTGGGAGGAGTTCGCCGAGACCGCCCGCAAGCTGAAGAAGGCGGCTCCCGACAAGGACCTGACCACCTTCTCCGCCAACGACTCCGGCCTGTTCGCGGGCCTCGCCCAGCAGGCCGGCGCCCAGTGGTGGACCACCTCCGGCGACAAGTGGAAGGTCGGCATCAACGACGACGCGACCAAGAAGGTCGCCGAGTTCTGGGGCGGCCTGGTCGAGGAGGGCGCCATTGACAACCAGCCGATGTACACCCCGGCCTGGAACAAGGCGCTCAACACCGGCAAGCAGATCGCGTGGGTGAGCGCCGTGTGGGCGCCGGGCACGCTGACCACGGCCGCGCCCGACACCAAGGGCAAGTGGGCCATGGCCCCGCTCCCCCAGTGGAACGAGGGCGAGGGCCGCACCGGCAGCTGGGGCGGTTCCTCCACCGGCGTGACCACGGACTCCAAGAACAAGGAGGCCGCCGCGAAGTTCGCCGCCTGGCTGAACACCGACGGCGACGCGCTGAACGCGCTGGCGAAGGAGGGCGGCATCTACCCGGCCTCCACCTCGGCCCAGCTCAGCGGCGCCTTCATGAGCCCGCCCGGGTACTTCGCCAACCAGCCCGACTTCTACAAGAAGGCCGCCGCGATCGCGGAGACCACCGCGCCGTCCGCCTGGGGACCGAACGTCAACGTCGCCTACACGACGTTCAAGGACGCCTTCGGCGCCGCCGCGAAGAACAAGTCGGACTTCACCGCCGCCCTGGACACCATGCAGCAGGACACGGTCGCCGACCTGCAGAAGCAGGGCTTCGGAGTCGCGGAGTGAAGTCCCCGGCCCGCCGGAGGTCGTACGGGGTCGAGGGGGCCCCGTACGGCTTCCTCGTACCCGCGATCCTCCTGTTCGCCCTCTTCTTCGCGCTGCCCATCGGGTACGCCGTCTGGCTCAGCTTCCGCAAGGTGCAGGTGTCCGGCCTCGGGCTGGGCGCCGGCGCCCGCAAGGAGGTCTGGGCCGGTCTGGAGAACTACACCGGCGCCCTCTCCGACAGCGAACTGCTGAACGGCGCGCTGCGCGTGCTCGGTTACGGCTGCATCGTGGTGCCGGTCATGCTGGGCCTGGCGCTGCTGTTCGCGCTGATGCTCGACTCCGAGAAGGTGCGGCTCGCCCCCTTCACCCGGCTCGCGATCTTCCTGCCGTACGCCGTCCCCGGAGTGGTGGCGGCCCTGCTGTGGGGCTTCCTCTACCTGCCGGACGTGAGCCCGTTCTACTTCGTGCTCGGGAAACTCGGTCTGCCGCAGCCGGATCTGCTGGACGGCGGTCCGCTGTACCTGGCGCTGTCGAACATCGCGGTCTGGGGCGGTACCGGCTTCAACATGATCGTCATCTACACCGCGCTGCGGGCCATCCCCGCCGAGGTGTACGAGGCAGCCAAGCTGGACGGTGCCACGCCGCTGCAGATCGCGCTGCGGATCAAGATCCCGATGGTGGCGCCCTCCCTGGTGCTGACCTTCTTCTTCTCGATCATCGCGACGCTCCAGGTGTTCAACGAACCGACCACCCTCAAACCGCTCACCAACTCCGTGTCCACCACCTGGAGTCCACTGATGAAGGTGTACCAGGACGCCTTCGGCAAGGGCGACATCCACGCGGCCGCCGCACAGGCCACCCTCATCGCGCTCGCCACCCTGGTGCTGTCCTTCGGGTTCCTGCGGGCCGCGAACCGGCGCAACAAGCAGGAGGCCGCCCGATGAGCTCCCTTGCCCTGCACAAGGCCGAACCCGCGGCCGGCACCGCCCGGAGGCCGGCGCGCCCCCGCCGGACCGCGCTGATCCCGACCGTCACGCTGCTGCTCGGCGCGCTCTACTGTCTGCTGCCGGTGGCCTGGGTGGTCATCGCGTCCACCAAGTCCGGCTCGGAGCTGTTCTCCACCTTCACGTTCTGGCCGGGCACCGGCCTCGCCGACAACCTCTCCGACCTCAGCGCCTACCGCGACGGCGTCTACTGGCAGTGGATGGGCAACTCCGCCCTGTACGCCGGTCTGGGCGCGCTGCTGTCGACGTGCGTGTCGGCGTTCAGCGGCTACGCGCTGGCGATCTACCGCTTCCGGGGCCGCGAGACGCTGTTCAACGTGCTGCTCGCCGGCGTGCTGATGCCGCCGGTGATCCTCGCCGTCCCGCAGTACCTGCTGCTGGCGCAGGCGGACCTCACGGACTCCTACCTGTCGGTGCTGCTGCCGCAGATCCTCTCCCCGTACGGCGTCTACCTCGCGCGGATCTACGCCGCGGCCGCGGTGCCGGCGGACGTGGTGGAGGCCGGGCGGATGGACGGCGCGGGCGAGTGGCGGATCTTCTCCCGGGTCGCGCTGCCGATGATGGTGCCCGGCCTGGTGACGGTCTTCCTGTTCCAGTTCGTGGCGATCTGGAACAACTTCCTGCTGCCGTACATCATGCTCAGCGACGACGAGAAGTTCCCGATCACCCTCGGTCTGTACACGCTCCTCGAACAGGGCGCCAACACCCCGGCGTTGTACACCCTGGTGATCACGGGCGCGTTCCTCGCCGTGTTCCCGCTGGTCGCGCTGTTCCTGGTCATCCAGCGGTTCTGGAGTCTGGATCTGCTCTCCGGGGCCGTAAAGTCATGACCATGGGCAACACGGGGGGCAGGCGCAGGCCGCCGACGATCCACGACGTGGCGCGTGAGGCCGGTGTCTCGCGCGGCACGGTCTCGCGGGTGCTCAACGGCGGTCACTACGTCAGCCCCGCCGCGGCGGACGCGGTCGACGCCGCGATCCGCAAGACGGGTTACGTCGTCAACCGGCATGCCCGCTCACTGATCACCGGACGGTCGGACTCGGTGGGTTTCCTGCTCACGGAGCCCCAGGAGCGGTTCTTCGAGGACCCCAACTTCAATGTCCTGCTGCGGGGTTGCACGCAGGCGCTGGCCGCGCACGACGTGCCGTTGCTGCTGATGCTGGCCGGTACGGACGACGAACGGCGGCGCATCACCCGGTACATCACCGCCGGGCACGTCGACGGGGTGCTGCTGGTGTCCAGCCACTCCGGTGACCCGGTGGCGGAGGAACTGCGGGCGGCGGGTGTGCCACTGGTCGCGTGCGGAAAACCGATCGGGCTGGGCTCGAAGGTGAGTTACGTGGCCGCCGACGACCGGGACGGCGCGCGTGACATGGTGCGGCACCTGCTGGCGCTGGGCCGGCGCCGGATCGGCGTGGTGACCGGTCCGCTCGACACCCCGGGCGGTGTGGAGCGCCTGGCCGGTTACCGGGAGGTGCTCGCCGAGGCGGGCGTCGAGGCCGACGAGCGGCTGGTCGTCTCCGGGGACTACAGCCGGGCCAGCGGCGAGGCCGGCGCCGAGCTGCTGCTGGCGCAGGCCCCGGACCTGGACGCGGTGTTCGTCGCGTCCGACCTGATGGCCCAGGGTGTGCTGACGGCGCTGCACCGGGCGGGGCGCCGGGTGCCTCAGGACGTCGCGGTCGGTGGTTTCGACGACTCCCCCGCGGCCGTCGCCGCGAGTCCGGAGCTCACCACCATCCGCCAGCCGTGGGACCGCATCAGCACGGAGATGGTGCGGGTGCTGCTGGCCCAGATCGGCGGCGAGGACCCGGCGGCGGTGATCCTGCCGACGGAGCTGGTGAGGCGGGACTCGACGTAGGGAGCCCCCGGACGGTCAGGCGGTCAGGATCGGAGAAGCCGGGCGCCCCTCCCGCGGCCTAGCGTGGAGGAACCGGCGCGTTCGGGCGCCGGGCCCGCTTCGATGAGGAGTACGTCATGATCGACGGCCTGAAGACGATCGTCTACCCCGTCAACGACCTCGGCCGGGCGAAAGCACTGTTCCACGCCCTGCTCGGGGTGGAGCCGTACACGGACGAGCCGTACTACGTCGGTTTCCGGACCGAGGCGCACGAGATCGGCCTGGACCCCAAGGGGCACGCCAAGGGCATGACCGGGCCGGTTCCCTACTGGCGGGTGGCCGACATCCAGGAGACCCTCGCCGCTCTGCTGGAGACGGGGGCGAAGCCCGTGCAGGACGTGCGGGACGTCGGCGGCGGCGCACTGACCGCCTCCGTGCAGGACCAGGACGGCAACCTCCTCGGCCTGTTCCAGAATGCGCCCGCCTGACCCTCCTGACCTGCCGGAAGGGACGTCATTGCACGCTCATTGAATATCGAACAAGTGTTACCGTTCGGGTATGGCAGCGAAGACGGCCGGTACGCGGCTCGAGGAACGGTGGCGTGACATCCTCGCGGTGCACGCGCGCACCCTGGGCGAGATCGACCGCGCGCTGCATCCGTACGGTCTGGGGGCCTCCGACTTCGAGGTGCTCGATCTGCTCGCGGCCACGACGCCCCCGGGCGGCGAGCAGTGCCGGGTGCAGAACCTGGTGGGCCGGGTCCACCTCAGCCAGAGCGCGCTGTCCCGCCTCATCGCCCGCCTGGAGAAGGACGGCCTGGTGGAGCGCAGCATGTGCCTGGAGGACCGGCGCGGCGTGTATGTGCAGCTCACACCGAAGGGACGCGAGCTGCACGCCGAGGCGCTGCCGGTGCAGCGCGCCGCCCTGGCCCGCACGCTGAGCGAATAGCGCGCGGGCCCGGCCGGCTCACGGGCGGGCCAGCAGCGTACGCACTCCCTCCGAGGTGAGCGTCAGACGGTGCTCGGAGCTGCCGTCGATGGTGAGCGACAGCTCCTCGGCCGGCCACTGGGCGGCGAGCGCGCCGAGCGGGACGAGCCGGTAACGGGAGACGAACGGCAGCAGCCCGGCCATCTCCAGTTCGGACGTGAACACGGGCACCACCTGGGTGCCGCCCGGCTGCTCCAGCACCGGAAGGGCGACCGCGCCGGGGTCGGCGGCCTCCTCGTCGCCCGCGTCGTCCGGTACCGGGATCAGTACGTCGCTGTTCGCGAGGGCGTCCAGCGCCATCGTGTCCTGGGTGTTCTCCGACAGGGTGTCCAGGGCCCGCTGCGCGGGCGTGGGGGCGTTGTTCTCGTGCGCGGGTGTTTCCATGGCAGATTCCCTGGTAGCGGCGGTCCTACGGCCCGCCCGGGACAAGATCCGGCCCGGGCACAGTGCTGCACGCGTACCCGTTCGCATGTCGCGCAACCCTGCAGGTTCCGGGGTGATCACCAGCCTTCCGGCACCCCCTCCGGACCCGAGGACCCACGTGGCTATCATATGAGCACCCTCTAGCTCGAAAGATGATCCTGTGACTGTCAACGAAGACTCGTTCACCAACTGGAAGCACCGCGAGGAGATCGCGGAGTCGATGATCCCGATCATCGGGAAGCTGCACCGGGAGCGGGACGTGACCGTCCTGCTGCACAGCCGCTCCTTGGTGAACAAGTCGGTGGTCAGCATTCTCAAGACCCACCGCTTCGCCCGGCAGATCGCCGGCGAGGAGCTCTCGGTCACCGAGACGCTGCCCTTCCTGCAGGCGCTCACCACGCTCGACCTCGGCCCGTCCCAGATCGACATCGGCCTGCTCGCCGAGGCCCACCGCGCCGACGACCGGGGCCGGTCGGTGGCCGAGTTCACCGCCGAGGCCGTCGCCGGCGCGACCGGCGCCGGCAGGATCGACCGCCGTGAGCCGCGCGACGTCGTCCTCTACGGCTTCGGCCGCATCGGCCGCCTCCTGGCCCGGCTGCTCATCGAGAAGTCGGGGTCCGGCAACGGGCTGCGGCTGCGCGCGATCGTGGTCCGCCAGGGCGGTGAGCAGGACCTCGTCAAGCGGGCCTCGCTGCTGCGCCGCGACTCCGTGCACGGTCAGTTCCAGGGCACGATCACCGTCGACGAGGCGAACAACACGATCGTCGCCAACGGCAACACCATCAAGGTGATCTACGCGGGCGACCCGACGGAGATCGACTACACGGCGTACGGCATCAAGAGCGCCATCCTCATCGACAACACAGGCAAGTGGCGCGACCGCGAAGGGCTTTCGCAGCACCTGCGTCCCGGTATCGACAAGGTGGTGCTGACCGCGCCCGGCAAGGGCGACGTGCCCAACATCGTGCACGGCGTCAACCACGACACCCTCAAGCCGGACGAGCGGATCCTGTCCTGCGCGTCCTGCACCACCAACGCGATCGTGCCGCCGCTGAAGGCGATGGCGGACGAGTACGGTGTGCTGCGCGGGCACGTGGAGACGGTGCACTCGTTCACCAACGACCAGAACCTGTTGGACAATTACCACAAGTCGGAGCGCCGCGGCCGTTCGGCGCCGATGAACATGGTGATCACCGAGACGGGTGCCGCCTCGGCCGTCGCCAAGGCGCTGCCCGACCTCGACGCGACCATCACCGGCAGCTCGATCCGGGTCCCCGTGCCGGACGTCTCGATCGCGATCCTCAACCTCCAGCTGGGCCGCGCGACCGACCGTCAGGAGGTCCTGGACCACCTGCGCAACGTGTCGCTGACCTCGCCGCTCAAGCGCCAGATCGACTTCATCAGCGCACCCGACGCGGTCTCCAGCGACTTCATCGGCTCGCGCCACGCCTCGATCGTCGACGCCGGCGCACTGAAGGTCGAGGGCGACAACGCGATCCTCTACCTCTGGTACGACAACGAGTTCGGCTACTCCTGCCAGGTCGTCCGGGTCGTCCAGTACGTTTCCGGGGTGGAGTACCCGACCTACCCGGCCCCGGCGGTCTGACCCGGGCAGCCGGCAAGCGGAACGACGGGGCGGGGCCGGTGAGGTGCCCCGCCCCGCCCCGGCCTGCCCGGCGTACCGGCGGTAAGGGGCAGATCGGTAACGATCACCCCGTCCTGGTTGCCGGGGCACGTGGAGTTCCTAGTCTTCCGGCATGGCCCTCTTCAGCAGTCGCACCAGCAGACCTCGGACAGTGCCCGCCCTCGACGACGCCGACCTGGCGCGCGTGCTCGGGCGGTTGAGCAAGCGGAACGGGGGCGGCAAGGCCGCGGACGTGACGCTCGTGGCCTCCTTGCTGGAGGAGTCCGGGGACGACTGGGACCGGCGCGGCCACCGGCTGTCCGTACTGGCCGAGGCGACGGCCGACGCGGGGCTCGCGGCGGCGTGGCTGGACAGGGAGCCGGGGAGCGCGGACGCCCTGCTGCTCCACTCCTGGGCCGGACTGACACGCGGTCTGCGGGACGGGCACCTGGAGGACGCCGGACAGCTGGTCTCCCAGTGCCACCAGGCCGCCGAACGAAGACCGGAGGATCCGCTGCCGTGGGTGGTCCTGCTCGGTGTGTCCCGGATCGAGCGCTACGGCCAGAACGACGTCAACGCCGTCTGGCGGGAGGCCACCGGGCGCGACCGCTGGCACCGTGAGGCGTATCTGCAGATGCTCGCGTACCTGTCGCCGGAGGAAGGGGGTTCCAGCGCGGCCGTCCTCGACTTCGTCGACGTGGTGCGCACCCGTATCCCGGCCAACGCGCCATGTGCGGCGGTCGAGTTGACCGCCGCCGTACGGCAGTACCAGGGGCTGCTGGCGCAGGGCGGGGTGCGGGCCATGACGGCCGGTCAGCTGTGGGAGGGCGGGCAGATCGCGGCCGCGCTGGAGCAGGCGGCCGCGCTGTGGGCGAAGCCGGGTTTCTTCCAGCACGCGGCGGCGCTGGCCGATCTGAACGTCTTGGCGTACGCGCTGTGCGCGGCCGGCCGGGCCGCCGACGCGCACCCTGTCTTCCAGGCCCTCCAGGGCATGGTCACCCCTTGGCCCTGGGACGTCGACGGCCCCGCCCTCCAGCGCTTCGAGCAGCACATGTCCAAGTCGGAACGGGGACGGCAGGGCGGCATCGGCCGAGCGTGACGCCCGCCGGCCGCCGCTCTCCCGTCAGTTCCGCGCCAGGACGGTGGTGACGACCTCCCGCAGCACCTCCGCCGGGCCCGGTACGGGCCCTTCGGAGCGCCAGGCGACGAAGCCGTCGGGGCGGACCAGTACCGCGCCGTCCGCGGTGATCCCGTGCGCCCGGGCCCAGTCGGCACCGCCCTCGGGGCTCAGTTCCGCGTCGGGGCCGTCACCCACCCGGTACGCGTCGAGCGGTACGGACAGGTCCTTCGCGACCTCCGCCGCCGCGGTGTGCCAGTCGCAGGCGCCGTTCGCGGAACTCAGCAGCACGCACGACCGCTCGTACAGGTCGAGCGTGGAGATCCGGGTGCCGGAGCGCTCCAGCCACACGTGCGGGGCCCGGCTGCCGGGCTCGCCGGTCAGCATCACCCCGTCGGGGATGACCGGCGCCGCCTGGTCGGCGCCCAGGACCGCGCCGCGCGGATAGCGGTAGCAGAGCGCCACGTTGAGGATGCCGCCCTGCTTCATCCCGGGGCCACCGGGACCACCGGCTCCGGGACCGCCGGCTCCAGGACCGCCAGGCCTGCCGGGACCGCCGGGGCCACCGGCTCCAGGACCGCCAGGCCTGCCGGGACCGCCGGGGCCACCGGCTCCGGGACCACCGGGGGCGGGGGCTCCTAGGGAGGGGGCTCCGAGGGAGGGGGCGCCGGGGGCGGGCGTGTATCCGGGGTGGCTGTGCTCGCTCGAACGGGAGGAGGCACGGGCACTGGTCGCCTCCGCGACGGGCCGGCGTTCGGCGTCGTAGGACTCCAGCAGGCCGGGCGCGGCCCAGCCGCCGAGCACGGCGGCCAGCTTCCAGGCGAGGTTGTGGGCGTCCTGGATGCCGGTGTTGGAGCCGAACGCCCCGGTGGGCGACATCTCGTGGGCGGAGTCGCCGGCCAGGAACACCCGGCCGTCCGCGTACCGTTCGGCGACCCGCTCGGCGGCGTGCCAGGCGGCCCGGCCGGTGATCTCCACGTCGAGGTCCGGCACTCCGACGGCCTTCCGGATGTGAGCGACGCACCGCTCGTCGGTGAACTCCTCGATGGTTTCGCCGTGTTCGGGGTGCCAGGGGGCGTGGAACACCCAGTGCTCCCGGTTGTCGACCGGCAGCAGGGCTCCGTCGGCGTCCGGGTTGGTCAGGTAGCAGACGATGAACCGCCGGTCCCCGACGACGCCGGCGAGGTCACGGGAGGTGAACGTGAGACTCACGTTGTGGAACAGGTCGCCCGGGCCGTTCTGCCCGATGTCCAGCGCCTCACGGACGGGGCTGCGCGGGCCGTCGGCGGCGACGAGGTAGTCCGCCCGGATCCTGGCGTGCTCGCCGGTCTCCCGGCTCTTGACCAGCACCGTCACACCCTCGGTGTCCTGGTCGAAGGAGAGCATCTCCGTCCCGAAGCGCAGATCCCCGCCGAGTTCGCGGGCTCCCTCGAGGAGCACCGGTTCCAGGTCGTTCTGGCTGCACAGGCACCACCCGCTGGGGCTGAAGCGGGCGAGGCCGCCACCGGGGTCGATCTCCTGGAGCAGCCACTCGCCCTCGTCACCCGCCAGGCTCGGGGTCTGCCAGATGCCGTGGTTCTCCGACAGGACCGACGCGGCCCGGCCGATGCGCTGCTCGAGTCCGGCCGCCCGGAACAGCTCCATGGTGCGTACGTTGTTTCCCCGCCCGCGTGGGTGGATCGACGTGCCCGCGTGGCGTTCGACGAGCGTGTGCGGCACACCGAGGCGTCCCAGGAACAGGGACATGGACAGGCCCACCAGGGAGCCGCCGACGATGAGGACCGGCGTGCGGTGATCCGCCCGGCCGGCCGTATCCGATCGATTCATTGAAACGCCTCCAGCGTCGCCCTCGACGGGCTGTGGAACAGGACGCACCTTTCATGCCCGGTGCGGGCCGGTCCGCGTCCCGGCGGCACCCGGATGGCGCGCGGTTCACCCGCCTGCCCCGTGTCGCTCGCGCGCACCGGAAAGTCGCGTCAACGATCGACTCATGGCGACCCCGGCCCTTCGGACACGGCGGTCGTTCCTGACCTTCCGAAGAAGAGGAGAGGTGCGCCGGATGACCATGTCGGCACGCATATCGCAGTCGGCGTTCGACGGCTCGAGGCTGCGGGTGATCCTGCTGCTCGACCTGCACGACGGGGCCCAGGAGCAGTTCCTCGACGCGTACGAGCACATGCGCAACAAGGTCGCGTCCGTCCCCGGTCACATCAGTGACCAACTGTGCCAGTCGATCGAGAACCCCTCGCAGTGGCTCATCACCAGCGAGTGGGAGAGCGCCCTGCCGTTCCTCGCGTGGGTGAACAGCGAGGAGCACATCGAGATCGTCCGGCCGATGCACAGCTGCGTCCGGGACACCCGGTCGATGCGCTACAGCGTCCTCCGCGAGACCCATCCGGACCAGCCGCTCACCACCGAGGTCGCGCGGACGAGCCTCCAGAAGGCACCCCGCGTGGGTGCCGGGATGACCCGTCACGCCCTCACCTTCACCGTGAAGCCGGGCTCCGAGTCCAAGGTCGTGGACATCCTGGCCAACTACGAGGCGCCCGAGGCGCGGATCAACGGCATCACACGACTGCACCGCACCTCACTCTTCATGCACGGCAACCGTGTCGTGCGGGCCGTGGAGGTGGAGGGCGACCTGCTGGCCACCCTGTGCCACGTGGCCAGTCAGCCCGAGGTCCAGGCGGTGGAAGAGGCCATCAACCCCTATCTGGAGCAGGACCGGGATCTGTCCGACTCCGACTCCGCGCGGGTGTTCTTCACCCGGGCGGCGCTCCCGGCCATGCAGCACGTGGCGGCCGGTCGCCCGGAACCCGCCCGCCTGCGGCGGCACATGCTGTACTACCCGGCTGTGACGGACCGCGGCCTGGAGCTGGCCCGGTTCCTCGCCCACCAGGACGAGGCCGCGGCGAACGACCCGGACAGCCCGGTGTACGCGAGCACCGTCTTCCAGCGCGACGACGTCGTGGTCCGCATGATCGACGTCACCGGCGAACTCGATCTCGACCCCGCCGCCGCCCTCGGCGTCAAGGCCCCGGGCAAGGCGGCCGAGCTGGAGCGTCTCCTGGACGGCGCCGCGATCGGCGTCGAGGGCTCCCTGGACTCGGAGCGCACCTTGCACCGGCTCCTGGCGCACGCCGACATGATGCCCGTCACCGACCGCAGCTCTGCGGATTCCTGACGGTCCACCGCGGTGACGTCCGGGCCGTGCCCGCCCGGACGTCACCGGCACACCCGGAGGTAACAACCATGTCCAAGCAGCATCCACGCATCGTGGACCTGAGCGAGACGGAACCCAACCGACGGCGCGGAGGCGACCTCAGGACCCTGCTCACCCCGGCCACCGTGGGCTCCACCAGCGGCTTCATGGGCCTGGCGATCATCAAGCCCGGTGAGCGCATCGGCGAGCACTACCACCCGTACTCCGAGGAGTTCGTGTACGTGGTCAGCGGCGCGCTCGAAGTGGACCTGGACGGCGAGCCGTTCGCGCTCCGCGCCGAGCAGGGACTGATGATCCCGATCGACATGCGGCACCGCTTCCGCAACGTCTCCGACCGGGAGGCCCGCATGGTGTTCCACCTGGGCCCGCTCGCCCCGCATCCGAGCCTCGGCCACGTCGACACCGAGGAGACCGAAAGCGCCGTCGCCGGGCCGCAGTTGAAGGTCGGCGGTCCCGAGCTCGGCCGGCCGGCCGAGCCGAGCGAGGCCATAAAATGACCCGCCGGGTGGCCGTCACCGGTATAGGTGTGGTCGCTCCCGGCGGCATCGGAGCGACGGCGTTCTGGGATCTTCTGACAGCCGGCCGCACCGCGACCCGCGGCATCTCCCTGTTCGATCCGGCGGGCCTGCGCTCGCGCATAGCCGCCGAATGCGACTTCGACCCGTTCGAGCACGGCCTGGACGCGGATCTGTGCCAACACGCGGACCGTTACCTCCAGTTCGCCCTGGTCGCCGCCGCCGAGGCCGTCCGGGAATCCGGACTCGACACCGAGGCCGTGGACCCCTGGCGCACCGCGGTCTCGCTGGGCAGCGCGGTCGGCGGCACCACCCGGCTGGAACACGACTACGTGCGGGTCAGCGAGCGCGGCCGGCGCTGGGACGTGGACCACCGGGAGGCGGAGCCGAAGCTGCACCTGGCCTTCTCGCCGAGCACGCTCGCCTCGGTCGTCGCCGAGCGGTTCAACGCCCGGGGCCCGGTGCAGACCGTCTCCACCGGCTGCACCTCCGGGCTCGACGCGGTCGGCTACGCCTTCCACACCATCACCGAGGGCCGGGCCGACGTCTGCATCACGGGGGCGTCGGACTCGCCGATCTCACCGATCACGATGGCCTGCTTCGACGCCATCAAGGCGACGTCACCCAACAACGACGACCCCGAGCACGCCTCCCGGCCCTTCGACGCCCACCGCGACGGCTTCGTGATGGGCGAGGGCGCGGCCGTGCTCGTCCTCGAGGAGTACGAGCACGCACGGGCCCGCGGCGCGGAGATCCTCTGCGAGATCAGCGGCTACGCCACCTACGGCAACGCCTACCACATGACCGGTCTGACCAGTGAGGGACTGGAGATGGCCCGGGCGATCGACACCACGCTCGACCAGGCCCGTATCGACCCCACACTGATCGACTACGTCAACGCGCACGGCTCCGGCACCCGGCAGAACGACCGGCACGAGACGGCCGCCGTGAAGCGGTCCCTGGGCGCGCACGCCTTTGGGACGCCCATGAGCTCCATCAAGTCGATGGTGGGGCACTCGCTGGGCGCGATCGGCGCGATCGAGGTGGTCGCCTGCGTCCTCGCGCTGAAGCACCAGGTGGTGCCGCCCACGGCGAACTACGAGACCCCCGACCCCGAGTGCGACCTGGACTACGTGCCGCGCACCGCCCGCCCGCGGAAGCTGAACCATGTGCTCTCCGTCGGCAGCGGCTTCGGCGGCTTCCAGTCCGCGGTGCTGCTGTCCGGGCCGGGTGGGAGGACACGATGAGCAATCGACGCCCCGGGCGCGCGGCCGTCACCGGCATCGGTGTGGTCGCGCCCAACGGACTGCGGACCGACGCCTACTGGAAGTCCGTCCGCGAAGGCATCGGCGTGCTGGATCTGATCAGCCGCGAGGGCTGTGACCATCTGCCGCTCCGAGTGGCGGGCGAGGTCCGGGCCTTCGACCCGGCGGCCCTCATCGAGGACCGGTTCCTGGTGCAGACCGACCGGTTCAGCCACTTCGCGATGGCCGCCGCCGCCCTCGCCCTCGACGACGCCGGGCTCGGCGGCGATCCCGCCGAGCCGTTCTCCATCGGCGTGGTCACCGCCGCCGGATCGGGCGGTGGCGAGTTCGGCCAGCGCGAGCTGCAGAAACTGTGGGGGAAGGGCTCCAAGTTCGTCGGCCCCTACCAGTCCATCGCCTGGTTCTACGCCGCGAGCACCGGCCAGATCTCCATCCGCAGCGGCCTCAAGGGGCCGTGCGGGGTGGTGGCGAGCGACGAGGCGGGCGGTCTGGACTCCCTCGCGCACGCGAGCCGGGCCGTGGGCCGCGGCACCGACGTCATGGTCGTGGGCGCCGCGGAGGCGCCGCTGGCCCCGTACTCGATGGTGTGCCAGCTCGGCTACCCCGAGCTCAGCACCCTCGACGACCCCGAACGTGCCTACCGCCCGTTCACCGAGAAGGCGTGCGGTTTCGTGCCCGCCGAGGGCGGCGCGCTGCTCGTCGTGGAGGACGAGGACCGGGCCCGGAGGCGCGGAGTGCCCGTACGGGCCACCGTGGCCGGCCACGCCGCCACGTTCACCGGGGCCTCCCGCTGGGCGGAGTCCCGGGAGGGTCTGGCCCGCGCGATCCGCGGCGCCCTCGACGAGGCGGGCTGTGCCCCGGAGGAGATCGACGTCGTGTTCGCCGACGCCCTGGGCGTCCCCGAGGCGGACCGCGCCGAGGCGCTGGCGATCGCCGACGCCCTGGGCGCGCACGGTACCCGCGTCCCGGTCACGGCGCCCAAGACGGGCATCGGGCGCGCCTACTGCGCGGCACCCGTGCTGGACACGGTGGCCGCGGTGCTCGCCATGGAGCACGGTCAGGTACCCCCGACACCCAACGTGTTCGACGTCTGCCACGACATCGACCTGGTGATGTCGCGCGCTCGCCCCGCCGAGCTGCGCACCGCCCTGGTCCTCAGCAGGGGACTGATGGGCTCCAACGCGGCGCTGGTCCTGCGCCGCGGTGACGATTCCGCCCGTTAGGACCGGGCGGGGAAGGAGCAGGCACCCATGATCACCTCCGAAGTGACCTTCGACGAGCTGGCCGCGCTGATGAAGCAGGCTGCCGGCATCAGCGTCGACCCCCGGGAACTGAAGCAGTCGGCGGAGTCCCCCTTCGACGTCTTCGGCCTCGACTCGCTCGGTCTGCTCGGCATCGTCGGCGAGCTGGAGAACCGGTACGGCCAGTCGTTTCCCCCCGACTCGGAGCGCTGCCGTACACCCCGCGAGTTCCTGAACCTGATCAACAGCACCCTCACGGCTGGAGCCTGAAAGTGGCCGGACACACCGAGAACAGCATCACCATCGACGCTCCCTTCGACCTCGTGTGGGAGATGACCAACGACCTGGAGAACTGGCCGCGGCTGTTCAGCGAGTACGCGTCCGTGGAGGTCCTCTCCCGCGAGGGCGCCACGACGAGGTTCCGGCTGACCATGCACCCGGACGAGAACGGCAAGGTGTGGAGCTGGGTGTCGGAGCGCACCCCGGACCGCGGGAAGCGCACGGTCCACGCCCGCCGGGTCGAGACGGGCCCGTTCGCCCACATGGACATCGTGTGGGAGTACGCGGAGCTGCCGGGCGGCGTGCAGATGCGCTGGACGCAGGACTTCGCGATGAAGCCCGACGCCCCGGTCGACGACGACTGGATGACGGACAACATCAACCGCAACTCCCGTACGCAGATGACCCTCATCCGGGACCGGATCGAGCAGGTCGCCCGCGACAGCGAGAGCGCGTCCGTCGCGTCCTCGCGCTGAACACCGGTCCAAGGAAGGACACCCGATGCACCACGCCCTCATCGTCGCCCGGATGAAGCCCGGCTCGGCGCCGGACATCGCCGACGTGTTCGCCGCCTCCGACCGGGGTGAACTCCCCCATCTGGTCGGTGTCGGCCGGCGCAGCCTCTTCCAGTTCGGCGACGACGTGTACCTGCACCTCATCGAGGCCGAGCAGGACCCGGCGCCGGCGATCGCGAAGGTCGCCGGACACCCCGAGTTCCGCCGCATCAGCGAGCGGCTGGAGGCGTACGTCAGCCCGTACGACCCGGCCACCTGGCGCGGTCCCAAGGACGCCATGGCGCAGTGCTTCTACCGCTGGGAGCGGAGCGCCGGCTCCTGAGCGAGCGGCCGCCGAAACCCCGAGGCCGCCGGCCCCGCGTCAGTCGCGGGGCCGGCGGCCTCGGGGGTGGCGGCGTGCCTTCGGTCAGCCGGGGACGGTGCACTCGAAGGCGTGGAGGTAGGCGTTGACCGGGCTGACGTCGCCGATGACGAGGCCCGCGCCGGTCAGCCGGTCGACCATGCTCTGCCGGGTGTGCTTGGCGCCGCCGACGTTGAGGAGCAGCAGCAGGTCCATGGCGGTGGTGAACCGCATCGACGGGGTGTCGTCGACGAGGTTCTCGATGACGACGACACGGGCTCCGGGCCGTGCCGCCGCGCGGACGTTGGCGAGCACCCGGCGGGTGCTGTCGTCGTCCCACTCGAGGACGTTCTTGATGATGTACACGTCCGCCCGGACGGGGACGTCCTCGCGGCAGTCCCGGGCCACGACCTCGACCCGGCCGGCGAGCGAACCGCCCCGGCGCAGCCGGGGGTCCGCTTTCTCGACGACGCCCGGCAGGTCGAGCAGGGTGCCGTGCAGGTGGGGGTGCTTCTCCAGAAGGCCGGCCAGGACGTGCCCCTGGCCGCCCCCGATGTCCACGACCGAGGAGGCGTCGTCCAGGTCGAGCAGCCGGGCCACGTCGCGCGCGGACTGCTCGCTGGACGTCGTCATGGCCCGGTTGAACACGTGGGCGGACTCGGGGGCGGACTCGTTGAGGTAGGTGAAGAACTCCTGGTCGTAGGCGTCCTCGAAGACGTTGCCGCCGGAGCGCACCGCCTCGTCGAGCAGCGGCCAGACGTTCCAGGTCCATGGCTCGGTGCACCACAGGGCGATGTACCGCAGGCTGTGCGGGTCGTCCTCGCGCAGCAGCCGGGACATCTCGGTGTGCCCGAAGGTGCCGTCGGGGTTCTCGGTGAAGACGCCCTGGCAGGACAGGGCGCGCAGCAGCCGCCGCAGGGTGTGCGGCTGGGTCTTCACCGCCGTTGCCAGGTCGTCGACGGTCATGGGGGTGTCGTCCAGCGCGTCCGCCACGCCCAGGCGGACGGCCGCGCGTACGGCGGCGGCGCACGCCGCCCCGAAAACGAGCTCCCGCAGCCGCATGGGCGGTGGGGGAGCCGGATCAACGGTGGTCATCCGTTGCCTCGCTTCTGCTGTCGTGCAGTTGGTGGGGGGGCGGTGGGGCCGGGTCGGTCAGCACATGCCCGCGGGCTCGGAGAGCGTGCAGGTGTTGCGGCTGAACGTGTTGTTCCTGGCGGTGTCCCGGTTGGCCAGGTCGGCCGGGCTGTTGCCGGTCACCAGGTTGTCGCGGATGTCGTTGTGCTCACCGGCGGTGCCGACGAGGCTCTTGAAGAGCACGATGCCGCCGGACAGCGGAGAGGTGCCCTTGTTGTCCTCGACCCGGTTGTAGGCGACCAGGGTCTCCTCGGCGCCGGTGAGGACGATGCCCGAGCCCTGCAGGAAGGGCAGCCGGGGCGTCTCGGGGCAGTACTTGTTGTTGGCGTGGACGTAGTTGCGCGTCACGCGCAGGGCGCCGGCCCGCGGCTCGGACTCGTCGCCCACCACGAACACGGCGGCGCAGTTGCCGGTGGCCTCGTTGCGGTCGACGGTCAGGTTCCGCAGTCGGCGCACGGTGACGCCGACCCGGTTGTCGGCCATCCGGTTGTAACGGATCACGGTCCTCTCCGCGTCCCGGGCGCCTTCCTCGGTGCCGACGGTGTTGGACACGAACAGTCCGGCGTCGCCGTTCTTCCGGACGAGGTTGTGGCTGAGCACACTGTGTACGGAGCGTTCCTCGGCGATGCCCCACCGGCCGTTCTTCTCCGCCACCACGTGCTTGACCTCCAGCCCGTCGGTTCCGGTGGCCCACAGCCCGTTCTCGGCGAATCCCCGCACCGTCAGCGACCGTACGGTGACGTCCTTCAGAGGGCTCTTGTCGGTGCCGGTGACACAGATGCCGTTCCCCGCCCCGGCGCAGGCGCTCCTGCTCTCGGCGGCGTCCGCCGCGGGCATCAGTACGGTGCGGCCGGCGCCGTGGCCGCGCAGGGTCAGGTCCGACACCTTGATGGCGACGCTCTGCCTGTAGGTGCCGGGCGCGAGGAGGACGGTGTCCCCCGGCTTCGCGGCGTCCACGGCCTTCTGGATCGACTGTCCGGGCTGTACGCGGTGCACGGTCGGATGGTGGACCGACGGGGCGGCGCCCAACCCCGCGGCCACGGCGGCGGCGCAGGCGAGAAGGGCGGTGTGTCGTTTGTTCATGAGCCGAAGCTATGAGCGGGGGTCGGGCCCCGCCACCGGTGATCACCCGGGTGGGCCGGGGCTCCCGACGGGTGATCACCCGGTCGGCTCATCCCTCGTGGACGCCGGACGGGGCCGCCCACCGTCGTGCGGTGGGCGGCCCCGTCCTTTTCCACGCGTCCCGTCGGCCGTGTTCCGGATCAGGCGACCGGGGTCGCCCGGTCCTCGTCCGGCGTGGTGTCCGCGGTGGCGGACTCCTCGGCGAGGCGTTCCATGCCGCTGGTGGTCTTCAGCGGCTTCTCCTTGATGAACACGACGGCGACCAGGGCGAGCAGCGCGAACGGCGTGGCGACGAGGAACAGGTCGGCCGTGGCGACGGCGTAGGCGTGCTCGACGATGCCCCGCATCGGTTCGGGCAGCGTGGACATGTCCGGGACGCTGCTCTCGCCCGAGCCCTCGCCGGCCGGCACGGTGATGCCCGCGTCCTTGAGGCCCTTGGTCGTCTCGCTGGTGACCCGGTTGGCGAGGATCGCGCCGAGGACGCTGACGCCGATGGTGCCGCCCATGCTGCGGAAGAAGGACAGTACGGAGGTCGCGGCGCCCAGGTCGGCGGCGGCCACGTCGTTCTGCGCGGCGAGCACCAGGTTCTGCATCAGCATGCCGACGCCGACGCCCAGAATCGCCATGTAGAGGCTGAGCAGACCGAAGTGCGTCTTCGCGTCGATCGTGGACAGCAGCCCGAGGCCGACGGTCATGACGACCGCGCCCGCCACCAGGTACCGCTTCCACTTGCCGGTGCTGCTGATCACCTGTCCGGCGACGGTGGACGACACCAGCAGGCCGAGGATCATCGGCAGGCTCATCAGACCGGCGACGGTCGGCGACTTGCCCAGGGAGACCTGGAAGTACTGCGAGAGGAAGACGGTCCCGCCGAACATGGCGACACCGACCAGGAGGCTGGCGACGGTGGTCAGCGTGACCGTGCGGTTGCGGAAGATGTCGAGCGGGATGACCGGCTCGGGGGTGCGGGCCTCGACGAACACCGCGGCGACCAGCAGCAGTACGCCACCGCCCGCGAGGGCACCGGTCTGCCAGGACGCCCAGTCGAACTCGTTGCCGGCCAGCGACACCCAGATGAGCAGCGCGCAGACGCCGGCGACGATCAGGAAGGCCCCGAGCCAGTCGATGCGCACCTTGCGCGTCACGGTGGGCAGGCTCAGCGTGCGCTGCAGCAGCGCGATGGCGAGCAGCGCGAACGGCACGCCGATGAAGAAGCACCAGCGCCAGCCCAGCCAGGAGGTGTCGACCAGCACACCGCCGACCAGCGGTCCGGCCACGGTGCCCACCGCGAAGACGGCACCGAAGATGCCGGCGTACTTGCCCAGTTGGCGGGGCGGGATGACGGAGGCCATCACGACCTGGGCGAGGGCGGTCAGACCGCCGGCACCGATGCCCTGCACGACCCGGCTGAAGATCAGCAGGCCGACGCCTTCGGAGAAGCCCGCCAGCAGCGAGCCGACCACGAACATGGCCAGCGAGAGCTGGAGCAGCAGCTTCTTGTTGAAGAGGTCGGACAGCTTGCCCCACAGGGGCACCGTCGCGGTCATCGCCAGCAGTTCGGAGGTGACGACCCAGGTGTAGGAGGACTGGCTCGCGCCCAGGTCGGCGATGATCGTGGGCAGTGCGTTGGCCACGACGGTGCCGGCCAGGATCGCGACGAACATGCCGGCCATCAGGCCGGACATGGCCTGGAGTATCTGCCGGTGGGTCATGGAGGTGGGAGGCGCGTCGGCGGGCGCCGGGGGTGAGCTCACGGGATCTCTTTCGGTCATGGTCGAACGGTCACGCGCGGGGCGGGCGCCGGCAGGTGCCGGCCCGCTCATGGGCGCGGAACGGACAGCGGGGGCGGCGGCCGCGGCGGGAGGCCGGGCGGCCGGTGTGAGGACTTACGCGGGAGGTGCCGGGAGACCGGCGGCGAGGAGGGCGAACACCTCCCGGAAGACGTCGAGGAAGGCGGCTTCCTCCTGCCGGGCGTACCAGTGCTCCACGCTGGTGCGCACCGCGGTGCCCGCCACCGCGGCCAGCAGCCGCGGGTAGAGGTCGAGCGCGCCGCGCCGTTCCTCGTCGGTCGCGGGGGCGGGTGGGGACACGGACGCCGTCGGCCCGCCGGCGCGGATGCGCGCGGCGATGGCCTCGGCCAGTTCGGTCTCGTCCGCCATGTGCGCGCCGAGCGTGCGGACCAGCAGGTGCGGCGAGGCGTGCAGCACCTGGGCGTGCAGCCGCCACAGTTCGTGCTGCTGCTCCGCCTCGGCGAGTTCCGCCGCCATGGCCTCGCGCAGGGCCTGCAGCGGGGAGAGCGTGGCCGGCGCGTCGAGTACGGCCTGCCGCATCCGCGCACCCGCGTCCGCGTCGATCACGACGAAGGCGTCGTCGCGGGTGTCGAAGTAGTTGAAGAAGGTCCGCACGGACACCCCGGCCGCCGCGCTGATCGCCTCGACGGTGACCTTCTCCGCACCGTGTTCGGCGGCCAGCCGCACCGCGGCCTCGGCGAGGGCGGCACGCGTCGCCCGCTTCTTCCGCTCCCGCAGCCCGCCCCGCGCGGCGCCCTTCTCCGACATGCCTTGCATGCTATGCAAAGATGCATGTCATGCAAAATTATCTCCGTCCGGCTCCTGGCCGACGGGCGGCCGAGCGGGCGGCGCGGGCCACGGGCGGCCGGCGCGGGCGCTCGGGCGGCAGCGGGACCGCGGTGCGTACGACGGCTCCGAGGCGGCGCGGTTCGTCGTAGGGGCGGCCGTTCCTCCTCGGGTGCGAGCGGGCGGGAGAGGCGGCGCGCGGCGCGCACGGCGTGAGGTCCCTCTCCCGCGCCCTGCGCGAGGGGGCACCGCCCCGATACCCGACACGGCGGCACGCCGGCCGCCCGCCCGTCGCGGAAGAGCCGGGAAGGACGGACGATGGCGAACTCACGGTCCGGGGAGACGGTCACCGAACGGATCGTCCGCGTCCTCGAGACGTTCGACACCGACCGGACCGTGCAGACGGCGGCGGAGATCGGACGGCGCGCGAGGCTGCCGTCGTCCACGGCGCACCGGATCGTGGCCGATCTCGTGGAGTGCGGGCTGCTGGAACGGGACGAGGAGCAGCGGGTGCGTCTGGGCATGCGGCTGTGGGAGCTGGCGCTGCGCGGCTCCCACGCCCTCCGCCTGCGGCAGGCGGCCCTGCCGTTCATGGAGCGGGTGCAGGCCCGGGTCCGGGAGCACACCCAGCTCGCGGTGCTGGAGAACGGCGAGACCCTCTTCGTGGAGCGGCTGTCCCACCCGCACGCGGGCGCGAACATCACCCGGATCGCCGGGCGGCTGCCCCTGCACGCCTCGTCGTCGGGGCTGGTCCTGCTCGCCCACGGCCCGGAGGAGCTGCGGGAGCGGGTCCTCGCCGAGCCGCTCGAGGCGGTGTCGCCGGGGACCGTGACCGACCCGGCGCAGCTGCGCCGGGTCCTGGCCGGCATCCGGCGTGACGGCGTCGTCGTGGCTCCGGGGACGGTCGAGGCCGTCTCCACGGGCGTCGCCGTGCCGGTGCGCGAGGGTCGCGGGCGGGTGGTCGCCGCGCTGTCGGTCGTCCTCCCCCGTGACACGCCGACCGGTCCCGTGGCCGAGGCGCTGCGCTCCGCCGCCGCGGGCATCTCGGCGGCGCTCGGCGCGCGCCGCCCGTAGCCACCGGCCGGGCTGCGGGTCGCGGGGATCCGGTTCCCGTTCAATGGGAAGGTCCGTCGTCAACAGGGGTGCTCCGGCGCCAGACTCCGTGCCACCCCGTCGGCCGTCGAAGGAGACGACATGCCCGTACGCACCCGAGTCGCCGTCATCGGAGCAGGCCCCGCCGGCCTGCTGCTGTCCCATCTGCTCGGCCGCCACGGCATCGAGTCGGTCGTCATCGACTCCCGCAGCCGCGAGGAGATCGAGACCACCATCCGGGCCGGCATCCTGGAGCAGGGCACCGTCGAGGTCCTCAGCGAGACGGGGGCCTCCGACCGGGTTCTCACGGCCGGGCGGAAGCACGAGGGCATAGAGCTGCGCTTCGACGGCGAGGGCCACCGGATCGACTTCGCCGCGACCGTCGGCCGGGCGGTGTGGCTCTATCCGCAGCACGAGGTGCTGAAGGATCTGGTCGCCGCGCGCCTCGCCGCCGGCCAGGACCTCCGCTTCGGAGTGACCGCCGAGCGCGTGGAGGACGCGGAGACGAACCGGCCGCGCGTCGTGGCCAAGGACGCCGAGGGCGACACCGTCGAGATCGAGGCCGATGTCGTCATCGGTGCGGACGGCTCCCGCGGCGTGGCCCGCGAGGCCGTCACGGGCAGCCACGGCGGCTGCTTCCGGGAGTACCCGTTCGCCTGGTTCGGCATCCTGTGCGAGGCGCCGCCCAGCGCCGAGGAGCTGATCTACAGCAATTCGCCGAACGGTTTCGCGCTGATCAGCCGGCGCAGCCCCGAGGTGCAGCGCATGTACTTCCAGTGCGACCCGGCAACCGACCCCGAGGCGTACACCGAGGAGCGACTGTGGGAGATCCTGCGCTCACGCGTCCCCGGCATCACCCTCGAAGAGGGCCCCGTCTTCCAGCGGGACGTGCTCCGTTTCCGCAGCTTCGTCGCGCACGAGATGCGCCGGGGCCGGGTCGTGCTCGTCGGCGACGCGGCGCACACCGTGCCGCCCACCGGCGCCAAGGGCATGAACCTCGCCGTCGCCGACGTCGTCCTCCTCACCGACGCGCTGCGCGCGCTGCTGCTCGACGGGGACGCGTCCCTGTTCGACGCCTTCCCCGAGACCGCCCAAAAGCGCATCTGGAAGGCGCAGCACTTCTCCTGGTGGATGACGAGCATGCTGCATCTGCAGCCCGGGGCGAGCGACTTCGACCGCATGCGCCAGATCGGCGAGCTGCGCTCGGTCGTCGAGTCGGACGCCGGCCGCGCGTACCTCGCCGAGGGCTACACCGGCCTGCCGCTCGGGTGACCACCGGGGCGGTCTGCGGTGGACGACTCCCCCGGCGGGTCGCGCGCTCGTCGGGCGAGCACCTCGTCCACGGACTCCTCCCGCCGGCGGCGGGAGGAGTCCGTGGACGGCGTGGGCGCCGTGCGGGTAGGCCGTCGGGCCGGCCGCGCCCTTCGCGGTTGCAGGGCCGGGAGTGCACTCGGCGTGGAACCACTCGTGGTCGGGTGCGCCCTTGGCCTCGGCCGCCGCCACGAGTGCGGCGGCGTGCACGGCCTGCTCGTCCAGGACGTGGGTGAAGTCGACGCTGCCGGCGTCCGGTCGCCGGGACGTCGGCCTACGCCTCCCCGGCCGCCGCGCGGAGGGCGTCCAGGACCGGGTGGATCAGTGGGTGTTCCTCGGCGCCGCGGCGTACGGCGGCGAAGACGCGGCGGGTCGGGGCCACCCCGTCGACCGGGCGGACGACCACGCCCGTGAGGTCCATGCCGCGCAGGGCCGAGCGGGGCACCAGGGCGACGCCGACGTCCGCCGAGGCGAGGGCGACCACCGCGCGGAAGTCGTCCGAGGAGTGCTCCAGGCGGGGCTGGAACCCGGCGCTCTCGCAGGCCAGCACGACCACGTCGTGGCACGGGTTGCCGGGGTACGGGCCGATCCACGGGTCCTTGGCCAGCTCGGCGAGCGGCACCTCGGCGGTGTCGGCCAGTCGGTGGGTGACCGGGACGACCGCGTCGAAGGGCTCCGCGTACAACGGCATGTGGGCCAGCCGCGGGTCGTCGGCGGAGGGCGCCCCGCGGTACTCGACCGCCACGGCGACGTCGACCTGCCGGTCGAGGACCATCAGCAGGCTGGCGTCCCCTTCGGCGTCCTGGACCCGGATGCGGATGCCGGGCGCCGACCCGGCGAGGCGGGCCACCGCGGGCGCGACGACCTGGGCGATGCCGGTGGCGAAGGCGGCGACCGTGACCGTGCCGGCCTCCCCCGAGCCGTAGGCGGCCAGTTCGGCCTCGGCCCGTTCCAGCTGGGCGAGGACGACGTTGGTGTGGCCGAGCAGGATCTCGCCGGCCGGGGTGAGCCGTACGCCCTTGGCGCCGCGCTCGACGAGACGGTGGCCGGTCTCCTGTTCCAGGGCGGCGAGCTGCTGGGAGACGGCGGAAGGGGTCAGGTACAGCGCGGCGGCCGCCGCCGTGACCGTGCGGTGGTCCGCCACCGCACGGAGTATGTGGAGCCGCCGCGCCTCGATCATGAATGCGATTGTCTCAAATCGCTCGGTGTGCTCCGCTCAGGCGTCGAGCTCCGCACGGGCCGCCACGAAGGCGTCCACCGCGCGGTCGACGTCCTCGGTGGAGTGCGCGGCCGACAGCTGGACGCGGATGCGGGCCCGGTCCTGCGGCACCACCGGGTAGGAGAAGCCGATCACGTACACCCCGCGTTCCAGCAGCAGCTCCGCCATGCGGCCCGCACGGGAGGCGTCGCCGATCATCACGGGGGCGATGGCGTGGTCGCCGGGGAGGATGTCGAAGCCCTCCTCGGTCATCCGCCGGCGGAACAGGGCGGTGTTCTCGGCGAGCCGGACGCGCAGGTCGTCGGCCGACTCCAGCAGGTCCAGGACCTTCAGGGAGGCGGCGGCGATCACCGGGGCGAGGGTGTTGGAGAACAGGTACGGGCGGGAGCGCTGGCGCAGCAGGGCGACGATCTCCGCGCGGGCGGCGACATAGCCGCCGGACGCGCCGCCGAGCGCCTTGCCGAGGGTGCCGGTGACGATGTCGACGCGGTCCATGACGCCGTGCAGCTCGGGCGTGCCGCGTCCGCCGGGACCGACGAAGCCGACGGCGTGCGAGTCGTCGACCATGACCATGGCGCCGTGCCGGTCGGCGAGGTCGCAGATCTCGTCCAGCGGGGCCACGTAGCCGTCCATGGAGAAGACGCCGTCGGTGACGATCAGCGTGCGGCGCGCACCGCCCTCCGCGGCTTCCTTGAGCTGACGTTCCAGGTCGGCCATGTCGCGGTTGGCGTAGCGGAAGCGGCGGGCCTTGGACAGCCTGATGCCGTCGATGATCGACGCGTGGTTCAGCGCGTCGGAGATCACCGCGTCCTCGGGTCCGAGCAGCGTCTCGAACACACCGCCGTTGGCGTCGAAGCAGGAGGAGTAGAGGATCGTGTCCTCCTGGCCGAGGAACGCCGACAGCCGCGCCTCCAGCTCCTTGTGCACCTCCTGGGTGCCGCAGATGAAGCGCACGGACGCCATGCCGTAGCCCCAGCGGTCCAGGGCCTCGTGGGCGGCGGCGACCACCTCGGGGTGGTCGGCGAGGCCGAGGTAGTTGTTGGCGCAGAAGTTGAGGACCTCACCGGGACGGCCGCCTGCGGTGACGTTCACGGTGGCGGACTGCGGGGTGCCGATGACGCGCTCGGGCTTGTGCAGTCCGGCGGCACGGATCTCGTCGAGGGTGGCGCGCAGGTCGTCGCGCACGGAGTCGAACATTCGAAAAGCTCCTAGGGAGGCAGATGGCTTACGCGGTCCAGTCGAGGATGACCTTGCCGCCCCTGCCGGCGGCCGCGTCCTCGAAGGCGGCCTCGAAGTCGCGGTGGGAGTAGCGGCCGGTGATCACCGGGGCGAGGTCCAGGCCGCCCTCCAGCAGGACCGACATGGCGTACCAGGTCTCGAACATCTCACGGCCGTAGATGCCCTTGATGGTGATCATCGACGTGACGATCCGGGACCAGTCGACCGGGAACTCCTCGGCGGGCAGGCCGAGCATCGCGATCCGGCCACCGTGCGTCATGTTGTCGATCATGTCCCGCACGGCCTCGGGGCGGCCGGACATCTCCAGGCCGATGTCGAAGCCCTCGCGCAGTCCGAGGGTCTGCTGCCCGTCGGCGATGGTGGACTCCGCCACGTTCAGGGCCAGGGTCGCGCCGATCTTGCGGGCGAGCTCCAGACGCTCCTCGCTGACGTCGGTGATCACGACGTTGCGCGCGCCGGCGTGCCGGGCCACGGCGGCCGCCATCAGTCCGATCGGGCCGGCACCGGTGATCAGGACGTCCTCACCGACCAGTGGGAAGGACAGCGCGGTGTGCACGGCGTTGCCGAACGGGTCGAAGATCGCCGCGACGTCGAGGTCGACGGGGACCCGGTGCACCCAGACGTTGGTGGCGGGGAGCACGACGTACTCGGCGAAGGCGCCGTCGCGTCCGACGCCGAGGCCGACCGTGGCCCGGCACAGGTGGCGGCGTCCGGCCAGGCAGTTGCGGCACTTGCCGCACACCAGGTGGCCCTCGCCGCTGACCCGGTCACCGCTCCTGATGTCGGTGACGTCCCGGCCGGTCTCCACGACCTCACCGACGAATTCGTGCCCGAGGACCAGCGGGGTGCTGATCGTCTGCCGGGCCCAGCCGTCCCAGGACCGGATGTGCAGGTCGGTGCCGCAGATACCGGTGCGCAGCACCTTGATCAGCACGTCGCCGGGTCCGACGGCGGGCTCCGGGACGTCCGCGAGCCACAGCCCGGGCTCCGCCTTCTCCTTGACCAGCGCCTTCAACGCTACGGCTCCTGAGGGTGAGTCCCGGTCCCCGGGCACGCCGAAGCGGCCCCGGTCCGGGAGGAGGAGTGGAATCGCACTGCAATCTGCCGTACGACACCCTCACCGGTCCATCGAGGATTTCTTAAGCGCGGCCACAGCTTTGCTTCACACCATCACCCGTCCGGCCGTACCGCCCGCACTCACAGGGGCAGCCCGTCGCCCTCCCGGCGCTCCAGCCGTACGACGAGGTCCGTGGCCTGCGCCTTGATGGCGGCGAGCCCCGGCTGTCCCCAGGCACGTGGCTGGATGTCGGTGACCGACACCGTGCCCAGCACCATGCCGGTGCTGTCGATAAGTGGTGCGCCCATATAGGAGCGGATGCCGAACTCGTCCACCACCGGGTTGCCCGCGAAGCGGGGATAGTCGCTCACGTCCTCCAGGACCAGCGCCTTGCGCCGGGCCACCACATGGGGGCAGAAGCCGTGGTCGCGGGGCAGCACCCGGCCCAGCAGGGCGCCGGTGCCGTCGCCCCGCACGACCGGTGCGACGGGCGGGGTGTGCAGGCCCGCGAAGAACTGCCCCTCCTCACCGGGCAGGTTGACCATGGCGTACGGCGCTCCGGTGAGCTCGGCGAGGCCGTACGCGAAGGCGTCGAGCGCGGGCTCGGGGTGCTCCCCCAGACCCAGCCGGCGCAGCCTGCGGGCGCGCTCCGGCGCTTGGCCGTCCTCGGGGGTGAGCAGCAGACGACCTGCCGGGCGGGGCGGGTCGTAGCTCATGGGCGGGCTCCCAGGTTGTGGGTGAAGGTCATATAGGGGCTCCGAGGGTGTGCGGGGATCACATGTGGGCGCCATACCCGGTCGCGGCGGCCGGGGCGTGGGCGATGAGGTGGCGGACCAGGGTCAGCAGGGTCTGGACGCTGGAGCTGGAGATACGGGCGTCGCAGCAGACGACGGGGATCTCCGCGGGGAGGTCGAGGGCGGCACGCACCTCCCCGGGGTCGTAGCGGAAGGCACCGTCGAACTCGTTGACGGCGACGATGAATCCGAGACCGCGCTGCTCGAAGAAGTCGACCGCCGCGAAGCACTCCTCGAGGCGCCGGGTGTCGGCGAGGATGACCGCGCCGAGCGCGCCCTCGCAGAGCTCGTCCCACATGAACCAGAACCGTTCCTGGCCGGGAGTGCCGAACAGGTACAGCACGTGTTCCGCGTCGAGGGTGATGCGGCCGAAGTCCATGGCCACGGTCGTCTCGACCTTGTTCTCGATGCCGTCGAGGTTGTCGGTGGCCGCGCCGACCGTGGTGAGGAGTTCCTCCGTGCTGAGCGGCGCGATCTCGCTGACCGCGCCGACGAAGGTCGTCTTGCCCACGCCGAACCCGCCCGCCACCAGGATCTTGAGTGCGGTGGGGAACGGGTCGTCGCCGTGGTCCGCGCCGTCGACGTGGTCAGAGCTGTCGTCGTAGTCCATCGAGCACTGCCTCCAGAAGGGCCCGGTCCGTCGGGTTGTGGTGGAACTCGGGTGGTTTGTCGGTCAGCGCCCCGCATTCGACGAGGTCCGCCAGCAGCACCTTGGTGACGGCCACCGGCAGTCTGAGATGGGCGGAGACCTCGGCGACCGGGACGGGGGCGCGGCACAGGTCGAGGACCTGGGCGTGCTCGGGGCCGAGGTAACCGAGGGGGGTGGCTCCGGTGGCTCTCACCTGCGACAGCAGGTCGAGTGCGACGGTGGGGCGGGTACGTCCGTTACTGACCGTGAAGGGGCGCACCAGCCGACCGGCCGCGTCGTCGAGCCACGGCCCGTCACCGGCCGCCTGCACGCTCAATGCCTCATCGCCGGGGGCTCGACGCCGCCCTGCTGCCGGGGTGCGGTCATCAGATACGGGCGGACGGACTTGACCAGCATCGCCATCTCGTAGCCGAGCACCGCCGCGTCGGCCTCGCGGCCGGCCATGACGGCGAGGCAGGTGCCGGAGCCGGCGGTGGTGACGAACAGCAGGGTCGAGTCGAGCTCGACGACGACCTGCCGGACGTCGCCGCCGTCGCCGAAGCGGATGCCGGCGCTGCGGCCGAGGGAGTACAGGCCGGAGGCCAGGGCGGCCATGTGGTCGGCGGCGTCCGGGTCGAGGCCGTGCACGGACTTCACCAGCCCGTCGCAGGACAGCAGTACGGCGCTGCTGGTGTGCGGTACGCGTTGCACGAGGCCGCTCATCAGCCAGTCGAGATCGGATACCTGGACGGTCGGCGCATCGCTCGCCATGGTGGATCGACTCCTTGGGGTACGAAGGTCTGCGGGAGCGCTGGGGGTGGTGGTGCTGGTCATCCGGCGGGCGTGCTCCCGTCGTGCCGGGCGGGGTGGCCGGTGGGGGGTGCGGGTACGGCAGGCCGCGGTGCGGCGGGGGACTCCTGCTGGAACTCCGCGAGGCTGACGCCGCGTTGGAAGGCGGCCATCAGGTTGGGGTCGTGCCCGGCGACGTACTCGGTGTCCTGGCGGGGCGCGGGACCGTCGCGTAGCTGCGGGGCGATGTGCTCCTGGGCGCGGCGGCGGGGCAGCCCGGGTTTGCCCATGGTGCCGCGCACCGTGCCGCCGCGCGGAGTGAGGGGCGTGGTCCCGTGGTCCGTGAGGGCGTCCCGGTCGCCGTGGTGGCCGCCGGGTACGGCCCCGGCGGGACGGGGGCGCGCCTCATGGGCACCGCGCAGGGGCAGCGGCGGGGCGAGCGCGTCGCCGGGGGGAGACGGGGCCCGGGTGAGGAGCCGTGGCTGTGGGACGGCGGGGGTGAGGGGTGCCGCGGGCGCGGGCGCCGGCCCTCCGCCCGCCGGTGGTACGTCCACGGGAACGGGTACGGCGGGCATGTGACGGGCCGTCGGGCCGGCACCGGTGCCGTGGTCGTGCGGCTGTGGTGCCGCGCCCTGTCCGCCGCCTGCGGCCCCCGGCTCCGTGCCGAGCAGTGCCCCCGGCACCACGAGCACGGCCTGGACCCCGCCGTAGATGTTGCTCTGGAGCCGGACGTGGATGCCGTGCCGCTTGGCGAGCTGGGAGACCACGAACAGACCGATCCGGCCGTCGGCCAGCAGGCTGGCGACATGTACCTGGTCGGGGTCGGTGAGCAGCGCGTTCATCCGGTCCTGCTCGCCGATGGGCATGCCGAGTCCGCGGTCCTCGACCTCGACGGCGAGCCCGGAGGTGACGAGGCTGGCCCGCAGCAGCACCTGGGTGTGCGGGGCGGAGAACACCGTGGCGTTCTCGACGAGTTCGGCGAGCAGGTGGATGACGTCGGCGACGGCGTGCCCGCGCAGGGTGCCGTCGATCGGCGGCACGAGCTTGACCCGTGAGTACTGCTCGACCTCGGCGATCGCCGAGCGCAGCACCTCGGTCATGGAGACCGGGTTGCTCCACTGCCGCCGGGAGACGGCCCCGCCGAGCACGGCGAGGTTCTCGGCGTGGCGGCGGATGCGGGTGGCGAGGTGGTCGACGTGGAAGAGCCCCTTGAGCAGGTCGGGGTCCTCCATCTCGTTCTCCAGCTCGTCGAGGATGGAGATCTCGCGGTGCACCAGGGACTGCAGGCGCCGGGCGAGGTTGACGAACACCTCGAGCTTCTGTTCGCTGCCGGTCCGGCTGGAGAGCTGGGACGCCTGCACGACGGCGTCGACGGCCCCGTCGTGCGCCCGGGAGAGGTCGACGGCGAGCAGGTCGAAGTCGGCGTCGTCGTCGGGGGCGTCGGCCGGTCCGCCCCGCCGTCCGCGTGGGGGCGGGGCGTCGCCGCGGCGCAGTGTCTCGACGAGGGTGCGCAGGTCGGCCTCGCGCCGGGCGGTGCTCCGGCGCAGCGTGCCGATGCGGTCGTGCACGGACCGGGCGGCGCGGTCGGCGGCCACGGCGGCGATGACGATGCCGGCGAACGTCACCGAGGTGGCGCCGCCGAGGACGGCCCACAGGGTGAGGCTCGGCCGGACCCCGGTGGAGCGGACGGTGAAGAGCACGGCCGCGCAGGCGCTGAGGGCCACCGCCACGGGCGGGAGCACGGCGAGACGCAGCAGCTGGGGCCGTAGCGGTGTCTCGGGCAGCGCGGGAGCGGTCCGCGAGGGGGGCCGGCCGTGCCGCCCGCCCTCGCGGCGGTCCGCTCGGGCGGCCGGACCGGTCCGGCGGGCCCGGGCGTCGGCGCGGTCCGGCTCGCGGGCCATGACCGTGGTGCCGGCCGTGCCCCGCGCTCCGGCCGGACCCGGGGCACCGGCCGGGCCCGGGCCTCGGGGCCCCTCGCCCCGTCCGCTCCCTCGTCCGCCTTGTGGCTGCACGTACCGGTCCCCGCTCCCTGATCCGACTGTTGGACACGGCCCCTTGACGCAGAAGCGCCCTACGACGTGAGGTGCCGCGGTGCCGCCCGACCGACACTCACCGTAGTCGCCACCGCATCATGTGCGGTGGGCAGTTGACAAACTCATACGGACAGCATCGCGCTCTGGTATGAGGCTTCGTACGACAGACCGATAACCCTCACGAGCGAGGGGTCGGGAGTGGACAAAGAGCGATCGAGGCTGGTCACAAGTGGTCGTCACGGGTCTGCGAGGAGCGAGGAGCTCCCGGCCGCCCCAACCCGGCCGTCGCGCCTTCATCCCGTCCGGAGCCGACGGGCCGGGCGCTCCCGGCGCCCGCCGGCACCCCTCAGCCCTTCGGCCAGAACATCACTCACCGTCACGAACGGGCTGGGACAGGGAGGGCACGCCGCCTCGCACGGCGTTCAGGTAGTGGTCGCCGATGGTCCGCATGACGGGACCGGCGGGGCCCAGGTCCACCAGCGCCAGGACGTTGCGCAGGAACCGGTCGACGCCGTCCGCGTCGGTGAGCGCCCGCACCCGCTCGCCGGTGAGGAGGGCGGCCCTGGCGGCGACCGTGCCGGCCATCGCCACCTGGGCGGCCGTGTCCGCGCGCCGCTCGTGGTCGAGCGCCCGCCCCGCCGCGAGGGCGTCCGCCATGGCCGCCGTCGCACGGTCGGCCACCGCCGAGGCGGTGTGCAGGGCGAGGGCGAGTTCCCCGTAGACCCCCAGGAGGTCGGCGTCGTCCTCGCGCGGCGGTCGGGCGTGGCGCGCCGAGCGGCTGAGGTCCCTGGCCTCCGCCAGAGCCCCCTCGGCCACACCCAGCGCGACCTGGGTCAGCATGAGACCGAGCGCGTGCGGGGCGAGCGCCGCGTGGGGCGGGGTCATGTCCTCGTCGCGGCCGACGGGGCCCAGCACGTCGGCGGCGTCGACCGCTACGCCGTCGAAGTGGACGGTGCCCGCACCGGTGAGCCGTTGGCCGAGCCGGTCCTGCGACAGGTCGCGGCCGACTCGCGGATGCCGCGCGTCCACGACCACGACGACCGGCTCGTGCGTGAGGGAGCAGACGGCGTCGAGCACCAGCCGGTCGGCCTCGTCGACCGCGGTGGGCAGGGCGCGGTGCCCGTCCAGGACGAGGTGGCCTCCGTCGGCGGGGGTGAGCGTGGGACCCGGCAGGTCGCCGCGGGGAAGCGGCCGGGGTGCGGCGATGTCGCCCGCCCAGAGCCACTGCTCCCGTGCCGCGCGCGCCTCCAGTCGGGCGGCGTGTTCCGGGGCGGCGAAGAAGCGGGCGCTCCAGGACAACACGTAGTGGCGGCCGAGCAGTTCACCGATCGAGCCGTCGGCGGCGGCGATGCGGCGGACCATGGCGGAGGCGTCGTGCCAGCCCGTTCCGCGTCCGTCCGGCGCGGGAGGGGTGAGCACGGCCGGCAGTCCGGACTCCCGCAGCCGCGCGACCTCGTCGAAGGGCGGTTTGCCGGCCCGCTCGCGGTCGATCGCGTCCACGGCGAGATCGTCGGCGACCTCGTCGGTGACGCGCTGCCAGAAGTCCCCGGCGGCGGTGATCACCTCCACCTCACCCACGGCTCCCCATTTCCCTATTGGATTAGTAGGGAATCATCCTGTGGGAGTGGCCGGTCCGGGGCAAGGGAGCATCCACCGACCGGACGTGTCCGTCCCAGGGAACGGGACGGCTACGGATTGGTCCAGGCAGCGGGGGTGTCCGCCAGCCGCATGACCCCGTCGGGCAGCCGGCCGGAGACGACGTCCGCGAGGGACACGCCCTCCAGGATCTGCCGCACATTGGCGCGCAGGGCGATCCACAGCGGGAGCAGGGCGGTGGCCGGGCCGGTGTACGACAGGTCGGGCGGGCGCACCCCCTGCACCGACACCAGTGGACCGTCGACAGCCCGGACGACGTCCGCGATGCTGATGCCGTCCGCCGGCGCGGCCAGCCGGTAACCGCCGTTGGCACCACGTTGGCTCAGCACCAGACCGCCCCGGCGCATGTCGTTGAGGATGCCCTCCAGGAACTTGCGCGGGATCTCCTGGGCGGCGGCGATCGCCTCGGTGGTGAGCGGACGGGCCTCCGGGGCGGCGGCGAGCTGCAGCGCGGCACGCACCGCATAGTCCGCCCTGGCCGAGATCCGCATGCTCGTATTATCCAGCTCCGTGGCGTCGGCGCCGGTGCCGGGGTTCACGTCTTGGTGGCTCGTGGCTCAGTAGGTGAAAGTCGCCGGGGACCCCGGCAAGGACTGCTGACCGAACCCGTTCGTGACGACGACGGGGACACTGCCGAGGACCGGCAGGACGGGCGGGACGACGACCAGCAGGTGGGGAGAGGCGGGTACCACGCTCAGAGCGTCGATCCCGTTGAAGGTGACGGTGCTCGCCGCGTCGAACCCGAAGCCTCTGATCACGGCCTTGCCGCCGTTCGCCAGCACGCCCAGGGCGGAGTCGGGGTTGATCCCGGAGACGACGGGCGGGTCCACACCGATCTCGATCGAGAGCTCGTCGAGGACCGGCACGATCGGCAGGGCCAGGCCGACCGCGGCGGTCGGGTTGGTGCTGGTGCTGTCGGGCAGCATCTCGTCACCCTGCACGAGCAGGCCGATGACCTGGTCACTCGCGTCGACCAGGACGGAGCCGGAGTCGCCGTGCCACAGGAAGAGCCCTCCGAAGGGGAAGGTGTCCACCCGGAGACGTTCGGTCCCGACCTGCCCGGGGTTCATACGGGCGACGACCACGCCGCTCGTGAAACCCGTCGCGCGACCGCGCTTCCTGACCGCTTTGAAGAGGTGGTCATCGGGCTGGGCGGTGGACGAGCCCGTGAGGGCCCCTATGTCGAGCACACTGCAATCGGGAGTCGCTCTGCCCGGGTCCGGTTCGAGGAGGGCACAGTCCCAGTCCGTCCCCTGCAGCTCGACGGTGCCCACGAGCTTGGACTGCGGAGCCGTGGGATGCGGCTGGAACACGCCGATCCCCGGAGCGGGGGTCACGTGGTTGGCGGTGAGCAGTCGCCTCGCTCCGTCGCTGCGCCGCTGTGCCACACAGCCCAGCGTTCCGATGTGCACCTGGAAGGGATCCTCCCACCCGATGGTGACGCCGCCTCGCGGCGCGTCGGAGAAGGACGTGTCGTTGAGGAGCGCGAGCGGCTCCGGACGGCTTTCGACGACATCCGTCGCGTATCCCTCCCACGTCGGTGGGATCGCCGCTTCCGCGGGGAGCCGCGTGGGCGGAAGTTTGTCCGGGATGTAGACGATCAGCGCGAGTTCTTCCACGTACGTGTCGCCGATCCGCTTCAGGCCGATGCCGAACTCCGCTTCGGCCGGCAGCGCACCCGCGTACGCCGCCCTCAGCGAATCCAGGGCGTCGGACGCGTCCGACGGAACGGCGACGGGCTCTCCGGGCTGCAGCATTCGGATCCCTCCTTCACTCGGGCCGGGAGGGTCACCACTTCTTCCAGTGTGCTCGGATGTCCCGGTCGGGACGACTGGATCTTGCCGGTTCGGCCACGGCGACGTGCCGTCAGAACATAATTCTGGTGATCACTCCGGCGCCCACGGTCCGGCCACCCTCACGGATGGCGAACTTCAGGCCCTCCTCCATGGCGACGGGCTGGATGAGCTCCACCTTCATCTCGGTGTTGTCACCCGGCATGACCATCTCGGTGCCCTCGGGGAGGGTCACGACGCCGGTCACGTCCGTCGTACGGAAGTAGAACTGCGGGCGGTAGCTGTTGAAGAAGGGGGTGTGACGGCCACCCTCGTCCTTCGACAGGATGTAGGCCTGGGCCTCGAACTCGGTGCGCGGGGTGACCGAGCCCGGCTCGACAACAACCTGGCCGCGCTCGACGCCTCCCCGCTCGATGCCGCGGAGCAGCAGACCGACGTTCTCACCGGCCTGACCCTCGTCGAGCAGCTTGCGGAACATCTCGATGCCGGTGACCGTGGTGGTGGTCTTCTCCTGCTTGATACCCACGATGTCGACGGTCTCGTTGACCTTCAGGACACCACGCTCGATACGACCGGTGACGACCGTACCGCGACCGGTGATCGTGAAGACGTCCTCGATCGGCATCAGGAACGGCTTGTCGACGTCGTGCTCGGGCTGCGGGATGAACTCGTCCACGGCCTTCATCAGCTCGAGGACGGTGTTGCCCCACTCCCTGTCGCCCTCGAGGGCCTTCAGCGCGGAGACCTTGACGACCGGCAGGTCGTCGCCCGGGAACTCGTACTCGGAGAGCAGCTCACGGACCTCGAGCTCGACGAGCTCCAGGATCTCCTCGTCGTCCACCATGTCGGCCTTGTTCAGGGCGACGACGATGTACGGAACGCCGACCTGGCGGGCCAGACGTACATGCTCCACGGTCTGCGGCATCGGGCCGTCGGTGGCGGCGACCACGAGGATGGCGCCGTCCATACGCACCGCGCCCGTGATCATGTTCTTGATGTAGTCCGCGTGACCGGGGCAGTCGGCATGCGCGTACTGACGCTGCTCCGTCCGATACTCGACATGGGCGATGGAGATGGTGATACCGCGCTGGCGCTCCTCGGGGGGATTGTCGATGCCGGCGAACGGGATCGCCGTCTTGTTCAGACGTGGGTACGCGTTGTGGAGCACTTTGGTGATGGCGGCCGTGAGGGTCGTCTTGCCGTGATCGACGTGGCCGAGGGTCGCGATGCTGACCGGGGTCGCGGACCGACCGGACCGCGCTCGGGAAACGGAGGGACGCTTTCTGGCAGCGGCGGGGGTGCGGCGTGTATCAGGGCGGGGCTTCCCGGGCGGAGGCTCGATGGGATCAGGATGCACACGGGTCGTACCGGGGATGTGATCGCGTGGCGCGGTGGATGAGCGCGTGGCATCCGGCCGCTGAGCCACCACCGGAAACCACATGTTCCGGGTGAGGGCCAGTTGGTCGGCCAGGCCGGTCTGGCTGTGCACGGGGATGGGCATACGGCGACCGCGGAGGCCTTCGGTGACCCTGTGGGTGATCGAGCCGAGGGACAGCCACTCGGGGGCGTCGGGGATGCCCTTCTTCAACACTTTGAGCAGCTCACCGGTGAAGGCGGTATGCCGTTCGCCCGGAGGAGACAGAGAGACGGAGTCACGGGCGGAGGACGTGAAGGTGAAGGCACTCGTCGTCGACATCTGCTGTTGGAGGAACGACGGGATGTCGCCCATCGCGTGAGCCAGTCCGCTGAAGCAGCAGTCGAGCAGGATCACCGCGTGTCGGGCGCGGCGCTGGCGGACGATGTCCTTCACCGAGTTGTAGCGCAAGGCCCGGAACGAAATGTTGAGCGATGTCGTGGAGAGCAGGGTGAGCAGCAGTTCGTTGTGGGTCGTGGCTCCGTGGCCCGCGTAGTAGACCAGAAGTGTGTCCTCGGCGTCCATCGCCGCCGTATTGATCGCTTCGGCCACTTCGCCCGCGTCAGCGACGTTGAGGATCGTCGCGCAGTGCTCTTGGGCGAGTCCCCACAGCCGAGGATGCGTCAGGGCCGTCCGCAGGTCTGCGAGGTTCGACTCGACGGCCGGAAGAGGTGGCCACCGCGTCGGTTCGGCGAAGTTCGACGTCCCGATCAGAACGGCTCTGGACCGGCTCGGATCAGGTCGCCACATCACGTGTCGTTCCCGCCTTCGGAGTCCGGCCCCACGGGCAACCCAAAACTTTGGCAGAGCGCGATGACTTCCTGGTGGTCGCGTGCCTTGGGGACATCGACCTCCACGGTGCAGTCACCCCTGGTGATCACCAGACGCACACCCATCCGGCGACCGGCCAGCCAGTTGCACAGCGATTGCACCAGGATGGTTCCTACGCCGCCCGCACCGAGAAGAACGAGCACGACCTCCTCGAGCGAGCCCATCTCCCCGGGCTTCGCGCCGGTCGTCTGTTCTTGTACCCGAACCGACCGCAGACCCGGATCACTGAGTAGCGCTTCCCGTAACGACAGGGCTTCCGCCTCCGGCCGTCCTTCCCCCGCAACCCCCACAGTCACTCGCATGCAGGGATTCTGGAGCGCGGTGGCCGCCTGTGTCCTCGAAACGCCAAAACCAGGTACAGGCGGTGACATCACGGTCGAGCCGGGCAGCGAGGACCGCGGTGGCGAGGCGGAGTGCGGCGTCCGGCTTCGGGAAACGCCACCCTGCCAGGCCCCATGCGCAGATGCAGCTCAGCGCTCCACGACGTGTGTTCGTACCACAACACGAGACGGACCTACCAGGGACGGCAACGGCCTGAATCACTGAGGAGGAGTTTGCCGCTCCGCCCTGGGCGCCCCGTCCACGGCACGGACCACACCGTCACGCGCCTCAGCCGGGAGACGCTTCGGCATCCGGGCCACCTCTGCGAGCTCGTCCCCGACCGACGTCACCGCTCGCCCGCGAGGTCGAGATCACCCCTGCTCGTCTCGGCCACACCCTCAACACCCCGCGGACGGCGCCACGGACGCGCGATCGGGCCGGACACCGCCCGCCACCACGCCTCCTCGGGGAGCTTCCCCGCCGGCTCGAACGGCTCGCCCGGCCGCGGGAACGCCACCGCCTGACCCGCCTCCTCGGCCGCGTCCTTCATCCACTCCCCCGGCTCCGCCCACGCGTGCGGCGCCAGGTTGAAGGTGCCCCAGTGGATGGGCAGCAGTACGCCGGCCGCGTCGCCGCCCTGGAGGTCGAGATGCGCCCGGACGCCTTCCTCGGGCGTCATGTGGATGTCGGGCCAGAAGTCCGAGTACGCGCCGACCTGGATCATCGTGGCGTCGAACGGGCCGTGGTCGGCTCCGATGTCCTTGAAGCCCTCGAAGTAGCCGGTGTCGCCGCTGTGGTGGATCCGGTGCTTCTCGCCCGCGACCACCCAGGAGGCCCACAGGGTGTGCTGGGTGTTGCGCAGGCCCCGGCCGCAGAAGTGGCGGGCCGGGGTGGCGGTGAGGGTGATCCCGCCGACCTTCGCCGTCTCGTGCCAGTCCAGCTCGCGCAGCCGCCCGGCGGACACGCCCCAGCGCTCCAGGTGGGCGCCGACACCGAGGGGCACGGCGAACAGGGTGTCCGTGCCGGCCAGCGCCTTGATCGTGGGCAGGTCCAGGTGGTCGTAGTGGTCGTGGGAGATCACGACGACGTCGACCGGGCCGAGCGCGGCCAGCGGCAGCGGCACGGGGTGCAGCCGCCTGGGCCCGGCGAAGGGGAACGGTGAGCAGCGCTCACCCCACACGGGGTCGAACAGAACCCGGTGTCCGTCGATCTCCGCGAGCACGCTGGAGTGGCCCGCCCAGGTCAGGCGCAGCCCGGTGGCCGGCGGACGGGAGAGGTCGGCCAGGGTGGTCGGGTGCACCGGGACGGCGTCCTTCGGGGCGCGCCGGGACCGGGAGTCCTTGTCGAAGTAGAGCTTCACGAAGTCCCGCGTCGGCCCGGACGGGCGGATCCGGGCGGTGCCCCCGGGGTTCTGGAACACGCCGTCCTTGAAGTGCGGGGATCTGCGGATGCGTGCCATGCGCTCGCCGCTCGGGTCCGCGCCGAAGGCCACGGGCCGCAGGGCGCGCAGCCCGGAGCTCTGGAAACGGGAACCGGCCACGGTACCTCCAGGTGGAGTCGGTCAGACATTCCATTATGTGCGGCCGTATCCGGCACCGCGGCACCGGATACGGCCTGCCCGACGGAACGGCTCACGCCACCGAGGCGATCCGTACCTTGATGTCGTCCGGCGACAGCGTCCCCTTGGCGATCACGTGGTCGCCCGACGACTCCCCCCGCAGCCGGCGGCCGATCCACGGCACCAGGTACTCGCGGGCCCACTGGACGTCGTCCCGCCGGATGTCGAACGTGCCGCGGGGCGGCAGGGCCGGCCAGGCCTGTTCCGGATCGGCGGGGGTCTCCAGGCCGAGGGCCTGCCCGGCGCGGAGCGCGACGCGGGTGTGCCCCTCCGGTGACAGGTGCAGCCGGTCGGCGTCCCAGGCCCTGCGGTCCTGGATGCTCTTGAGGGACCACAGGTCGAGCACCGGGCAGCCGTAGCGGTCGGCGACGGCCCGCACGTGCCCGTTGTACGTCGCGATCTTGCCGCGCAGGTGCTTGAGCAGGGGCATGCCACGGGTGTCGAAACCGGTCGTCACCAGCACCGTGCCGGACACGGCCGTGAGCGCGGCGATCGCCCGCTCGAACCGCTCGGCCACCTCGTCCGGGTCGCTGCCCGGGCGGAGGATGTCGTTGCCGCCCGCGCAGAACGAGACCAGGTCGGGGGCGAGTTCGACCGCCCTCGGCAGCTGGTCCGCCACGATCTGGTCCAACAGCTTTCCGCGCACCGCGAGATTGGTGTACTGGAAGTCGCCCTCGGGCCGGAGGTCCGCGAGGAGCACGGCGAACCGGTCGGCCCAGCCGACGAACGCCCCGTCGGGGCCGGGGTCGCCGACGCCCTCGGTGAAGCTGTCCCCCACCGCCACGTACGACCCGATCACTGCTCTGCTGTCACTCTTCGAATCGTCTGCCACAGCCGCTCATGATTCACCTTCGAATGTGACTTACGCGACCGTAAGGAGGGGTTGACGTGCGGTGAGATAAGACACTTTCAAAATGTTGGCCAATTCCGGAATACACCGGAGGCCGGACCCGGGGATCGGGGTCCGGCCTCCGGCGCGCGTGTCAGGAAGGTCGCCGCGGGGGTCAGCCTATGGAGACGCCCTTGGAGCGGAGGTAGGAGATCGGGTCCACGTCCGAGCCGTAGTCCGGGGTGGTGCGGATCTCGAAGTGCAGGTGCGGGCCGGTCACGTTGCCGGTCGCGCCGGAGAGGCCGACCTGCTGGCCGGCGGTGACGGTCTGGCCGGCCGAGACGGACAGCGAGGACAGGTGGGCGTACTGGGCGTAGTAGCCGTCGTCGAGCTTGATGACGACCTGGTTGCCGTACGCGCCGCCCCAGCCGGCGGAGACGACCGTGCCGGCGCCGACGGCCTTCAGGGAGGTGCCGGTCGGGACGCTGAAGTCGACACCGGTGTGGTAGCCGCTGGACCACATGCTGCCGGCCACCTTGTAGGCGGTGCCGAGACCACCGGCACCGGGCACCGGGGAGCTGTAACCGGAGGCGCTCGCGGCCTGGTCGGTGCTCGTGCTCTGGGCGGAGGCGTCCACGGAGGGCTGCTCCGCCGGCTGCTCGGCGGGCTGCTCGGTCTTCTGCGCCGGGGCCTGCGGGGCCTCGGCGGAGGACGGCTTCTGCGGCGCGCTCGTGGCGGCCTCGCCGTCGACGGAGAGCTTCAGACCGGGGTGGATGAGCGACGGGTCGCCACCGATGGCCTCACGGTTGTCCGTGTAGAGCTGCTTCCAGCCGCCGTCGACGTGCTCCGCCTCGGCGATCTTCGCGAGGTAGTCGCCGGCCTTCACGGTGTACGTGCGGGCCTCGTCGCCCTTTTCGGCGGTCTTCTGACCGGCGACGGAAAGGGACTGGACGGCCTTTTCGGGGGTGACCCCCGGCGTGGCGGCGTGCGCGCCGGTGGCGCCGAGAAGCGGCAGGGCGAGTGCGGCGCCACCGGTTCCGGCGACGGCGATGGAACGGGTGAAACGCTGGGCCTTGGTACGGCGGTGCTTACCCTTCGCGGGCATGTCGAATTCCTCTCCGGCGCCTACGAGGTGAGCTGTCGGGTTCGGACTGGAGATGCCCGGCCGCGCTGTCGCGCGGCTTAACCCCGAGCCGTTCCGGGAACCGGAACAGGCAGTCGTACCTGTGGGTCCCCCGTTCCTGCCGTGGACGGGTCAGTGTGTGCGGGCTCCGGGCGGCGGCAGGATTAGGCGTCCGTCCGGATCGGTGGCGAACGTAAGCGACCCGGACGTGAAGGGACAAGCGCGAGGTTCACCGCGAACGGGTTTTTCCGTGATCCAAAGGCGGAAATGACGTCACCGAGCGTCAACCGGGATTCCCTTTCCCCGCGAATTCCCTTGCCGTTCCCCAGAATTACGTGAACATGGCAACAACACATCGTCACGAATATGACGATGCTCACGCACCCCCTTACCATCTCCCTTTCTTTCGGGGCACGTTATGGCGAAGCCGTCCAATCGGACAGAACGCCCGAATCACCGGATCACAGGCGTCGCAACCGCACCACCGCGGCGTCCAGATCTCCCCGCAGACCGGTGCGCAGCCCGTGGTGCAGCAGCACGGCACCCCGGTGCACTTGTCCGGTTTCGCGGCATTCGTACGATGCCTCCGGGTCGAGGCCACGCAGCCGGAGGGCCGGGACGGGCTCTCCGTAGTGCTGCGCCTGGAGACAGGCGAGGACGACGGCCTCGTCGCCGAGGACGTACTGCACCGCGCTCAGTCCGCCCTCCGGAGGGCGCAGCCGGTACAGGTCGCCGCGCTGGACGACGGGCCGGATCTCCTTGTAGAGCGCGACCCACTCCCGCGCCTCGGCGAGCTCCTCCCCGGTCCACCGCGCGAGGTCGCCGCCGACGCCGAGCACCCCGGCCATGGCGCTGACGAACCGGAAGCGCAGCGAACTGACCCGTCCGTTGAGCATGGCGTTCGGGCTGTCGGTGACCCAGGCGGCCATCACCCGGGCCGGGTGGATCTGGCTGAAGCCGTGCTGGACGGCGAGCCGGTCGAGCGGGTCGGTGTTGTCCGAGGTCCACACCTGGTCGGTACGGGAGAGGACACCCAGGTCGATCCGGCCACCGCCGCCCGAGCAGGACTCGAAGGCCACACCCGGATGGGCCGCCCGCAGCCGGTCGAGGAGTGCGTACAGCCCGCGCACATGGTCCGTCCACAGCCGCTGCGGATACGGGTCGTCCGGCCAGCCGGCGTCGGTGAAGGAGCGGTTGAAGTCCCACTTCACATAGTCCACGGGAGCGCTGGAGAGCAGCCCGTCGAGCTGTTCCCAGAGGTACTCCCGGACGTCGTCCCGCGCGAGGTTGAGGACCAGCTGGTTGCGCAGCTCCGTACGCCGCCGGCCCTGCTGGAACTGCACCCAGTCGGGGTGCGCCCGGTAGAGATCGCTGTCGGGGTTGACCATCTCCGGCTCGACCCAGATGCCGAACTGCATCCCGAGTCCGTGCACATGGTCGGCGAGGGGCTTCAGACCGCCCGGGAAGCGGTCCGGGTTGGGCGTCCAGTCGCCGAGCCCGGCCCGGTCGCTCGTACGGGCCCCGAACCAGCCGTCGTCGACGACGAACAGCTCGACGCCCATCGCGGCGGCCCGCTCCGCGAGGGCCCGCTGCTGCTCCTCCGCGATGTCGAACTGGGTGGCCTCCCACGAGTTGAACAACACCGGCCGGTCCCGGTCCGCGGCGGGGATCACATACGTCCGCTGATAGGCGTGCCAGGCGCGGCTGGCGCCGCCGAAGCCCCCGTCGCTCCACAGACCGGCGAAGACCGGCGTGACGTACGTCTCCTGCGTACCCAGCATCAGCAGGCCGGAGTCGTCGTGTCCCGCGCCGCCGGTGATCTGCACGCGCGCGTCGGGGAGTTGGGCGACGCCGATCCGCCAGGAACCGGACCAGCCCAGCGCGCAGCCGTAGACCTCGCCGCGCTCCTCGGTGGCGTCGGTGTCGAGCGCGACCCAGGGCAGATGGTGGTGCCCGGTGTGGCCGCGGCGGCTGCCGATGACCTTCTCCCCGTACGTGATGGGGGCGCTGGCCAGCCGGGACTCGGCGGCCCAGCGGCCGTGCAGCTGGGACAGCCGCCAGTGCTCGCGTTCGGGCAGGGTCCAGGTCGCGGAGTCGGCGCGCAGGAGTTCGACGGCGGGGCCCCGGTTGTGCAGGGTCACCCAGCGTTCGATCACGTCGTCGCGCATCCGGTAGTGCAGGGTGACGGTCAGGCCACCGTCGCGAAAGCGCAGGCGCAGTTCGCCGTCGTCGCTCTCGTGGCCGTCGAAGGTCCACTCGGTGCCGCGCCGTCCATCGGCGGTGCGTACGGACAGGGCGGGCCGGGTGAAGCGGGGGCCGCCCTCGACCGGGTACTCCTCGCGCCCGTCCAGCCGGGACTCGAACGAGCAGTGTTCCGGCGTCGGACGGGCGGCGAGGGCCTCCGCGTCGGCGAGCGCGATCCTCGGACCCCAGTGCAGATGCACCAGCTCGTCACGGTCGGTGACATGCAGCGCGTATGCACTGGCCGGCCCCGACAGGAGCCATGTACGACCGTTTTGGGAGACCTGCGCCACCCGAACCTCCAACAGACCCGAACAGATGCGATCAGACACCAACATCATCAGGGATATGGGGGCGGCCGGGCAATGCCTGTGGACAACTCATTGCCCCAGGCAGGCATGTCGTATCGTCGACTCGAGCCCGTCGACGAGCCCCGTCGGCGGCGTCGAGCGGGAGGAGTCCTTCGTGACGCAGCAGGTGCCGTCGACCGAACCCGAACTGGCCGGAGTGCGCAACTTCCGCGACGTGGGCGGACTGCCGACCGTCGACGGTCGGCGGGTGCGGCACGGGGTGCTGTTCCGCAGCGGTCATCTCGCCCACGCGACCGCTCAGGACGCCGCCTTCCTGTCCTCGCTCGGGCTGCACACGGTCTTCGACTTCCGCAACGCGGCCGACCAGAAGCTGGAGGGGCCGGACATCGCGCTGCCGGGCGTGCGCAATGTGAACCTGCCGCTCAGCGACCCGGCGGACGGCGCCGAGTTCTGGAAGATGGTCCGCGACGGCGATCTGGAGCAGCTGCGCTCGATCCTCGCGGACGGCAAGGGCGCGGACCGGATGATCAGCTCCTACCGGCTGATCATCAAGGAGCGCACCGCCGAGCACTCCCGGGTGCTGCGCTCGCTCACCGAGGACGGCGTTCCCGCGCTGATGCACTGCGCGGCGGGCAAGGACCGCGCGGGGCTGTCGGTGGCGGTGACGCTGCTCGCGGTGGGCGTCGAACGCGACGCGATCGTCGACGACTACCTGAAGTCCAACGCCAAGCACCGCCGCTACAAGGTGCACCGCAGCGGCAGCTCCGCCTCGGCCTACTCCCCCGAGGTCATGGAGCTGCTCAGCCCGCTGTTCGACGCGCGCGCGGAGTATCTGTCGGCGGCCTTCGAGACCGTCGAGGAGACCTGGGGCGGTGTGGACCCGTATCTGGAGCAGGCGCTCGGACTCACACCCGAGGCCCGGGAGCGGCTGCGTGAGCGCCTGCTCGACTGAGGCGGGCGCCTACTTCTTCGGAGCGATCTCGAAGAGGAAGTAGATGAAGGCCGCGAAGAGGTGTCCCACCACGACGTAGATGAACAGCCGCACCCACAGGGCCCGGGGGAGCTTCTCTTCCATGTCTTTGCCGGTCATGTCGCTTCTCCGTGGATCGGGCCCAGGCACAGCGCGGCCGTGGGACTCTGCAGCAGGGTGTGGACGAACAGCAGCTCGACCCCGTCGGGGTCGGATGCGGCGATACGGTGCGGGGTCAGCGAGTCGAAGTGGGCGCTGTCGCCCGGGGCGAGCCGGTGCAGGGTGTCCCCCAGGCGCAGCCGCAGCCGCCCCTTGAGGACGTACAGCCACTCCTCGCCGGGGTGGACGCGCACGATGTCGCCCTGGGAGCCGTGCGGCACACGGACCCGCAGGGCCTGCATGCCGCGCCCGGCGGCACCGGCCTGCCAGTACGTCCAGCCGCCCGCCGCCGTGGACTCCATGTCGGCGGCGCGCACCACGGCGTCCCGGTCGGCGGCCGTCTCACCGAGCAGCTCGGAGACCGTCGTACCGTAGATGCGGGCGAGGGAGAGCAGCATCGGCAGCGAGGGCTGGCGCTGCCCGGTCTCCAGTCGGGAGAGATGGGCGGCCGACAGACCCGCGTCGCGGGCCGCGGCCTCCAGGGTGAGGGAGGCCCGTCGCCGCAGGGCGCGCAGCTGCGGCGCGACCACGGGGAGCGCGCCGGCCGGTTCGGCCGGCGGCCCGGTCTCGGAGGAGCTCATGTCTCCATTGAGCCCCGGATTTGCCCCACGGGCAATTTCCTTGCCTCCGAGGCAAATCCTCCCGCGGTGCGTGTTTCAGCGGTTGGCGACGGCCTGTTTCATCAGCGTCCTGCCGAACTCCCACACCAGGCCACCGTCGTGCGCGTCGTCCATCACGGCGGTGAAGGCGTCCACGAACCGGTGCACGTCCCGCTCGTCGATGATCAACGGCGGAATCAGTTTGATCACCTCCAGGTGGTCACCGGAGACCTGGGTGAGGATGCGGTGCCGTTGCAGCAGCGGCACGACCACCATCTGCGCGAAGAGTCCCTTGCGGGCGGCCTGGAGCACGGCCCAGCGTGAGCGCAGTTTCAGTGACCGGGGCCGGCCGAACTCGATGCCGATCATCAGGCCCCGGCCACGGACGTCGGCGAGCAGCTCGTACTTCTCGGTCAGCGCGGCCAGCCGGGTCCGCAGCAGCTCGCCGGTGCTCCGGACGTGCGCGACGATCTGCTCGTTCTCCATGACCGACAGCACCGCGAGGCCCGCCGCCATGGCCTGGGCGTTGGCCCCGAAGCTGGCCGAGTGGACCAGCACCCGGTCCATCGACGAGTAGACCTTCCTGAAGATCCAGTCCTTGCCGATGGTGGCGCCCACCGGTACGTACCCGCCGGAGAGCGCCTTGGCCACGCACACCAGGTCCGGTTCGACCCCCGCCTCGTGCTGGTAGGCGTAGAAGTCGCCGGTCCTGCCCAGCCCGGTCTGCACCTCGTCGGCGATCAGCAGCGCCTTGTGCCGGTGCAGCAGCTCCTGCGCGGCCCGCAGATAGCCGGGCGGTGCCTCGTGCACGCCCTTGCCCTGGACCGGCTCCACGATCAGGGCGGCCACGTCCCCCTCGCGCAGCTCGCGCTCCAGCGCGTCGAGGTCGCCGAGCGGTACGGCCGTGTCGGGCAGCAGCGGGGCGAAGCCGTCCCGGAAGCCGGACTCACCGTTGACGGAGAGGGAGCCGGTGGTCAGGCCGTGGAAGGCGTGCTCGCAGTACAGGACGCGCGGTCTGCCGGTCGCGTACCGGGCGAACTTCAGGGCGCCCTCGACCGCCTCCGTGCCGCTGTTGCCGAAGAACACCCGGTCCAGGTGGGGGCTGTGCGCGAGCAGCTTCTCGGCCAGCAGGCCGGGCAGCGGCTGGCAGTCGAAGCGGGTGAGGTCGGCGAGGGAGGCGTCCAGGACGTCGTGCAGCGCCTTGCGGACCACGGGGTGGTGGCGGCCCAGACCCATCACCCCGAATCCGGCGAGCATGTCCAGGTGGTCGTTGCCGTCGGCGTCCCAGAAGTGGGCGCCCTCGGCGCGCTCGTAGACCTTGTCGAAGCCGATGGTGTGCAGCATGCGCGGGAGCTGGTGGTTGAGGTACCGGGTGTGCAGCTCGTAGCGCTCGGCTCCGCGCTCGGCCAGCAGCGCGCCGAGGTCGAACTCCCCGGTCCCCGACGACTCCGCGGTGGTCATGCCCGGGGCTCCTGTGGGTCCGGTGACTGTTTCGCGAGTTCTTCCCCGAGGGCGAGGCTCGCGCCGATCCGCCCGGCGATCTCGACCGGGGTGAGGCCGATGTCGGCGAGCACCTCACCGCGTTTGGCGTGCGCGAGGAACTGCTCCGGGATGCCGAACCGCCGTACGGGCACGTCGGTCCCGGCGTCACCCAGCGCCAGCGCCACCGCGGAACCGACCCCGGCCGCACGGCTGTTGTCCTCGACGACGGCCACCATACGATGCCCGGCGGCCAGTCGCGGGAGGGCCGGGTCCACGGGCTTGACCCAGCGGGGGTCGACCACGGTGCACCCGATGCCGCGCGCTTCGAGCAGTTCGGCGGCCTGGAGACAGACGGGCGCCATCACGCCGACGGCCACGAGGAGCACCTCGGGGGTGTCCGCCCGGTGGAGTACGTCCATGCCGCCGACGCGGTCCAGCGCGGGGACCGCCGGGCCCACGGACTCCTTGGGGAACCTGAGCAGGGTGGGCGCGTCGTCGACGGCGACCGCCTCGCGCAGCTGGGCGCGGAGCTGGTCGGCGTCGCGCGGCGCGGCGATGCGCAGGCCGGGGACGACCTGGAGGACGGACATGTCCCACATGCCGTTGTGCGAGGGCCCGTCGACGCCGGTGACGCCGGCCCGGTCCAGGACGAAGGTCACCCCGCAGCGGTGCAGCGCCACGTCCATCAGCAGCTGGTCGAAGGCACGGTTGAGGAAGGTGGCGTAGACGGCGACGACCGGGTGCAGGCCGCCGGTCGCCAGGCCCGCCGCGGACACGACCGCGTGCTGTTCGGCGATGCCGACGTCCCACACCCGGTCCGGGAACCGCTCGGCGAAGGCGCCGAGGCCGACCGGACACAGCATGGCGGCGGTGATCGCGACCACGTCCTCGCGTTCCTCGCCGATCCGGACGATCTCCTCGCCGAAGACGGAGGTCCAGGAGGGGCCGCCGGACGGGGCGAGGGGCGCGCAGGTGAGCGGGTCCATCACGCCGACGGTGTGGAAGCGGTCCTCCTCGTGGGCGAGGGCGGGTTCGTAGCCGCGGCCCTTCTCGGTGAGGCAGTGGACCAGGACGGGGCCGTGGAAGCGTTTGGCGCGGCGCAGCGCGGATTCCACGGCCTTGATGTCGTGGCCGTCGATCGGGCCGAGGTACTTCAGGCCGAGGTCCTCGAAGAGGCCCTGCGGGGCGAAGGCGTCCTTGAAGCCCTTCTTCGCGCCGTGCAGCGCCTCGTAGACGGTGGGACCGACCACGGGTGTGCGCTGGAGTACGTTCTTGCCCCAGTCCAGCACGCGTTCGTAGCTGTCGGTGGTGCGCAGGGTCGCGAGGTGGTTGGCGAGTCCGCCGATGGTCGGGGCGTAGGAGCGTTCGTTGTCGTTGACGACGACGATCAACGGCCGGTCCTTGGCGGCGGCGATGTTGTTCAGCGCCTCCCAGGCCATCCCGCCGGTGAGGGCGCCGTCGCCGATCACCGCGACGACATGGCCCTTCTCGCCCCGCACCCGGCGGGCCTTGGCCAGTCCGTCGGCCCAGCCGAGGGCCGTGGAGGCATGGCTGTTCTCGATGACGTCGTGCTCGGACTCCTCACGGGAGGGGTAGCCGGACAGACCGCCCTTGCCGCGCAGCTTGGAGAAGTCCTGACGTCCGGTCAGGAGTTTGTGGACGTAACTCTGGTGGCCGGTGTCCCACAGGATGCGGTCCACGGGCGACTCGAAGACCCGGTGCAGGGCGACGGTGAGTTCCACCACCCCGAGGTTGGGTCCGAGATGGCCGCCGGTCCTGGCGACCGCCTGCACCAGGAACTCCCGGATCTCGTGGGACAGTTCGCCGAGTTCCGTCTCGGACAGCGCCTTCAGGTCGCGCGGTTGCCGGATGCTCTCCAGGATCGTCACGCTCGGGCCCCCTTCGGATTCCGTGCTGTTCAGCTCACGGTGACGGCCGGCTCGCCCGACGTCACGCCGTCCTTCTCCATCTCCTCGGCGATCTTCATCGCCTCCTCGATCAGCGTCTGAACGATCTTCGACTCGGGCACGGTCCTGATGACCTCGCCCTTCACGAAGATCTGCCCCTTGCCGTTGCCGGAGGCCACGCCGAGGTCGGCCTCCCGGGCCTCGCCCGGCCCGTTGACCACACAGCCCATCACGGCCACCCGCAGCGGCACCTCCATGCCCTCCAGACCCGCGGTGACCTCCTCGGCCAGCTTGTACACATCGACCTGGGCACGCCCGCAGGACGGGCAGGAGACGATCTCCAGGCGCCGCTCCTTCAGCCCCAGCGACTGAAGGATCTGGATGCCTACCTTGATCTCCTCGACCGGCGGGGCCGACAGGGAGACCCGGATGGTGTCGCCGATGCCCTGGGAGAGCAGCGCCCCGAAGGCGACGGCCGACTTGATGGTCCCCTGGAAGGCGGGCCCGGCCTCGGTGACGCCGAGGTGCAGCGGGTAGTCGCACTGGGCGGCGAGCTGACGGTAGGCCTCGACCATCACGACCGGGTCGTTGTGCTTGACGGAGATCTTGATGTCCCGGAAGTCGTGCTCCTCGAAGAGGGACGCCTCCCACAGGGCGGACTCGGCCAGCGCCTCCGGGGTCGCCCTGCCGTACTTCTGGAGCAGGCGCCGGTCCAGCGAGCCGGCGTTGACGCCGATGCGGATCGGGGTGCCGTGGTCCCTGGCCGCCCTGGCGATCTCCTTGACCTTGTCGTCGAACTGCTTGATGTTGCCCGGATTCACCCGCACCGCCGCGCAGCCGGCCTCGATCGCGGCGAAGACGTACTTGGGCTGGAAGTGGATGTCGGCGATCACCGGGATCTGCGACTTGCGGGCGATGGTCGCCAGCGCGTCGGCGTCGTCCTGCGTGGGACAGGCCACCCGCACGATCTGACAGCCGGACGCGGTCAGCTCGGCGATCTGCTGGAGGGTCGCGCCGACGTCGGACGTACGCGTGGTCGTCATCGACTGCACGGACACCGGGGCATCACCACCCACCGCCACGGATCCGACCTGGATCCGCCGGCTCTTCCGCCGCTCGGCGAGCGGCGGCAACGACACCTCGGGCATCCCGAGCGGGACGGCGGTCATCACCTCACTCCCGGTTCCCGGAGACCGTCTCGCGCATGGCGCGCAGCGACTCCTTCAAAGACCCCATGGTGGCCAGGACGGCGGTGGGTTCGTAGCCGCAGTGCGCCATGCAGTTGGCGCAGCGCGGGTCCTTGCCGCGGCCGTACCGGTCCCAGTCGGTGTCCTCGATCAGCTCCCGGTACGTCGGCACGTAGCCGTCGCTCATCAGGTAGCAGGGGCGCTGCCAGCCGAAGAGGGAGTAGTTCGGGATCGCCCACGCGGTGCACGGGAAGTCGACCCTGCCCTCGAGGAAGTCCAGGAACAGCGGGGAGTGGTTCAGCCGCCAGCGGCGCCGGTTGCCGCCCGCGAAGGCCTTCCTGAACAGCTCCCGGGTCTGCTCCACGCCCAGGAAGTGCTCCTGGTCGGGGGCCTTCTCGTAGGCGTAGGCGGGCGAGATCATCATCTCGTCGACCTTGAGGTCGTCGTTGAGGTAGTCGAGCACCTCGACGATGGTCTGGGGGGTGTCGGTGTTGAAGAAGGTCGAGTTGGTGGTGACCCGGAAGCCGCGCCGCTTGGCCTCCTTGATGGCCGCCACGGCCTCGTCGAACACGCCTTCCTTCGCCACCGACTCGTCGTGGCGCTCGCGCAGCCCGTCGATGTGCACGGCGAACGCGAAGTAGGGCGAGGGGGTGAACCTGTCCATCTTCTTGCGCAGCAGCATGGCGTTGGTGCACAGGAAGACGTACTTGCGCTTGGCCACCAGCTGGCGCACGATCTCGTCGATCTGCGGGTGCATCAGGGGTTCGCCGCCGGCGATCGACACCATGGGCGCCCCGGACTCCAGTACCGCGCCCACGGCCTGCGCGACGGGCATCCGCTGTTTGAGCACCCCGGCCGGGTGCTGGATCTTGCCGCACCCCTCGCACTTGAGGTTGCAGGCGAAGAGCGGTTCCAGTTCGACGATCAGCGGGAACTTGTCCCGCCTGCGGAGCTTCTGTTCGGCCAAGTATGTAGCGACCTTGATGGACTGACGCAGCGGCATGGCCATCTGGCTCACCTCCTGGGGAGCAGCAAGGAACGGTGCCATTCACGGAAAGCCGGGAGTACGGACCGAAGAACGCGGAAAGCCGATATTCCACCGCGCACCGTGCCGATCCGGACGAGTTCGTGTTCAGGAGCGTCCACGACCACCCGGACGGCCGCAACCGGGCGCTCGCCCACCCGGACGGCGCTCAGAAGCGTGGCGGCGGATTCCATGTCGACCGCGATCGCGCCGGTCGCGAGCAGACCGGACCGTTCGTGACCGCGGACGACGTGGTCGGAGCCGGTGAGCGGACCGGTGTGGACGGTGCGCCCGGGCACCGTGCGCTCCAGCTCCTTCACCAGCAGTTCGGTCCCCACGCACGGGACGCTGCCGCGCGGGTCCCGGGTCTCCTCGGCGACGACCAGGTCGCCGGGGTGCATCCCGGGGGCGAGCCCGGCGCAGAAGCCCGTGGCGAGGACGGCCGCCCGGTTCAGGTACGGGTCGGCGAGCATCCGGGTGACGGAGCGCTCGGCCGCCGCCGGCCCCATGCCCGTACGCAGGACGGTGACCGGCCCGCCCGGAGCACCCCGTTCACGCCTGCGCAGGGCGAACTGCTCGATGCCGAGCGCGCAGGCGATCAGCAGCGGGGCCGGGGCGGGCTGGGATCTCATCAGCTTCCCTTCGCCTCGGCGAGCGACTGCCCGGGCCCGGTCCTCGCCACGACCGGTTTCTTGCTGAACGGCTCCCCGTGCACGTACCGGCCGAGCGCGGTGAGCGGGAAGACCTGCCGGTAGAGGTGGTAGTTGATGGAGAAGTCCCAGGGGAAGCCGGTGCCGGTGAAGTACGGCTCGTCCCAGGAGCCGTCCTCCCGCTGGGTGGCCGCCAGCCACGCGATGCCGCGCTCGACGGCCCCGGATCCCCGCTCCCCCGCCGCCAGCAGCGCCATCAGCGCCCAGGCGGTCTGCGAGGCGGTCGAGGCGCCCCGGCCGCTCCACTCCCGGGCGTAGCGGTACGAGCGCAGGTCCTCGCCCCAGCCTCCGTCGTCGTTCTGCACCTTCTCCAGCCAGGCCACGGCCCGCCGGATCGCCGGGTGCGAGCCGGGGAACCCGGCCGCGGTCAGTGCGGGGACGACGGAGCCGGTGCCGTAGAGGTAGTTGACGCCCCAGCGTCCGAACCAGGAGCCGTCGGGCTCCTGTTCGGCGAGCAGCCACTGGATGCCGCGCCGGGTGCGCGGGTCGTGGGCGAGGCCCTCGACGGCCAGCATCTCCACGACGTGCGCGGTGACGTCGGCCGACGGCGGGTCGATGACCTCGCCGAAGTCGCAGAACGGCAGCCGGTTGGGGAACGGACTGGTGTTGTCGACGTCGAAGGCGCCCCAGGCGCCGTTCTTCGACTGCATGCCGAGGTTCCAGCGGACCCCGCGCCCGATCGCGTTGTCCAGCCGCTCGGGGTCGTGGTGTCTGACCCGGCGCAGCGCGAGGACCACCTCGGCGGTGTCGTCGATGTCCGGGTAGTTGTCGTTGTGGAACTCGAACGCCCAGCCCCCGGGCGGCAGGTGGGGCCGGCGCACGGACCAGTCGCCGGGCCGCACGATCTGCTCGCCGAGCATCCAGTCGGCGGCCTTGACCAGTTGCGGATGGTCGGCGGGCAGGCCCGCGTCGGCCAGCGCGATGGCGGCGAGGCAGGTGTCCCACACCGGGGACTGGCAGGCCTCGATCATCCGGGCCCCGTCCTCGCGCCACACGGCGAACCGGTCCAGTGACTCCAGGCCCGCGCGCATCACCGGATGGTTCAGGTCGTATCCGAGCAGGTGCAGCGCGATGACGGAGTACACCGCCGGGGGCTGGATGCCGCCCCAGCAGCCGTCGTTCTCCTGCCGTTCGATGATCCAGCGGGCGGCGGTGTTCATGGCCGCCCCGCGCAGCCGGCGCGGGACGGCTCTGCGCAGCGCGTGCAGGGCCCTGTCCAGCCGCTGGAAGGCGCCGTCCCAGCTGGCCGGCGGTGCGAGCGGCCGGGGAGGGTTGGGGTGGTGCGGGTCGGTGTGCAGTTCGTCCAGCGGGAACGGGGCGGGGCGCACCGGCCGCTTCGCGGAGACGATCGTCAGCGGCACGATGGTCTGCCGGGCCCAGCAGCCGAAGTCGTAGATGTTGAGCGGCAGCCAGGACGGGAACCAGATCAGCTCGGGCGGGAGTTCGGGCAGGTCCTCCCACTTCCACCAGCCGAACAGGGCCAGCCAGATCCGGGTGAAGACCCGGGAGGCGGCGATGCCGCCCCGCTCACGGATCCAGGCGGAGGCCTTCGCCATGTGCGGGGCGTCGGGCGGGTCACCGGCCAGCCGCAGCGCGACGTACGCCTCGATGGTGGCGGAGAGGTCGCCGGGTCCGCCGTGGAAGGTGGCCCAGGTGCCGTCCTCGCGCTGCTCGCCGCGGACGAACAGGGCGGCGGCGCGGGTGGTGTCCTCGTCACGGATGCCGAGGAACTGACGCAGCAGCAGGTCCTCGGCGTCCATCGTGACGTTGGTCTCGAGGTCGCCCTTCCACCAGCCCTGGTCGTCCTGCCGGGACAGCAGGAAGTCGGTGGCCCGCCGCATGGCGCGGGCGGCGACGTCGGGTGCCCCGGTCGCCTCGGGAGTGTCGGTGTCGGTTTCGCTGGCCGCGGCCACCGCGGGCGGCAGGGCCGCCCCAGTGCTTCCGTCGGTCGTCGCTGTCATGGCTTCCCCTTCGTGCAGTCCTGCGAGTGGTGTCTGCTGTGGGTCCGCCGTCGGCCGGTGTCGTTCTCCCCGCAACACCGGCCGGCGACTACGCGAGGGCTATTCGACCGATAGTGATCATCTCTTTCGTACGACGACGAAGTCCGCGAGCGCCGTGAACCGTTCCCTTACCGGGTCGGGCATGTCCACGGCGTGCAGGGCCTCGATGGCGATGGTGTGCTGACGGCGTGCCTCTTCGGCGGTCCAGTCGCGGCCGCCGGCCTCCTCGATGAGGGCGGCACGGGCCGCGAACTCCTCCTCGGAGAAGTTCGCGAAGTCGCTGCTCTTGGCGTCGGCGGCGAGGATCTCGCCGAGCCGCTCGGAGGCGGGGCCGCCCGCCGCGAGCGCGGCCACGACCGGGAGGGACTTCTTGCGCTGGCGCAGGTCGCTCCAGGTCTGCTTGCCGGTGGCCTCCGGGTCTCCCCAGATGCCGAGGAGGTCGTCGACGGCCTGGAAGGCGAGGCCGAGGTGGTAGCCGTACGTCTCCAGGGTGTCGGCGGTGCGGTCGTCCGCGCCGCCGAGCACCGCGCCGATGGAGCTGGCGCAGGCGAGCAGGGCGCCGGTCTTGTTGCCCTCCATCTCCAGGCACTCCTCGACGCTGACGCGGTCGCGGTGCTCGTAGGAGATGTCCTGGGCCTGGCCGTCGATGAGCGAGCGGCTGGCGGTGGTCAGCCGACGGGTGGCGCGGCCCGCCTCCACCGTGCCGAGCTCCAGCAGCACCTCGTTGGCCAGGGCGAACAGGGCGTCGCCGACCAGGATGGCCTGGGCGGGGCCATGCACCTTCCAGACCGTGTCGCGGTGCCGGCGCTGTTCGTCGCCGTCCATCAGGTCGTCGTGCAGGAGTGAGAAGTTGTGGACCAGTTCGACGGCGACCGCGCCGGGGACGCCGGTCTCCGGGGCGGCCCCGGTGACCTCGGCGGACAGCATGGCGAGGGCGGGGCGCACGGCCTTGCCGCCGTCGCCGTCCGCGGGCCGGCCGTGGGCGTCGATCCAGCCGAAGTGGTAGGCGGCGACCGTGTCCATGGGAGGTGCCAGGCGGTCGACGGCCGCCCGCAGTACCGGCGTGGCCAGGGTCCGCCCGCGCTCCAGGAGCGCGGACACGTCCACCGCGGTCCTTCGAGCGGCCTGCGAGGCCGGGGGCACAGTGGGCACAGTCTCTCCTCTTGTTGCGGTACCGGAAGTGCGGAGGTCTGCCGCGCCCCGTTCGTCAACCTTCACCGGGCCCACCTCGCAGTGCGGCGCCGGTCCCCTGCGGCTTGTGGCCGGGGGTCCGGTCCGCGGTGGAGCCGCTGTCGGATGCGGCGTCGGCCGGGAAGACGGAGTGCGCCGCCTCTTCCAGGGCGAAGAGGCGGCGGGGGCGGGGCCGGCCGAGGGCGCCCAGTGCGGCGTCCGCCGCGCCGACGCCGCTGCGGACCGCACTCTCCATGGTCGCGGGCCACCCGGTGGCGGTCCACGCTCCGGCCAGGTACAGGCCGGGTGCCTTGGTGCGGGCGCCGGGCCTGAGGCGTCCGACGCCGGGGGCGGGAGCGAACGTGGCGGTGCGCTCCCGGGTGACGAAGAAGTCCTCGACCCGGGCGTCGCGGGTGCGCGGCAGCAGCCGCCGCAGTTCGGGCAGGTACCGCTCGCGCAGCGCGGCGACCGGCTCGTCGATGTCGTCCTGGGCGACGGACTGGGACAGCGCCAGGTACTGGCCGCGCCGCAGCCCGGACGCCTCGGTGCGGTCGAAGACCCACTGCACGGGGGTGCCGAGGGCGGCGAAGAAGGGGCGCCCGAGCACCTTGCGGTCGTAGACGACGTGCATGTTGAGGATCGGGGCGGTGCCGATGGCGAGCAGCCGCTCGGGGGCGTCGAGCGCGCCCGCGGGCAGCAGGCCGTACGCCTCGCGCTGCGGTACGGCGAGGACCACCGCGTCGGCGTGGATCGTCTCGCCGGGGACCCGGACGCTCCATCCCCCGTTCCCGTTCGCGGAGACGGAGGTGACCCGTGCACGGACCTCGGTACGCACACCCGCGGAGTCGAGCGCCTTGCGGGCGAGCCGGTCGTGCAGTTCACCCAGCGGCACTCGGGCCCAGCCGATGTCGGCCGCCGAGGGGTCGGACAGCAGACCGGTCTTGAACACCATCGCGGCGAGCGACAGGGACGTGTCGCCCGCGACCGCGTTGAGGGTGGCGACCCCGATCAGGTCCCACAGGGCCTCGACGGCGCGCGCCGACTGGCCGTGCGCGGTCAGCCAGCTGCCGAAGTCCTGGGCGTCCAGGGCCGGATCGGCGAGGTCGAGCCCCTTCAGCGCGAGCGCGGCCCGGACCGTCCTGGCCCGGTCGGCGAGCGACAGATGCGGATACGTGGCGAGGCCCCGGCCCAGATGCAGGGGTACGGGCAGCGCGTCGCGCCGCAGTCTGCCGAGCCGCCGCCCCTCGGGGCGCGTGACGTCGAGGACGGGCACGTCGAGACGGTCCTGCAGCGGTGCCAGCACCGCTCCGTCGATCCGGTCGAGGAACCAGCGGTAGGCGGTGCAGCAGCGCAGGTACACGTGCTGGCCGTTGTCGACGGTCAGCTCGCCGCGCTGGAAGGAGAAGGCGAGCCCGCCCAGGCGCGGCCGGCCTTCGAGCAGGGTGACGCCCACCCCGGCGTCGGCGAGTGCGAGCGCGGCGGTGACGCCGGCGAGCCCGCCGCCGACGACGACGGCGTGCCGTCCCGCCGGAACGGGATCGTCCGTGGGCGGCCCCGCGGAGCGTGTGCCGTGGCTCATGCGCCCTCCCCTGTCCGGCCGGTGTGCTGCTCGAACCGTGCGCGACCGGCCGTCTCAGTCTGGGACGCGGTGTCGCGGCGGAGGGTTGCCCGCCGCTTTCCGCCGGGGAGCGGGGTGCCCATCAGGCGCGCCTCCTGACGGTGCGCCTGCTCACGTGCCGGGTGTCCAGGCCGGACAGGCCGCGCACCGCGACGTACGCCTTCTCGCGTCCGGGCAGGGAGACCCGGCCGCGCAGTACCGCCTCGGGGTCGCGCTCGATGCGGTCCAGGAGCCGACGGTAGATGCCGGCCATGGCGGCGACGCAGGCGCCGCTGCGCCGGTCGAGCATGGGGAGCAGCCGGTAGCCCTCGGCGAAAAGGGCGCGGGCCCTGCGCACTTCGAAGTGCACCAGGCCCGCGAAATCGGAGCCCTCCGGTGGTGTCGGCCCGCCGAACCCGGCCGAGCAGCCGAACTTGGCGAGGTCGTCGGCGGGCAGGTAGGTGCGCCCGCCCTCGGCGTCCTCGCGGACGTCGCGGAGGATGTTGGTGAGCTGGAGGGCGAGGCCGAGGGTGTCGGCGTACTCGGGCGCGCGTTCGGCGCCGCGCGCGCCCGGCTCGGTGCCGAACACGCCGAGCGAGAGCCGTCCGATGGCGCCCGCGACACAGCGGCAGTAGACCTTGAGGTCGTCCCAGGTCTCGTAGGTCTCGCCGCGTACGTCCATCTGGACGCCGTCGATGAGTTCGTCCAGGCCGCCGAGCGGGATCGGGAAGTGCTCGGCGGCGTGGGCGAGGGCGACCGCGACCGGGTCGGTGTCGTCCTCGTCGACCGCGCCGTCGCGGACCCGGGTGAGCAGCGCCCGGGTGTCCTCCAGCCGGGCCACCTTGACGTCGTTCGCCAGCGGGCCGTCGCCGATGTCGTCGACGCGCCGGGAGAACGCGTACAGTGCCGACATCGCGCGCCGCTTGGACGTCGGCAGCAGCCGGATGCCGTAGGCGAAGTTGCGTGCCTGCTGTCCGGTGACGGCCTCGCAGTAGCTGTAGGCGGCGAGTACCGGTGCGGACGCGGGTGGTTGCGGCTCCACGGTCCGGATCACCCCTTTCCTCGCAGAGTCACGCCCGCCTCGCGCAGCAACTGGACCTTGCCGGGCTTGGGCGGGCCGGGAAGTACGTCGTATTCGGCGGCGGCGATCGCGTGGAGGGCCGCCCTTCCTCCCGCCACGAACCCCGCGAGCAGCAGTCTGAGCCTGCCGTGGACGCTACCCACCAGGGGGGCACCTTCATTCAGCAGCTCGCGGGCGCGTTGTGCCTGGTACGCGACCAGTGCGCGCACCGATGCGCCGGCGGTGGGTGCGGCGAGGTCCGCCTCCTGGACGTGGAAACGTTTCATGTCCGTGGCGGGCAGGTAGACGCGGTCGCGGCCGAGGTCCTCGGCGACGTCCTGGAGGTGTTCGACGATCTGGAGGGCGGTGCAGATGTCGTCGGAGCGGCGGACGCGCTCGGGCGTCGAGGTGCCGGTGACGGCGAGGACGAGACGGCCGACGGGGTTGGCCGACAGCTCGCAGTAGGCGAGCAGGTCGTCGTAGGTCTCGTACCGCTTGACGAGTTGGTCCTGACGGTTGGCGGCGATCAGACCGAGGAAGGGCTCGGGAGCCAGCGCGTGGCGGCGGACCGTCGGCCGGAGCCGGCGCAGCAGCGGATGGCGCGGCTCGGGGCCGGCCGGATCGAACACCCGGTGAAGGTCCGCCTCGAAGGCGTCCAGCACCACCAGCCGGTCGTCCGCCTCGTCCTCGGTCACCCCGAGGAGGCGGGCGTCGGTGCCGCCGGGGGCCAGGTCACCGTCACCGATGTCGTCGACCAGACGGGCGAACCCGTACACCGCCATGAGGTCGTCGCGCCAGGGCCGGGGCAGGAAGAAGGGGGCCACGGGGAAGTTCTCGGCGGCGGCCTTGTCGAGGGTGGCGCGCTCGGGGTCGACGGCACGCGCCGCGGCCACGGGCGTCATCGCGGACTGCCAGAGGCGGGGACGGCACACGCTGCGTTCAGCCGGGGAGTTTCCGTAGCCATTGCCGTCACATCTCCCGTTCTACACTGCTGACCCAATGCACACTATTTCGGACACGCCGCCCAGGCTTTCGCCGGACGGCATCGTTGGATGGTGTCGGGCATTATGGCCCTGATTGCCGCCTTTCGGGACCGGTACAGCTTACGTTGTACAACGCGGCACGTGACGGCGGGGGTCTCCGCGCAACACGACAACACACCGATCGGCATCAAGATTCCACGGAGCGGCCGGAGTTGACGTTTCCTTTGCAGACGCCGGGCCCCACCGGACAGTTCCGGCGGGGCCCTCCTGGCACCGGGCTACTTCCCCGTGAACTTCTCGTACTCCCTGAGCACCTCGTCGGTGGGTCCGTCCATGCGCAGCTCCCCGCGTTCCAGCCAGAGCACGCGGTCGCAGGTGTCGCGGATCGACTTGTTGTTGTGGCTGACCAGGAACACCGTGCCGGCCTGCTTGCGCAGCTCCCGGATGCGTGCCTCGGAGCGCTTCTGGAACTTGCGGTCGCCGGTGGCCAGGGCCTCGTCGATCATCAGGACGTCGTGGTCCTTGGCGGCGGCGATGGAGAAGCGCAGCCGGGCCGCCATGCCGGAGGAGTAGGTGCGCATCGGCAGGGTGATGAAGTCGCCCTTCTCGTTGATGCCGGAGAAGTCGACGATCTCCTGGTAGCGCTCCCGGATCTGCTCACGGGACATGCCCATGGCGAGCCCGCCCAATATGACGTTCCGTTCGCCCGTCAGGTCGTTCATCAGGGCGGCGTTGACGCCGAGCAGCGAGGGCTGGCCGTCGGTGTAGACCTTGCCCTGCTCGGCGGGCAGCAGTCCGGCGATGGCCCGCAGCAGGGTCGACTTGCCGGAGCCGTTGGAGCCGATCAGGCCGATCGCCTCGCCCCGGTACGAGACGAAGGAGACCCCGCGTACGGCGTGCACCTTGCGCACACCCCGCGCCGCGTCGTCCTTGCCCCGCTTCACGATGCGGCTGAGCGCCGCCGTGGCGCTGCCCTTGCCCGTCCTCGCGCCGTTGACCCGGTAGACGATGTGCAGGTCGTCCGCGATGACCGTGGGGATCTTCTTGTCGCTGGTGTCAGCCACGGCCGTATTTCTCCTCAGCCTTCCAGAAGTAGACGAACCCGATCACGCCGGCCAGCAGTGCCCAGCCCAGCGCGAACGCCCACACGTGCGGGGGCAGGTACGAGGAGCCGTAGTCGTCGATCATCGCGAAGCGGACCAGGTCCATGTAGATCGCGGCCGGGTTCCACTGCAGGACGTCGGCGAGCCAGGCGGGGACGTCCTTGTCGTGCAGCATCGCCGGGATGCTGAACATCACGCCGGACGCGTACATCCAGGTGCGCAGCACGAACGGCATCAGCTGGGCCAGGTCGGGCGTCTTGCTGCCCATCCGCGCGAAGACCAGCGCGAGCCCGGTGTTGAACACGAACTGCAGCAGCAGCGCGGGGACGACGAGCAGCCAGGACAGGGCGGGCAGGCTGCCGGAGGCCACCATGACGACGACGAGCACGATCATCGAGAACAGCAGCTGCTGGAGCTGCTGGAGCGCGAAGGAGACGGGCAGCGAGGCTCTGGGGAAGTGCAGGGCCCGTACCAGCCCCAGGTTCCCGGAGATGGCCCGCACACCGGCGAGCACCGAGCTCTGGGTGAAGGTGAACACGAACACGCCCGTCACCAGGAACGGCACGTAGACGTCCTTCGGGATGCCCCGGTTGGCGCCCAGCAGCAGACCGAAGATGAAGAAGTACACCGCCGCGTTCAGCAGCGGGGTCGCCACCTGCCACAGCTGGCCGAGCTTGGCCTGGCTGTACTGGGCGGTCAGCTTCGCCCGGGAGAAGGCGAGGATGAAGTGCCGCCGGTCCCAGAGCTGACGGACGTACTCCCTCAGGGACGGCCGGGCGCCGCTGACCGTGAGGCCGTACTTGGCGGCGAGCCGGTCCGCCGTCAGGCCCTCGTCGGGCGGCACGGGCGCGGTGACCGCGACCGTGCCGTCGTGCGTGGTCTCACTCACTAGTGGAAAACTTTCGTCCTCGAGATGCGCGGCCCGCGGGGCCTGGCATGAGCCGGGGAGCCTGGGTACGGCCCCGATGTTCCCGGATACGAGCTTGTCAGATGACGGGGGGCCGGCCCAGTCGGGTCAGCCGCCACACCGTACGCCACTTCATGGGCCGGCGGGGTCCGCAGGGGGTGGCCCAGCCCTCCCGGAATCCACCGAACCACGCCTTCAGCGCGGGGCGCGAGGGCCGGCGCAGGAGAGTGAGGAGCATCCAGACGCCCAGGTAGACCGGGACCAGGAGCGCGGGGAGGTTGCGGCGGGCCAGCCAGACCCGGTTGCGGGCGACCATGCGGTGGTAGACCGCGTGCCGTGAGGGGGCGGTGGTCGGGTGGTACAGCACCATGTCGGACCGGTAGTCGATCATCCAGCCGGCGTCGAGGGCCCGCCAGGCCAGATCGGTCTCCTCATGGGCGTAGAAGAACTCGTCCGGCAGCCCGCCGACCTCGGCGAGGACCTTGGTGCGTACGGCGTTGGCGCCGCCGAGGAAGGTGGTCACGCGGGAGGAGCGCATCGGGTCGGAGGCGCGCAGCCGGGGCACGTGGCGGCGCTGGGTGACCCCGGTCTCCGGGTCGGCGATGCGGAAGCTGATGATGCCGAGCGCCGGGTCGGCCGTGAAGGCCTCGCGGCACAGTTCGGCGGTGTCGTGGCCGGCGAGCAGGCCGTCGTCGTCGAGGAACAGCAGGATGTCGACGTCGGTGCCGCCGGGGCCGAAGGCCTCGATGCCGACGTTGCGGCCGCCGGGGATGCCGAGGTTCTCCGGCAGTTCGACGGTGCGGACGCCCTCGGGGACCTCGGGGACGGGCGAGCCGTTGCCGACGACGACGGCCCGGACCGGGTCGCCGTCCTGCTTGGCGACCGAGTCCAGCAGGGCGCGCAGCTCGTCGGGGCGGTTGCCCATGGTGATGATCACCGCGCCGACCTTCATGCCGGCGCTCACTTCAGCCTGCTGGAGGCGAGGACGGAGACCAGGTGCAGCAGGGTCTGCAGCAGGGCGATGCCGGCGAGGACGGCGGTGCCCAGGCGGGTGAAGAACAGGTCGCCCTGGACCGCGTCCGCGATCGCGAGGACCAGGATCAGCAGAGACGCCTCGATGCCGAGGATGAGCCGGTGGAACTGGAACGCGGCGGCGGCCCGGCGGGCCAGCGCCATGCCGGAGGAGCGCATCTCGGCGGCGGCCTCCTTCACCGGCGGCAGCCCGTTCTGGTGGCGGGCGACGCCGACGAGGTCGGTCTCGGCCTTGATCAGGATCGCGCCGAGGGCGGCCAGGGTGCCGAGGAAGGCCCAGAGCCAGTCGATCCGTCCGGAACCCCACGGGTCGGCGGCGCGCAGGCCGAGGCCGACCAGGACGGCCGCGTCGGTGAGGTAGGCGCCGACCCGGTCGAGGTAGACGCCGCCGAGCGAGTACTGCTTCCGCCAGCGGGCGATCTCGCCGTCGACGCAGTCCAGCAGCAGGTACATCTGGACGGCGACCACCCCGAGGACGGCCCCCGTGATCCCCGGCACCAGCAGCGCCGGGGCCGCGAGGACGCCGAAGACGGTCATCAGATACGTGAGCTGGTTGGGCGTGACCCTGGTGTTCACCAAGTAGCGGTCCACCCGCAGGGACACCTCTCGCATGTAGAGGCGCCCCATCCAGTGCTCACCGCTGCGCCGGTCCTTGACCCCCGGGGGGTGGACGACCGGACGGAGTTCAGCTACCGATGGCCTTGACATAGTCGGCGTAGACGTCCTTGATCTGTTCGGTCTTCAGGTCGAGATGTTCGAGGATGGTGAAGCGTCCGGGGCGGGTCTCCGGAGCGAACTCGACGATCCGGACGAATTCGTCCGGCGTGAATCCGATCTCCTCCGGCAGCACCGGAAGCCCGTGCCGGCGCAGCACCTCGGCCATGTGGGCCGATTCCTCGTGGGCGCCGCGCAGGTACATCGCGAAGGCGGCGCCCAGTCCGCACTGCTCGCCGTGGGCGGCGGCCCGCTTGGGGTGGAGCAGGTCGAAGGCGTGGTTGATCTCGTGGCAGGCGCCGGAGGAGGGGCGGGAGTCGCCCGACACGGACATGGCGATGCCGGTGAGGACCAGTGCCTCGGCCAGCACCTGCAGGAAACCGTCGTCGCCGACCCCGCCCGGGTGCCGCAGCACCGCCTCACCGGCCTGCCGGGCCATGGCGGCGGCCAGGCCGTCGATCTTCTCCCCGTTGACGCGGTGGGCCAGTTCCCAGTCGGCGACCGCGGAGATGTTGGAGATGGCGTCGCCGATGCCGGACCGCACGAAACGGACCGGGGCCTCGCGGATGACGTTGAGGTCGATGACGACCGCGATCGGGTTCGGTACGCCGTAGGAGCCGCGGCCCGCGTCGTTGTCGAGGGTCGCGACCGGCGAGCAGAGGCCGTCGTGCGCAAGGTTGGTGGCGACGGCGACCAGGGGCAGGCCGACGCGCGCCGACGCGAACTTGGCGCAGTCGATGATCTTCCCGCCGCCGAGTCCGACGACCGCGTCGTAGTGGCCGGCCTTTATGTCGCTCGCCAGCCGGACCGCGTCGTCGATGGTGCCGCCGCCGACCTCGTACCAGGTGGCACCGGGCAGCGAGGGCGCGATCCGCTCGCGCAGCCGGGCGCCCGAACCGCCGCTGACGGCGATGGCGAGCCGGCCGGACTGCGAAATGCGCTCGTCGGCGAGGACACAGGCCAGGTCGTCGAGGGCACCCGGGCGGATGTCCACGACGACCGGCGAGGGGATGAGCCGGGTCAGTACTGGCACGCGATCTCCCGTCCGCGGGCGAGATCGTCGTGGTTGTCGATCTCCACCCACTTGACGTCGCCGATCGGCGCCACGTCGATCCGGAAGCCGCGGTTCACCAGTTCCTGGTAGCCGTGCTCGTAGAACTGCTGCGGGTCGGTCTCCCACACGGTCTTCAGCGCGTCGGCCAGCTCGGCGGCGGCGTCGCCCTCGATGAGGGTGACGCCGATGTACTCACCGGTGGCCTCGGCGGGGTCCATCAGCTTGGTGATCTTCGTCATGCCCTTCTCGGGGTCGACGACGACCTTCATCTCCTCGTCGGCGAGCTGCTTGACCGTGTCGAGGGCGAGGATGATCCGCTTGCCCTCGCCGCGGGCGGCGAGCAGGGTCCTCTCGACGGAGACCGGGTGCACGGTGTCGCCGTTGGCGAGGATCACGCCGTCCCGGAGGGCGTCACGGCCGCACCACAGGGAGTAGGCGTTGTTCCACTCCTCGGCCTTGTCGTTGTCGATGAGGGTGAGCTCGAGGCCGTACTTCGCCTCCAGGGCCGCCTTGCGCTCGTACACGGCCTCCTTGCGGTAGCCGACGATGATCCCGACCTCGGTCAGGCCGATCTCGGCGAAGTTGCCGAGGGTGAGGTCCAGGACCGTCGGTTCGCCCTCTATGCCCGCGGGCCCCACCGGCACCAGCGCCTTGGGCAGGCTGTCGGTGTAGGGGCGCAGACGCCGTCCGGCGCCGGCCGCCAGCACGAGGCCGATCATGCGGGTTCTCCTTCATCGTGTACGGCGGGCGCCCCTGCGGACGCCCAGAAGCGGATGCTCTCGACGAGCACCAGCAGGGCCACGGCCACGGCGAGGACCGTGAGCGCGACCGTGAACTGCGAGGCGGTGAGCACGGCCGCCAGGACGGCGACCGCCAGGGTGCGTCCCTCGTGCCCCCCGATCACCCGCACCAGCCAGCGCGGGGACGCGCCCGCGTTGCCGCGGATGCGGTAGACCGTGTCGTAGTGATGGTAGGCGACCGCGGCCACCAGGCCGTAGGCCGCGGGAAGGGCTCCGTTCACGTCCGCGTCGGCCGCCAGTGCCAGGACGGTGCCGTACTCGGCGGCGCGGAAGAACGGCGGGACCAGCCAGTCGAGGGCGCCCTTGAGGGGGCGGGCGACGGCGACGGCGGAGGTCAGGACGTAGCCGCAGGCGGCGACGATCGTCCAGGGGCCGCCGAAGCCGGTGAGCACGGCCGTGGCGACGACGGCGAGGCCGCCGAGCAGTGCCAGCACGGGGGCGGTGAAGCCGGGCAGGCGCCGCGCGGGGTTCCTCAGCGGGCCGGTGAGGGCCTGGGCGAGCGGGCCGGAGTCGGCGAGGTCCGCGAGCGCCTGTGCCGCCCGGTCGGTCCGCTTCGCCTTGCGGGTCAGCGAGCGCAGGACCCGGCCCGCCGTGGTGTACGTCGCGGCGAAGGCGCAGCCGATGAGCAGGGCGTAGAAGGTGATCCGGGGGGTGGTGACGGCCGTGAGGACGGCGATCATCGCCCAGCGTTCGCCGATCGGCAGGACGATCATGCGGCGCAGCCAGACCGTCCAGCCGACGCTGTCGAGCTTGTCGGAGAGGGCGGCGGTGGGGCTCGCCAGCGACAATTCACCGAGCGCGGTGGCGTCGTGGTTGGCCTCGTTGAAGGAGAAGTCCACGACGTGCCGGCAGGTCTGCAGGACCATCGCGCCCAGGGCCAGGGCCCACACGTCGTCGCCACCGCGGGCGGCTCCGAGGGCGAGGCCGGCGTAGTAGGCGTACTCCTTGGCGCGGTCGAAGGTGGCGTCGAGCCAGGCGCCGAGGGTGGAGTACTGCAGGGAGTAGCGGGCGAGCTGGCCGTCGGTGCAGTCCAGCACGAAGGAGGCGAGGAGCAGCGCGCCGGCGGCGACGAAGCCGCCGCGGGTGCCGGTGGCGGCGCAGGCCGCGGCTATGAGCGCGGTGAGCAGGGAGGCGGTGGTGACCTGGTTGGGGGTCAGTCCGCGGCGGGCGCACCAGCGGGCGATGTAGCGCGAGTACGGGCTGATGAAGTAGGTGGTGAAGAAGCCGTCGCGGGCCTTGACGGCCGACTTCAGACGTACGGCCTCGTCGTCGACGGCGGCGACGGCCTGCCGGGCCTCGTTGCGGGTCTGGGGGTCGCCGGGGACGGTGGCGACGAGGCTGCCGAGCTCGGGGCGGTGCACGTCGGCGCCATCGGTGCCGAGGACGGCGACGAGGCGGTCGGCGATGCTGTCGACCAGGATGGTGCCGCCGGCCGGCTCGGCGGTGGCCGCGTAGTTCTCGCGGGCCAGCGCGCGGATCAGGGCCTGGCGGCCGGCCGGCTGGGCGGTGACGGCGCCGGGGATCGCGGAGAGCGGGAAGCGGGGGTCGGTGAGGCCGAGGCGCAGCGCGTGCGCGTGGCCCACGAAGCGGGCGTCGACCACGGCGACCCGTTGCCCGGCGGGCACCCCGGCGAGCAGGGTCTCGGCCTCGGCGGTGCCGGACGCGATCCGTACGTCGAAACCGAGGGAGCGCAGATCGCCCTCGAGTGACGAACCGGGGACCGGCTGGCCGGTGAGGATGGCGGTCGACAACCGAATCTCACTCCCTGGGCGCCGACGCGTCGACGCCGGTCATGTACACGATGAGGCGCCCGTGCGGGGCCTCCGGGCGGCATGTCGGCAGAGGTTATCGGATGCCCGGAAGCCCGCGTTCACCGCCCGTTCGACGACTGGAGCGGCATGGTTCGCCCGCGCGCCTCTGCCGCGATCATCATCGGTGATGGGAGGCCCGGCCCACAAACCGCCGTACCAGAACGGGACATATGACCCAACCCAGCATATTGGGGACTGCGGGGTCCGCTCGGCATAGGGTGGGCGACCATGACATGGCTGATCACCGGCGGGGCCGGTTACATCGGGGCACATGTGGCGCGGGCCATGACCGGTGCCGGGGAGCGGGTCGTGGCGCTGGACGACCTCTCGGCCGGGGTGCCGGCACGGCTGGCCGCCGACGTACCGCTGGTCAGGGGCTCGTCGTTGGACGGCGAGCTGCTGAAGCGGGTGTGCGCGGAGCACGAGGTGACGGGGGTGGTGCACCTCGCCGCGCGCAAGCAGGCCGGCGAGTCCGTGGCGCAGCCGACCCGCTACTACCGGGAGAACGTGGGCGGCCTCGTGACGCTCCTGGACGCCGTCGCCGACGCCGGCATCGAGCGCTTCGTCTTCTCCTCGTCCGCGGCCGTGTACGGCGACCCCGGTGTGGATCTCATCACGGAGGACGCCCCCTGCGCCCCGGCGAACCCCTACGGCGAGACCAAGCTCGCCGGGGAGTGGCTGGTCCGGGCGGCGGGCCGGGCGCACGGCATCGACACGGTGTGCCTGCGCTACTTCAACGTGGCGGGGGCGGCGGCGCCGGAGCTGGCCGACACCGGCGTCTTCAACATCGTGCCGATGGTCTTCGACCGGCTCACCCGTGACGAGGCCCCGCGCATCTTCGGCGACGACTATCCGACGCCGGACGGCACCTGCGTCCGTGACTACATCCACGTGGCCGATCTGGCGGAGGCGCATCTGGCGGCGGCCCGGGGGCTGTCCGAGGGGAACGTCACGGGAGACCTGACGGTGAACATCGGCCGCGGCGAGGGCGTCTCGGTGCGCGAGCTGATCACCGTCATCGGTGAGGTCACCGGCGACACCCGGGCCCCGCTCGTCGAGGACCGCCGCCCCGGGGACGCGCCCCGCGCGGTGGCGTCGGCCGCCCGCGCGGCCGAGCAGCTCGGCTGGACCGCCCGGCGCTCGGTGCCCGAGATGATCGACTCGGCATGGCGGGGGTGGCGGCTGCACCACGACCGCCGAGCGGGCGCACGACGCCTGCCCACCTCCTGACCTGCGGGTCGTTTGTGCAGGTCAGGGCACATGACAACGGTGTTCAGTGCCGCGTTGCGGATACCCCCTCCCCGTAGTTGACTGTGATCCGGACGGGGTCACGGGAAGGGGCGTTTCATGGGGGCTGGGCACGATCACGGGCATGCGCACGGCGCGCCCGCCGGCGGTACCGCGAGTGCGGCGTACCGCGGCAGGCTGCGGGCGGCGCTGGCGATCACGCTCGGGGTCATGGTCGTGGAGATCGTCGGCGGGGTGCTGGCCGACTCGCTGGCGCTGGTGGCGGACGCCGCCCACATGGCAACGGACGCCCTGGGGCTCGGCATGGCCCTGCTCGCCATCCACGTCGCGAACCGCCCGCCGAGCGAGCGCCGCACCTTCGGGCTGGCCCGCGCGGAGATCCTGGCCGCGCTGGCCAACTGTCTGCTGCTGCTCGGCGTCGGCGGCTACGTGCTGTACGAGGCGATCGAGCGGTTCGTCACCCCGGCCGGCACCGAGGGCGGGCTGACGATGGTGTTCGGCGCGATCGGCCTGGTCGCCAACATGGTGTCGCTGACGCTGCTGATGCGCGGGCAGAAGGAGAGCCTGAACGTGCGCGGCGCCTTCCTGGAGGTGGCGGCGGACGCGCTCGGCTCGGTCGCGGTGATCCTCGCCGCGCTGGTGATCCTGGCCACCGGCTGGACGGCCGCCGACCCGATCGCCTCCCTGGTGATCGCGGTGATGATCGTGCCCCGGACGTGGAAGCTGCTGCGCGAGACCCTGGACGTGCTGCTGGAGGCCGCGCCCAAGGGCGTCGACATGGGACAGGTACGGGCGCACATCCTGGCCACGGACGGCGTGGAGGACGTGCACGACCTGCACGCCTGGACCATCACCTCGGGGATGCCGGTGCTCTCCGCGCACGTGGTCGTCAGCTCCGACGTCCTGAACGCCATCGGGCACGAGAAGATGCTGCACGAGCTGCAGAACTGTCTGGGCTCCCACTTCGACGTGGAGCACTGCACCTTCCAGCTGGAGCCCGGCGGGCACGCGGAGCACGAGGCGCGCCTCTGCCGTTAGGACCGGTCCACACGCGCCTGCCGCGCGCCGATGCGCCGGGGAACGCGGCCCTCCGCCCCCGTGGGGGCGTCCCGGGGACATGCGGGCGTGTCAAGGAGTGCCGGGAGTGCCGGATTCGTGCGGCAGACTTGGGGCGCGAAGACCGAGTGAAGGATGGGTATGCCGATCACACCTGCCACCGCGACGAACAGCCCGTCGAGCGGCACCGCCGAGCCGATTTTGCTGGAACTGGTCGACGAGGACGGCGTGACGATCGGCACCGCGGAGAAGCTCGCCGCCCACCAGCCGCCAGGGCGGCTGCACCGGGCGTTCTCGGTGTTCCTGTTCGACGAGCGCGGGCGGCTGCTGCTGCAGCGGCGTGCGCTGGGCAAGTACCACTCCCCCGGTGTGTGGTCCAACACCTGCTGCGGTCACCCCTACCCCGGTGAGGCGCCGTTCGCCGCGGCGGCCCGGCGGACCTTCGAGGAGCTGGGCGTCTCCCCGTCGCTGCTCGCCGAGGCGGGCACGGTCCGCTACAACCACCCGGACCCGGCCTCGGGCCTGGTGGAGCAGGAGTACAACCACCTCTTCGTCGGCATGGTGCAGTCGCCGCCGCTGCCGGATCCGCAGGAGGTGGCGTCCACGGCGTTCGTTACCCCGTCGGAGCTGGCGGAGCGGCACGCGAGGGACACCTTCTCGGCCTGGTTCCCGACCGTCCTGGACGCGGCCCGCCCGGCGGTCCGCGAACTGACGGGCCCGTCGGCGGGCTGGTGACGGTTACGGCAGAGGGGTGGGCTTGAGCGGCAGGGCGGCCCAGATCACCTTGCCGCCGGTGGCGGTGTGCTCGGCGTCGCACGCCCCGCCCGCCTCGCGGGTGATCTCCCGCACCAGGAGCAGTCCGCGGCCGCCGGTGCGAGCGTGGTCGGTCTCCAGGGCGGTCGGCCGGTAGGGGTGATTGTCCTCCACGGACACCCGGACCCACTCGGCGCCGACGGCGACCTCGACGGCGAGCGTCGGGGACAGCAGCGCCGCGTGCCGTACGGCGTTGGTGACCAGCTCGGAGACGATCAGCAGCAGTCCCTGCACCACGTCGTCCGCGACCGGCACCCCCTGGCGCAGCAGCAGGTCCCGCACGGCGTGGCGGGCCTGCGGGACCGAGGCGTCGACGGCCGGGGCGGTGAACCGCCAGACACCTTCGTACGGTAGCTGATCGCCGCTCTCACGCTCGATTGTCACCACACGTCGAGTGTTGGTACCGATCGGCCCCACACCTCGGCACTGAACAGAAGTCAGCGGTTATCGAGCGTTTCCGACCGTCTGTGCTTGACCCGGTCGCTTACGGGACCGTTCCGGCCCGCCCTGTGTCGGAACGGTGAACTATTCGGGTTGTACGGGTTTGGCGGCCCGGTGATCGCTCCCGTGCGGCCCCTCCTCCGGCGCCCGCGCGCTCTCCTCGCCGGCCAGCCGGTCGGAGACCATGCCGACGATCCGGCGTCCGCCGTAGCCGGTGGCGATCAGGCCGAGCCCGTCGAAGAGCAGGGAGAGGGAGAAGAACGTACCGATGACGTACTGGCTGCTGCTGGGCCAGGTGGCCAGTACCAGGACGCCGAGGAGCAGTCCGAAGGCGCCCTGCACCAGCGTCCAGCCGAACTGCGGCCCGCGCACCACCAGACTGCCGACGAGGCGGAACACCCCGCCGGTGAGGAACAGCAGCGCGGCGAACATGGTGAGCGCCTCGGCCGCGGCCTCCGGTGTCTTCAGGACGACCACGCCGGCCGCGATGTTCAGGGCCGCGACGACCACGCCGAGCCAGAAGAAGTTGGTGTGCCGCGCCTGGACGGCGTGCAGCAGTCCGACCAGGCCGCCGATCAGCAGCAGCCAGCCGAACAGCACCATCGAGGTCAGGGTGGCGAGGCCGGTGTAGATCAGGCCGATCAGACCCGCGACGACCAGGATCACGCCGAGTACGGCGAGCCAGCTGAAGCCGCGGCTCAGTTTCGCGGCCTCGCCCTGGGGCTTGGTGGACCTGGCCATGGTCTGCCTCCTCGCTCCCGATTCCCCTCTCCCGGTCTCCGCCGCCCGCCCGTCCCCCGCCGGGTGGAGTCCCTGCCGGTCGGGGCGCCGGCCGGGGCGGATAGCATCCGGCGCATGGAGCCCCGGTTGCTGCACGGCGTCACCGAGCACGTCGCCACGGTCGTCATCCGTCATCCGGCGAAGCGCAACGCCATGACGGCCGCGATGTGGAGTTCCCTGCCACCGCTGCTGGAAACGCTGGCGGCCGATCCCGACGTACGCGTGCTGGTGCTCACCGGTGAGGGCGGGACGTTCTGTGCCGGCGCCGACATCTCCACGCTCCGGGGGTCGCCGCTGCAGGCGCAACGGCTGGCCGTGGCGGCGGAGGAGGCGCTCGCCGCCTTCCCCAAACCGACCCTGGCGGCGGTCCGCGGGCACTGCGTGGGCGGCGGGGCACAGCTGGCGGCGGCCTGTGATCTGCGGTTCGCCGAGGAGGGGGCGCGGTTCGGGGTGACGCCGGCGAAGCTCGGCATCGTCTACCCGGCCTCCGCGACCCGGCGCCTTGTGTCCCTGGTCGGCCCGGCCACCGCCAAGTACCTCTTGTTCTCGGGCGAGTTGATCGAGGCCGAGCGGGCGCTGCGCACCGGTCTGGTGGACGAGGTGCTGCCCGGGGGCGAACTGGACGAGCGGGTGGCCGGGTTCACCCGGATCCTGGCGTCCCGGTCGCAGCTGACGCAGGCGGCGGCGAAGGAGTTCGCGAACGGCCGCACCGACCGGGACGCGTACTGGGGCGAGCGGGCCCGGGAGAGCGGCGACACCGCGGAGGGCGTCGCCGCGTTCCTGGAGCGCCGGCCGCCGCGCTTCACCTGGAGCGTGTCTACGTCAGGATGAAGCGGCTCTTCGACCGGAGCTCCTCGACGAGGTGCGCGGGCGCCTTGCGCGGGGAGCCGGCGTCGTAGGGCGGCTGCGGGTCGTACTCGGTGAGCAGCTGGACGGCCTGGGCGTGTTCGTCGCCGGCGATCCGGCCGAGCAGGGTGAGCCCCATGTCGATGCCGGAGGAGACACCGGCCGCGGTGACGTACTTGCCGTCGGTCACCACGCGTTCCCCGGTCGGCTCGGCGCCGTACCGCTCCAGATGGTCGAGCGCGAGCCAGTGCGAGGTGGCCCGGCGCCCCCGGAGGAGTCCGGCGGCGGCCAGCAGCAGGGACCCGGTGCACACGGACGTCGTCCAGGTGCTGGACGCGTCGGCTCCGCGCAGCCAGTCCAGCAGGGTCTCGTTCTCCATCTGCGGTGTCTGCCCGGGGCCGCCGGGGACGACGACGATGTCCGGGTCCGGCACCTCGGCGAGGGTCCGGTCCGCGGTGACGGCGAGCGCGCCGGTGTCGGTGCGCACGGGGCCGGTCCGCTCGGCGACGAACACGGTCTCGGCGTCCGGGAGGCGGCCGAGGGTCTCGTACGGGCCCACCGCGTCGAGGGCGGTGAAACGGTCGAACAGGACGATGGCGATCTGCATCGGTGGCCTCTCAGGTGTGTGCGGATGAGGGTGCGGGCCGGAACCGGCGGCGGTACTCCGCCGGGGACGCCCCGAGGGTCCGGACGAAGGCGCGCCGCATCGCCTCGGGGGTGCCGTAGCCGCTGGCGCGGGAGATCTCCTCGACGCCGTCACCGGTGTCCTCCAGCAGCCGCCGGGCGTGTTCGAGCCGTACCCGGTCGACGTAGCGGCCCGGCGTCATGCCGGTCTCGGTGTGGAAGGCGCGGGCGAAGTGACGCGGCGAGAGGGCCGCACGGGCGGCGAGCGCCTCGACGGTCAGATCCGCGTCGGGGTGCTCGGTGATCCAGTGCTGGACTTCCCTCAACGGCTCGCGCCGCGCGGTCTGGGCGGCGAGCTGGGCGCTGAACTGGGCCTGGTTACCGGGCCGGCGCAGGAACACCACCAGGTGCCGGGCGACGGCGAGGGCGGCCTGACGGCCGAGGTCCTCCTCGACGAGGGCGAGCGCGAGGTCGATCCCGGAGGTGACGCCGGCGGAGGTGGCGACATGGCCGTCCCGGACGTAGATGGGATCCGGGTCGACCTCGACGGCCGGGTGGTTCCGGGCCAGTGTGTCGCAGTAGGCCCAGTGCGTGGTGGCGCGACGGCCGTCCAGCAGCCCCGCGCCGGCGAGCAGGGCCGCTCCCGTGCAGACGGAGACCAGCCGCTCGGCGCGCGGCCCGTGCCGGCGCAGCCAGTCGGTCAGCCGCGGGTCGGGCCGGCGGGTGCCCCGGCCACCGGGCACGAGCAGCGTGTGCGGCTCCGGCGCGTCGGCCAGGGCCCGGTCCGGTACGACGGTCAGCCCGCTGGTCGTGCGTACCGGAGCGCCGTCCAGCGAGGCGGTGCACAGCCGGTACGTCCCCGGCGTGTGCTGCTCGGCGCCCGCGAAGACCTCCACGGGACCGGTGACATCGAGGCTCTGCACGTCGTCGAAGAGGACGACGAGAACGGTTCGCTGCGCCATGCCGTCGATTCTCGGCGGTGCCCGGCATGGCCGCAACGACGAGTTACCCACCTTTCCTGCCATGCCGGACGGCATGCATGTTGAAGCGTTGACGAGGTACACGCAGTCAGACCCGGCCGACGGGGCCGGGAGACGGAAGGAGAGACACGTGCTGCGTGCCATCGCGGATGTCCTGCGCCAGATCGGCGGGACCATCGCCACCGTAGTGACACTGCCGTTCCGGGCCCTCGCCAGGCTCTTCGGCGGGGCCTCGTCCACCACCCGGGGCCGTCGCGCCTGACACCGCTCGCGCGCTCCCCGGGCGAGTCACCGCCCTGATCCCCGATGGCCGGCGTCACCTGCCACAATTGCCGCGCAACCTCAGTGGAGAAGGCGGTACGGGAACGTGACGACACCCCTCACAGGGTCCATCGAAGGCAGGATCGCCGAGGAGCTCGGCGTACGGGAGCGGCAGGTCAAGGCCGCGGTGGAGCTGCTCGACGGCGGTTCGACCGTGCCCTTCATCGCCCGCTACCGCAAGGAAGCGACCGAGATGCTCGACGACGCGCAGCTGCGCACGCTCGAGGAGCGGCTGCGCTACCTGCGGGAACTGGAGGAGCGTCGGACGGCGATCCTGGAGTCGGTGCGCGAGCAGGGCAAGCTGACGGACGAGCTTCAGGCGCGGATCCGCGGCGCGGAGACCAAGGCGCGCCTGGAGGACATCTACCTGCCGTACAAGCCCAAGCGGCGCACCAAGGCGCAGATCGCGCGCGAGGCGGGCCTGGAGCCGCTGGCGGAGGGGCTGCTCGGTGATCCGGGCGTCGAGCCCCTCGCCGCGGCCGCCGCGTTCGTGGACGCCGACAAGGGCATCGCCGATCCGGGGGCCGCGCTGGACGGCGCGCGGGCCATCCTCACCGAGCGGTTCTCGGAGGACGCCGACCTGATCGGTGAGCTGCGCGAGCGCATGTGGGTGCGCGGGCGGCTGGCCGCGAAGGTGCGCGACGGCAAGGAGGAGGCGGGCGCGAAGTTCGCCGACTACTTCGACTTCACCGAGCCGTTCACCGAGCTGCCCTCGCACCGGATCCTGGCGATGCTGCGCGGCGAGAAGGAGGAGGTCCTCGACCTCGTCCTGGAGCCGGAGGAGCCGGTGGACGGCCCGTCGTCGTACGAGGGGATCGTCGCGAACCGGTTCGGGATCTCCGACCGGGGGCGTCCGGGGGACAAGTGGCTCGGCGACACGGTGCGGTGGGCCTGGCGTACGCGCATCCTGGTGCACCTCGGTATCGACCTGCGGCTGCGGCTGCGTACGGCGGCCGAGGACGAGGCGGTGCGGGTCTTCGCGGCCAACCTGCGCGACCTGCTGCTCGCCGCCCCGGCCGGTACGCGCGCGACGCTCGGCCTCGACCCCGGCTTCCGTACGGGCGTGAAGGTCGCCGTGGTGGACGCGACCGGCAAGGTCGTCGCCACGGACGTGATCCATCCCCATGTCCCGGCGAACCGGTGGGACGAGGCGATCGCGAAGCTGGCGCGGCTGGCGAAGGAGCACGCGGTCGAGCTGATCGCGATCGGCAACGGCACGGCGTCCCGCGAGACCGACAAGCTCGCCGGTGAACTCATCACCAGGCACCCCGAGCTGAAGCTGACCAAGGTGATGGTGTCCGAGGCGGGTGCCTCCGTGTACTCGGCCTCCGCCTTCGCCTCCGCGGAGCTGCCGGACATGGACGTGTCGCTGCGCGGCGCGGTGTCGATCGCACGGCGGCTCCAGGACCCGCTGGCCGAGCTGGTGAAGATCGACCCGAAGTCCATCGGCGTCGGCCAGTACCAGCACGACCTGTCCGAGGTGAAGCTGTCGCGTTCGCTGGACGCGGTGGTGGAGGACTGTGTGAACGGCGTGGGGGTGGACGTCAACACCGCGTCCGCGCCGCTGCTCGCCCGGGTCTCCGGTGTCAGCTCCGGGCTCGCCGAGAACATCGTGGCCCACCGGGACAGCAACGGGCCGTTCCGGTCGCGTCGCGAGCTGAAGAAGGTGGCGCGGCTCGGCCCGAAGGCGTACGAGCAGTGCGCGGGCTTCCTGCGGATCCGCGGCGGTGACGATCCGCTGGACGCGTCGAGTGTGCACCCGGAGGCGTATCCGGTGGTGCGGCGGATGGTGAAGTCCTCCGGGGCGGAGGTCGCCGCGCTGATCGGGAACACGGCGGTGCTGCGGTCGCTGAAGCCGGGTGACTTCGTGGACGAGACGTTCGGTCTGCCGACCGTCGGCGACATCCTCAAGGAACTGGAGAAGCCGGGGCGGGACCCGCGGCCGGCGTTCAGGACCGCCGTCTTCAAGGAGGGGGTGGAGAAGATCTCCGACCTGGTCTCCGGGATGGTGCTCGAGGGTGTGGTGACCAACGTGGCCGCTTTCGGCGCGTTCGTCGATGTCGGGGTTCACCAGGACGGTCTGGTACATGTCTCGGCCATGTCGAAGACGTTCGTCAAGGACCCGCGGGACGTGGTGAAGCCGGGTGACATCGTCAAGGTCAAGGTGCTGGACGTCGACATTCCGCGCAAGCGGATCTCGCTGACGCTGCGGCTGGACGACGAGGCCCCGGCCCAGGGGGAGCAGCGGGGGCAGCGCGGGGAGCGGCAGGGCGGCCGGCCGCCGAAGCAGCGGCAGCAGGGGCGTTCCGGTTCCGGTTCCGGGGGGAAGGGGCGGTCTACGGCTGCGCCCGCTCCGGCGAACGGGGCGATGGCCGAAGCGTTGCGGCGGGCCGGGCTGGCGTAGGCGCCGGCGTTGTGGCTGGGCGGGGGTGGGTGCGCGGGCCGGCGCCTGCCGGGTGTCTCCCCCGCTCTCGGCTCCTCCCCCACTCTCGGCTCCGCTCGAGCGGGAGGTACCCCATGAGCGGGAGGTACCCCATGAGCGGGAGGTACCCCCACCGTCCACCCGTGCCGCCTGGGGGTGCCTCTCAGGCCCTCAAGGCACTGGGGGAGGCACGATTGCCCGCAGTTACGTACGGTTTTCCGTCACCTTGCCGTCCGTGACCTCCAGGCGTCTGGTCACCTTCACCGCGTCGAGCATGCGGCGGTCGTGGGTGATGAGGAGGAGGGTGCCCTCGTAGGTGTTCAGGGCTGATTCGAGTTGCTCGATGGCCGGTAGGTCCAGGTGGTTGGTCGGCTCGTCGAGGACCAGGAGGTTGACGCCTCTGCCCTGGAGGAGCGCCAGGGCGGCCCTCGTGCGTTCGCCCGGGGAGAGGGTGGCCGCCGGGCGCATGACGTGGTCCGCCCTGAGGCCGAACTTGGCCAGGAGCGTGCGGATGTCGGCCGGTTCCAGGTCCGGTACCGCCGGACGGAACGCGTCGAGCAGGGCCTGAGGGCCGTGGAACAGCGCGCGGGCCTGGTCGACCTCGCCGAGGAGGACGCCCGAGCCCAGCGCGGCGTGCCCGGCGGCGAGCGGGACGCGGCCCAGCAGGGCGCCGAGCAGCGTGGACTTGCCCGCGCCGTTCGCGCCGGTGACGGCCACCCGGTCCGCCCAGTCGATCTGCAGGGACACCGGGCCGAGCATGAAGTCACCGCGTCGGACCTCGGCGTCCCGGAGGGTGGCGACGACCGCTCCCGAGCGAGGGGCCGACGCGATCTCCATGCGCAGCTCCCACTCCTTGCGCGGCTCCTCGACCACGTCGAGGCGTTCGATCATGCGCTGTGTCTGGCGCGCCTTCGCGGCCTGTTTCTCGCTGGCCTCGCTGCGGAACTTGCGGCCGATCTTGTCGTTGTCGTTGCCCGCCTTGCGGCGCGCGTTCTTCACGCCCTTGTCCATCCAGGCGCGCTGCGTCTGCGCCCGGTCCTGGAGCCCGGCCTTCTTGTCGGCGTACTCCTCGTACTCGTCGCGGGCGTGCCGGCGGGCTACCTCCCGCTCCTCCAGATAGGCCTCGTAGCCACCGCCGTAGAGGTTGATCTGCCGCTGGGCCAGGTCGAGTTCGAGGACCTTGGTGACGGTGCGGGTGAGGAACTCGCGGTCGTGGCTGACGACGACCGTACCGGCGCGCAGGCCGGTCACGAAGCGTTCGAGGCGTTCCAGGCCGTCCAGGTCGAGGTCGTTGGTCGGCTCGTCGAGGAGGAAGACGTCGTAGCGGGAGAGGAGGAGGGAGGCGAGTCCGACGCGGGCCGCCTGGCCGCCGGACAGCGAGGTCATCGGCTGGTCCGGGCCGACGGCCAGGCCGAGGGAGTCGGCGACCTCCTCGGCGCGCTCGTCGAGGTCGGCGCCGCCCAGGGACAGCCAGCGCTCCAGGCTCGTGGCGTACGCGTCGTCCGCACCCGGCGCGCCGTCGACCAGGGCCTGGGTCGCCTCGTCCATCGCCCGCTGCGCCTCGGCGACACCGGTACGGCGGGCCAGGAACGCCCGTACGCTCTCGCCGGGCCGGCGTTCCGGCTCCTGCGGGAGGTGCCCGACGGTCGCGGTGGGCGGCGAGAGGCGCAGCTCGCCCTGTTCCGGCGCGGTGAGGCCGGCGAGCAGGCGCAGCAGGGTGGACTTGCCCGCGCCGTTGGCACCGACCAGACCGATCACGTCACCGGGCGCGACGACGAGGTCGAGACCGGCGAACAGGGAGCGGTCGCCGTGCCCGGCGGCGAGGTTCTTGGCGACGAGGGTGGCAGTCATCAGACCGCCGATCCTAATGGCCGCGCCCGGCCGGTCGCGCCCCGGCCGTCACCGCCCCACCTCCGTCACCCGTACCGTCCCGCCGGTGCGCGCGACGAGGTACGCCTCGCCCTTCACCGCCCTGCCGTCCAGCGGGACGCGGTGGCGGCCGGGTTCGAGTACGCCGTCGAAGAGGTCCTGGGTGTGGGTGCGGGAGAGGCGGTCGAGCCGGTACGCGGTGAGCCTGACCCGGCAGGACGAGGTGACCTCCAGCTCCGCCGCGTCGCCGGCGGCGGTGAGTTCCGTGAGGCGGCGCCGGTCCCGCGGGCCGCGTTCCAGGGCCTGTTCGGTCTGGGCGACGAGGAGCGGGACGACGGGGGCGAAGCCGTCGACGCAGGGCACGTCGACACCGGCGGCGGCGAAGGCGCGGCGGACGGCGTCGCGTTCGCCGCCGTTCACCGACCGGCCGAAGATCACGGCGTCGTAGCCGCGCAGTTCGTCGGCGGGGACGCCGTCGGCGTCGTGGGCGATGTCCGCGCCGATGCCGATGGTGCGCAGGGCCGCGGCGAGCCTGGCGAGCAGGGCGACCCGGGCGCCGATCAGCAGGACGCGACGGCGGGTGCCGGGGACGCCGCCGTCGAGGAGGGAGGCGAGGGCCGTACGGTACTCGGTGCCGCGAAAGCGGAACGGGCCTATGCCGTGGTAGCCGTTGAGGTCCAGGTCGGCGTGTTCGTCGGTCTGCCAGGCGAAGTCGCGCCAGATGACGTCCTCGCCGTCCCGCTCGATGACCGCGGTCACCGCGCCGCAGGCGAGGTCCTCGCACTCGGGGCAGCCGTAGACGATGTACCGGCCGGCGGGCAGCGGCGCCCCGGTCTCCAGCAGCAGACTGTGGACCTGGGCGGTGAAGAGGGAGGGCGGGACGTCGGAGGCGAGCGGGGAGACGGCGTCCAGGTCGGAGAGGCGGAAGAGCAGCGGGCACCCGTCGACGACGAAGTCGACGAAGTCCCGGTGGACTTGGTAGTCACCGTCGGCGAGGAGTCCACCGGCCCTCATCGCCGGTGCCAGGCCGAAGGTCGTGTACTCGGCAGACATGGGGTGAGTATTCCCACCGCGGGACGGACCTGAGCACGGTATGACATATTCCGCCACGGTCTCCCGACGGGGACCGAACCGGACCGCGGGTGCCCGCGGTCCGGTTCGGTCCCCGTCGGGGTCAGTGTTTGTCGATGGGGTCGCCCTCCACGTCCGGGCCGCGGCCCGGGCCCACTCGGATTTCGAATTCGCCGTCGTATTTCCTGTGGCCCTCGATGACCGCGAGGTGCACCGCCTCGGAGCCCATCTCGCCCCGCACGATGAGCGGGTCGCGGCGCAGGTCTCGCATGAGGGCCACGCACATGAAGAGCATCACGACGACGAACGGGGCCGCCGCGAGGATCGTGAGGTTCTGCAGGCCGGTCAGCGCGTCGCCCTGTCCGCTGCCGACCAGCAGCATGATCGCCGCCACCGCTCCGGTGACCACGCCCCAGAACACCACCACCCAGCGGCTGGGTTCGAGCGCGCCCTTCTGCGAGAGGGTGCCCATCACGATGGAGGCCGCGTCGGCTCCCGAGACGAAGAAGATGCCGACGAGGATCATCACCAGCAGGCTGGTGGCGGTGGCGACGGGGTACTCCTGCAGCACGGCGAAGAGCCGGCCCTCGGGGGTCGTCTCGCCGCCGAGCCGGTTCTGCTCCTGGAGCCTCATCGCCGAGCCGCCGAAGATCGCGAACCAGATCAGGCTGACCGTGCTGGGCACGAGGATGACCCCGCCGATGAACTGGCGGATGGTCCGGCCCCGGCTGATGCGGGCGATGAACATGCCGACGAAGGGCGTCCAGGAGATCCACCAGGCCCAGTAGAAGACGGTCCAGCTGCCCAGCCAGTCGGCGACGCCCTCGCCTCCGCTGATCTCGGTGCGGCCGGCCAGCTCGGGCAGGTCGCCGAGGTAGGCGAAGATCGAGGTCGGCAGCAGGTCCAGGATGAGGATGGTCGGGCCCGCGACGAACACGAACACGGCGAGGATCAGGGCCAGCACCATGTTGGTGTTGGACAGCCACTGGATGCCCTTCTCCACACCGGAGACCGCGGAGGCCACGAACGCCACGGTCAGCACCGCGATGATGCCGACCAGCAGCCCGGTGCTGACCTTGTCCATCCAGTCGAGCTTCTCCACACCGGAGCCGATCTGCAGCGCGCCGAGGCCGAGGGAGGCCGCGGAGCCGAAGACGGTCGCGATGATGGCGAGCACGTCGATGACCCGGCCGCCGACGCCGCCCGCGTGCTTCTCACCGATGAGCGGGGTGAACACGGCGCTGATGGTCTGACGGCGGCGCCTGCGGAAGGTGCTGTAGGCGATGGCGAGGCCGACCACCGCGTAGATCGCCCACGGATGGAGCGTCCAGTGGAAGAGGGTGGTCGCCATGGCCGTCTCCATGCGATCACCCGAGTCGGCCGGGCTGGTGCCCGGCGGGGGTGTCGTGTAGTGCGCCAGCGGTTCGCTCACGCCCCAGAACATCAGGCCGATGCCCATGCCGGCGCTGAACATCATGGCGATCCACGACACCGTGCGGAACTCCGGTTCCTCGCCCTCGGCGCCGAGGTGGATCCGGCCGTAGCGGCTGGCCGCGAGCCAGAGGGCGAAGACGACGAAACCGGAGGCGGCCAGCATGAACGCCCAGCCGCCGTTGTGCATCAGCCCGCCGAGCATGGTGCCGGACGCGTCCTGGAGCGAGTCCGTCGCGATGGCACCCCACAGCACGAACGCGAGGGTGAGTGCGGCCGTGACACCGAACACCACCCGGTCGGTCCGTGGGCGCTCCCGACCCGGCAGGCCCGCTTCGGAGCCCGGCAGCGGGCCCGCCGTGTCGTCCTTGTCGCTGTGCTGGTCGTGCGTCACAGGCGGCACCTTTCATCAGAGCCGTGGGACGGAGAGCACTCCTCCCGTTACGCCCCTACCACCTTTGGCGCAAAACTCACCCTCTCAGCGCGATGTGCCGGCCTCCCCGGGGACGCGGTGGGCGGTGGCATCCGGCCGGTCCACACCGTCCAGGACAGTGTCCGGGGCCGTGGTGTGCGAGCCCGCCGTGGCGCGGACGAAAGCGGCCGTCCCGCCGACGAACGGCATCCGCGCGGAGGTACGGGCCAGGTCGAGGGTGAGCGTCGGGGTGTCGGCCGGGGGATCGATCAGGCCCCGGTCGGTGCCGGCGACGATCAGGGCCAGACGGTGGCCCTCGGGGACCACGTGGTCGGTGGCCGCCAGGTCGAGGGTGATGGTGTACCGCTTGCCGGGGGTGAGCGGCTCGCCCTTGCCGTCGTCGGCGTGGTTGCCGAGGTCGGCCCAGCCACGGCTGACGATCGTGTGCTCGACGTCGGTGGTCGCGGCGCGGGTCTCCCGGAAGCAGGAACTGTCGCCCGCGGTGCTCGCGCCCCAGCAGGTGTGCTCGGGGAGGGTGGTGATGCCTTCTCCGTCGGCGGCGTAGTCGCGGACGGTGTCGGGGCCGAGGTCCACGAGTACGGCGGAGAGGTGGGCCGTGGACGTACTGGGGGTGGCGGTGACGGTGACCCGGGAGGCACCGGACAGGCGCAGGTCACGGGTGAGCGGGCCGGTGACGAAGCCGGCCTTGTCCGGGGTCGGGGTGTCGACGCGGGCGGCCCAGTCGGTCTCGCTCAGCCCCGGGTCGTCGGTGAAGGCTTCGGTCCCCTTGCCCTTGCGCAGGCCGAGGGTGCCCACTCCGGCCTCGGTGCCCCGGGCGGGGCGCAGGGTCGTGGTCTGCGTGCCGCGCGGCGGCCAGCTCTTCGAGGTCACCCACTGGTCGGGCCGGCGTTCGATGTCGGCCATGGGCTCGCGGTCGATGCCGTTGTCGTAGCCGAGGAGTTCGTGGTCGAACCAGCGGTGCAGGGTGTCGGCCCACTCGGCGCGGCGGAAGTCGAAGGGGTCGACGTGACCAGTCTGGGAGAGCCAGATCTTGCGCTCGACGCCGTTCTTCGCGAGGGCGTCCCACCAGGGGCCGACGTGCTGCATCCGTACGTTGAGGTCCTGCATGCCGTGCACCAGGAAGACGCTGGCCTTCACCTTCTTCGCGGCGCGCACGTAGTCGCGTTCGGTCCACAGCGGCGTCCGGTCGCCGGTGCGCGGGGCGCCCTCGACGAGTTCGCGCTGGACGCCGGCGCAGCCGGCGTGGGCCTCGGGGCTCTCGACGTACTGGGACAGCCAGTCGGGGCCGGAGTCGTAGAGCGGGGCGCCCCGGGTGAAGTAGTAGTCGTACCAGGAGGAGATGGCGGCGATCGGGACGATGGTCTCCAGGCCCTCGACGCCGGTGGCGGCGACGCCGTTGGCGATGGTGCCGTCCCAGCTCTTGCCGATCATTCCGGTGCGGCCGTCGGTCCAGTCGGCCCTGGCCCGTTCGGTGCCGGTGCGGGTGGTGTACGCCGTGCCGCGGCCGTTCAGCCAGTCGACGACGGCCTTCGCGGACTGGATGTCGGAGCGGCCTCCGACGTCCACGCAGCCGTCGGACCGGTTGGTTCCGGCCAGGTCGACGCCGACGACGGCGTAGCCGCGCGGCACGAAGTAGTTGTCGTAGAACAGCGGCATTCGTACGACGTCGCCGTTCGCGTCGTAGGTCTTCTTCTGGCTCTCGTTGCCGCGCCCGCAGCAGGAGTAGTACGGGCTGGCGTCCATGATGACGGGAACCTTCCGGCCCCGCTGTGCGGGTTCGCGGGGCCGGACGATGTCGACGGCGACCCGGTCGGTGCGTCCGTCCCGGTCCTCGTCGAGTCCGGTGTCCACCCAGACGGCCTCGCGGACGGCGTCGTCGTAGGAGTGGACGGGCAGGCTCTCGCGCGGCGGCGTGGCGTGTGCCGCCGCGGGGGTGAGGAGCGTGGCCGTCAGGGCGGCGGCGGCCACCGTCGCGAGCGGTCTCCAGATCGTGAAGCGCGTGCGTATCGGCATGCGCGGGACGGTACAGGGGTGAACTCGGGTGCAGAAGAGGGCGGTTGACGGACTGTGGGCACTTCTGTGGCCGAAAGCGCGCCCGGGACCGGTGGCCGGTCCGCTCAGTCACCGTGGTCGTACACCGTCACCGGTATCCCGCGTTTCACGAGCCGCTCCGTGATCAGCGGCTCGACGCGGGACCACTTGCCGCCGGCCAGGCCGCAGCCGATGCGGGGCATGTGGACCGAGGCGCCGAGGGCGGCCGCGTGGCCGGCGAGGCGGTCGAGGGCGGTGTCGATCGCCTCGTAACGGACGGGTACGCCCTTGCTGCCCGTCCGTATGCCGCGCTGGCCGATCATGTTGGCCACCTGGACGTACCGCTCGACCCGGACCAGTTGGACCGCGCCCAGGCCGAAGTCGTTCGCGGCGCGGTCGCGGTGCCAGGCGCGGTAGGCGGCCTCCGGTTCGGGCCAGCGGCGCGATACGGCCAGGACGAAGCCCTTCCCCCAGCCGCCGATGTCGTTGCAGACATGGGCGATGACCTTGACGCCCTTCACCGACGGAACGGTGGCGTCACCCCGGACATACGTGATCCCCGACATGACGCCACCGTAGGTGCCGCCACTGACAACGGCACCCCCGTCTCCGGGTGACGGCCGAGGTGTCGCAGCGATGGTGGGACAGCGATACTGCTGCGTATGACGACCGAGACCGAGCAGCCGCTCACGATCGACGAACTGGCGGCCCGAGCCGGTGTCACCGTGCGCACGGTCCGTTTCTACGGCACCAAGGGGCTGCTGCCTCCACCGGTGATCGGTCCTCGGCGGGTCGGTCACTACGGGCGGGGGCATCTGGCCCGGCTGGAGCTCATCGAGGAGCTGCAGCGGCGGGGCATGACGCTGGCGGCGATCGAGCGGTACCTGGGGCAGCTGCCGCCTGATCTGAGCGCCCGGGACCTGGCGATCCAGCGGGCGGTGGTGGCCTCCTGGGCGCCCGAGGCGGTGGAGACGGTGTCGCACGGGGAGCTGGAGCGCCGGGCGGGACGGGCGCTGGACGAGGAGGATCTTCGGCGGCTGGCGGCGACGAGCGTCGTCGAGCGGGACGGCGAGATGTTCCGCGTCGACCCCGGGCTGCTGCGCCTCGGGGTGGAGCTGCTGGACGTACCGCTGTCCCACGAGACGCTCCTCGCCGCCCGGACCGCGCTCATCGAGCACTCCCGCGCGGCCGCCCGCGAACTGTCGCGGCTGCTGCGCGACGCGGTCGCGGAGCGGGACGCGCGGGACGCGCGGTCGCTGTCCGCCCGGATGCATCCGCTGGTGGTGCAGGCGCTGCTGACCACCTTCCAGCGGTCACTGCGGGAGGAGCTGCGGGAGTGGCTCGACAAGGAGGGGTGACGGGGCGGGCCCGTCACCCCTGGCGGCGCGTCAGCGGGCGTCCGTGAAGACCTCGCCCCGCTCCGCCTTCTCCACCAGCAGCGCCGGCGGGGTGAAGCGCTCGCCGTAGCGCTCGGCGAGTTCACGCGCGCGGGCCACGAATCCGGGCAGGCCGCCCTGGTAGCCGTTGATGTACTGCAGCACTCCGCCGGTCCAGCCCGGGAAGCCGATGCCGAGGATCGAGCCGATGTTGGCGTCGGCGACGGAGGTCAGCACGCCTTCCTCCAGCAGCCGGACGGTGTCCAGCGCCTCGGAGAACAGCATCCGCTCCTGCATGTCCGCGAACGGGATCTCGTGACCGGGCCCGGTGCTGTGCCCGCCCGGGGGGCGACCCCCGGAACCCCCGAAATGCTCGCGCAGTCCCGGCCACAGCCTCGCGCGCCTGCCGTCCTCGCCGTACTCGTAGAAGCCGGCGCCGCCACTGCGGCCGGGGCGGCCGAACTCGTCGACCATGCGGTCGACGACCGCCTCGGCGGGGTGCGCGGTCCAGGTGCCGCCGGCCTCCTCGACGGCCCGCCTGGACTCGTCCCGGATCTTGCGCGGGAGGGTGAGCGTCAGCTCGTCCATCAGGGAGAGCACCTTGGCCGGGTAGCCCGCCTGGGCCGCGGCCTGCTCGACCGAGGCGGGCTCGATGCCCTCGCCGACCATGGCGACGCCCTCGTTGATGAAGTGCCCGATGACGCGCGAGGTGAAGAAGCCGCGCGAGTCGTTGACGACGATCGGGGTCTTGTTGATCTGCCGGACCAGGTCGAAGGCGCGGGCCAGCGCCTCGTCACCCGTGCGCCCGCCCTTGATGATCTCGACCAGCGGCATCCTGTCGACGGGCGAGAAGAAGTGCAGCCCGATGAAGTCGCCCTGGCGCTCGACACCCTCGGCGAGGGCGGTGATGGGCAGGGTGGAGGTGTTGGAGCACAGCAGCGCGTCGGGGGCGACGACGTCCTGGATCTCCTGGAACACCTTGTGTTTGAGGGAGGTGTCCTCGAACACGGCCTCGATGACCGCGTCACAGCCGGCGAGGTCGGCGGCCTCGGCGGTGGGCGTGATCCGGGCCAGCAGCGCGTCGGCCTTCTCCTGGCTGGTACGGCCCTTGGCGACGGCCTTGGCGCACAGCTTCTCGGAGTAGCCCCTGCCCTTGACGGCGGCTTCCAGGGAGACGTCCTTCAGGACGACGTCGATGCCCGCGCGGGCGCACGAGTAGGCGATGCCCGCGCCCATCATCCCGGCGCCGAGGACGGCGACCTTTTGGACCTTGCGCGGCTCGATGCCCTGGGGGCGGTTGGCGCCGGAGTTGACGGCCTGGAGGTCGAAGAAGAACGCCTGGATCATGTTCTTCGAGGTCTGTCCGGCGGCCAGCTCCACGAAGTAGCGGGCCTCGATGACCTGGGCGGTCTCGAAGTCGACCTGGGCGCCCTCGACGGCGGCGGCCATGATGTTGCGCGGGGCCGGGTAGGGCGCGCCGCCCGTCTGCTTGCGCAGGTTGGCCGGGAAGGCGGGCAGGTTCGCGGCGAACTTCGGATGGGCGGGGGTGCCGCCGGGGATGCGGTAGCCGGGCCGGTCCCAGGGCTGGGCCGACTCGGGGTGGGCGTCGATGAAGGCGCGGGCCTTGGCGAGCATGTCCTCGCGCGTGCCGGCGATCTCGTCGACCAGGCCGTTCTCCAGAGCGCGGCGCGGGTTGTACTGGGTGCCCTGGAGGAGCACCTTCAGCAGTGCGTCGGTGATGCCGAGCATGCGCACGGTGCGGACGACACCGCCGCCGCCGGGGAGCAGGCCGAGGGTGACCTCGGGGCAGCCGATCTTGGAGCCGGGGGCGTCGAGGGCGATCCGGTGGTGGCAGGCCAGGGCGAGTTCGTAGCCGCCGCCGAGGGCCGCGCCGTTGATCGCGGCGACGACCGGCTTGCCGAGGGTCTCGATGCGGCGCATCTGGCGCTTGAGCGCCATGCCGCCGTCGAACAGCTGCTGCGCCGTCTCGGGCGTGACCCGGATCAGGTCGCGCAGGTCGCCGCCGGCGAAGAAGGTCTTCTTGGCGGAGGTGATGATGACACCGCGGATCGTGTCCTTCTCCGCCTCCAGGCGGTCGGTGATCACGGCGAGCGAGTCGCGGAACGCCTGGTTCATGGTGTTCGCGGACTGGTCGGGGTCGTCGATGACGAGGGTGACGACGCCGGTGCGGTCCTGTTCCCAGCGGATGGTGGTGCTCTCGGTCATGAGGAAGTCTCCGTTAGAAGGGGCGGGTCGCCGGGATTCAGAGGCGTTCGACGACGGTGGCGATGCCCATGCCGCCGCCCACGCACAGCGTGGCGAGGCCGTAGCGCTTGTCCTGGCGCTCGAGCTCGTCGACGAGGGTGCCGAGGATCATCGCGCCGGTGGCGCCGAGCGGGTGGCCCAGCGCGATGGCGCCGCCGTTGACGTTGACCTTGTCCAGGGACAGGCCCATGTCCTTCACGAAGCGCAGGACGACCGCGGCGAACGCCTCGTTGATCTCGACCAGGTCGATGTCGTCGATGGTCAGGCCGGCCTTGGCGAGGGCCTTGCGGGTGGCGGGGGCGGGGCCGGTGAGCATGATGGTGGGCTCGGAGCCGGACACGGCGGCGGAGACGATCCGCGCGCGGGGGGTGAGCCCGTAGCGTTCGCCGACCTCCCTGGAACCGATGGCGACGAGCGCGGCGCCGTCGACGATGCCGGAGGAGTTGCCCGCGTGGTGGACGTGGTCGATCTTCTCGACCCAGTGGTACTTCTGCAGGGCCACGGCGTCGAAGCCGCCCAGTTCGCCGATGTCCGCGAAGGACGGCTTCAGCTTGGCCAGCGAGTCGGCGGTGGTGCCGGGGCGCAGGTGCTCGTCGTGGTCGAGGACGGTGAGGCCGCTGCGGTCCCTCACCGGGACGACGGACCGCTCGAAGCGGTTCTCCTTCCAGGCCGTGGCCGCGCGCTCCTGCGACAGGGCCGCGTACTCGTCGACGTCCCGCCGGGAGAAGCCCTCGATGGTGGCGATCAGGTCGGCGCCGATGCCCTGCGGGACGAAGTTGGTGGCGAGGTTGGTCATCGGGTCGTTGAACCAGGCGCCGCCGTCCGAGGCCATCGGCACCCGGGACATCGACTCGACGCCGCCCGCGAGGACCAGGTCCTCCCAGCCGGAACGGACCTTGGCGGCGGCCAGGTTGACGGCCTCCAGACCCGAGGCACAGAAGCGGTTCTCCTGCACGCCGGCCACCGTGTCGGGCAGTCCGGCGGCGACGGCGGCGATGCGGGCGATGTCGGAGCCCTGGTCGCCGACCGGGCCGACGACGCCGAGCACGATGTCGTCGACGGCCGCCGGGTCGAGGCCGGGGAAGCGGTCGCGGACCTCGTGAATGAGGCCGACGACCAGGTCGACGGGCTTGGTGCCGTGCAGGGCGCCGTTGGCCTTGCCGCGCCCGCGCGGGGTGCGGATCGCGTCGTACACATACGCTTCGGTGCTCACGAGGGGGCCTTTCACTGAGGATGCGAGGGCTTCGAGGACTTCGAGGTCGGGGGCAGCAGTCGTGGTACGTCCCAGTCGCGTGCCACGTCGTCGGTGTCGGCGCCCGGCCGGGCGGGCCCGCTGCGGACGGTGGTGGGGGTCGCGGAGAACCGCGGGGCCGGTGCGGGCTGGGTGATGCCGGCATGGTCCGTGAACGTGGAGCGGGCGGCGAGGTGCGGGTGGTGCGGGGCCTCGCGCAGGGACAGCACGGGCGCCACGCACGCGTCGGAGCCGTCGAAACGGGCCGTCCACTCGTCGCGGGTGCGGGCCTTGAAGCGGGCGGTGACCCGTGCGCGCAGCTCCGGCCAGCGGGTGACGTCGGCGTGGGCCCCGGCCTGGTCGTCCAGGCCGAGCAGGCGCAGGAACTCGGTGTAGAACCGCGGCTCCAGGGCGCCCACCGCCATGTGCCTGCCGTCGGCGGTCTCGTAGGTGCCGTAGTAGGGGCAGCCGCCGTCGAGGAGGTTGGCGCCGCGCCGGTCCTGCCAGGCGCCGGCGGCGAGCATGCCGTGGATCATCGCGGAGAGGTGGGCGGTGCCGTCCACGATGGCGGCGTCGACGACCTGTCCGGTGCCGGTCACGCGTGCGTGGTGCAGCGCGGCGAGGACGCCGACGACGAGATAGAGGGAGCCGCCCGCGTAGTCGCCGAGCAGGTTGGCCGGGACGGCCGGGGGCCTGTCCGGGTCGCCGATCGTGCCGAGGGTGCCGGTGAGGGCGATGTAGGCGATGTCGTGGCCCGCGCGGTCGGCGAGGGGGCCCCGCTGGCCCCAGCCGGTCATCCGGCCGTAGACCAGGCGCGGGTTGCGGGTGCGGCAGTCCGCGGGGCCGACGCCGAGCCGCTCGGCGACTCCGGGGCGGTAGCCCTCGATGAGCACGTCGGCGCGTTCGGCGAGGTCCAGGACGCGGGCCGGGCCGTCGGGGGCTTTCAGGTCGACGATCACGGAGCGCTTGTTGCGGTTGGTGATGTCGAGGGCGGGGTCGATGCCGAGTGCGGGACCTCCGGGACGGTCCACGCGTACGACATCGGCGCCCAGGTCGGCGAGGAGCATCGCGGCGAACGGGCCGGGCCCGATGCCGGCCAGTTCGACCACGCGCACGCCGCTGAGCGGACCGTGTCCCGGCGCCTTCGGCTCCGTCATCGCGCCCCCATCGGCTGTGACACTACTGGTGTAACACCTGAGATGCTAGGAATGCCTTCCCTCCGGCACAAGACCGGCGAGCAAGCGCTTGGCCACTTTACGGCGCGACCCCTGTTTCCGCCCGGTCCACGCGCCCGCTCAGCGTGCGCCGGGCTCCGCCGCCGGCCGCTCCGGCGCGACGGCGCGGCAGCCCTCCCCCGCCCGGCGGCCCGGCGGCCGGGACGCCCTGGGGACGGTCCTCGGCCGCTCCCGGCAGGCCCGGGGCACCGTCGCGCGCTTTTTCCCACTTCTTCAGGGCGTTCGGGGGTGCGGCCATCGGTTTCCTCCGGGCTCGTCGTCGGGCTCCGCACCCCTCACGCTAGCCTCGGCCACCGACAGCGGCGTGGCTGCACGACCAAGGGGTGTCATGAGCAGGCTGAACAGGACGGACCGTCCGTACGACATCGTGCTCTTCGGAGCGACCGGCTTCGTCGGGACGCTCACCGCGGAGTACCTCGCCGCCCGTGCCCCCGCAGGGCTGCGCTGGGCGATCGCCGGCCGCAGCCCGGACAAGCTGGAGCGGCTGCGGGAGCGGCTGCCCGGCGGCACGGGGATCGGGCTGCTGCGGGCGGACGTGTCCGACCCGGCCTCGCTGCGCGCCCTCGCCGAGCACGCGCGGGTGGTCGCCACGACCGTCGGCCCCTATGTGGAGTACGGCGAGGAACTCGTCGCCGCCTGCGCGGACACCGGGACGGACTACGTCGACCTCACGGGCGAACCGGAGTTCGTGGACCTGATGTACGTCCGGCACGACGCACGCGCGCGGGAGACCGGGGCGCGGCTGGTGCACGCCTGCGGCTTCGACTCGGTGCCGCACGACCTGGGCGCGTACTTCACCGTGCGGCGGCTTCCGGAAGGGGTGCCGCTGACCGTGGACGGCTTCGTGAGTGTCGACGCGGCCTTCTCGGGCGGGACCTTCGCCTCGGCGCTGAACCAGTTCGCCCGGCACCGCCGGCTCCGCGCGGCGGCCCTGGACCGCCGGCGCCACGAACCGCGGCTGGTGGGCCGCCGGGCGACGGCCCTGCCGGGCGCGCCGCGCTACGCGCCGGAGGTCGGCGCCTGGGCCCTCCCCCTGCCGACCGTCGACGCACAGATCGTGCGCCGTTCGGCCAGGGCGCTCGACCGGTACGGCCCCGACTTCCGCTACCGGCACTACGCGGCCGTGCGGCGGCTCCCGGTGGCGGTGGGCGGGGTGGCGGCCGTGGGCGCGCTGGTGACGGCGGCCCAGTTCCCGCCACTGCGACGCCGGCTCTCCGGCCGGCTCGGACCCGGCGACGGGCCGGGCCCCGAGAAGCGCGCCCGGAGCCGGTTCACCGTCCGCTTCGTCGGCGAGGGTGGCGGGCGCCGGGTGTACACGGAGGTCGCGGGCGGCGACCCCGGTTACGACGAGACGGCGAAGATGCTGGCCGAGGGAGCGCTCTGCCTGGCCTTCGACGACCTCCCGCCGACGGCGGGCCAGGTCACGACGGCGATGGCGATGGGCGACGCGCTGATCGACCGCCTCCGCGCGGCGGGGCTCCGCTTCCGCGTCGCCGCGACCCGCTGACGCCCGGCCGGGCGGGGACTACAGCGGCCACTCGGCCAGCGTGCAGATCATCCCGATGATCCAGCCCAGCCCCGCCGGTACGGCGAGGGCGAGCCCGACGGTCACGGCCCGCTCGACGGGCCGTCCGTCGGCGGCGACGGGCTTGGGTGCGCGGTGCGTTGTCATGCCCATCAGCCTGCCGTGGCGGGGGTGACCGGACATCCGTACGCGTACTCGGTTCGCGCCTGAGTACCGCACGGTCAGAACGCGTAGTCCGCCCAGCCGTCCGGGTCCGCGCCGACCTCGCGCAGCAGTTGGCCGAATGCCTCACCGTCGTAGAGGACACCGCTGTAGTCCACCGGAATCCGCTTCTTGTTGACGACGGCGGCCGGGGTGCCGGGCCCTTCGGGTTCCGCCGTTCCCCCGGCCCGCTCGTACGCCTTCTCCGACGCGGTGACGAAGGAGCGGTACTTCATGGACGCGACCGCCTTGTCGAACGCCGGGCCGCGCAGCCCCTCGACCTCGCCCGCCAGTTCCAGCAGGCGGTCGTCGGTGCAGCCGTCGACGGTCTCCTCGGGCTGGTTGGCGTAGAGCACCTCGTGGTACTCCACGAACTTGCCCTCGGCCGGCGCGGCACGCAGCGCGTTGACCGCCTTCTCCGAGCCGCTGCCGCCGACACGGTCGTCCAGGAAGGAGGCGAGGGTGTACTGGGCCCTCACCTGCCGGCCGAGCAGCGCCTCACCGAGTACGGGGCCACCACCGTCGGCCTCGAAGTCCCGGCAGTACGGGCAGCGCGGGTCCTCGTACAGGTGGACGACCGTCTCCGCGTTCGGGTCGCCCACCTGGATGGTCGTGCCGTCCCCACCCAGCCTCTCCGGCACGTCCTCCGCGCGCGTGTACGCCTCCACCGGTGCCGCCGTCGCGCTCGCACGCGTACTTTCGGCCTGGCCCCCACGCCGGCCGCAGCCCACCAGTGCCAGTATCGCGACGGCGCACAGCACGGCCCCGCGTCCCCCACGCATCATGCGTCATCCCCTCCCCGAGAACAGCGTGGCTCCAGAGCATCTCGGGGACGCGTCCCGGAGGGGGCCTGGTGCCGTGACCGCATGGGTCCGCCGGTCGGACGGGCGGAGAGGTTGTCGAGGATCACGTGGATCGGGGTGCCGTCCGGACCGGCGGCGCGGATGGACCGCAGGGCGGCCCAGGTGTGGCCGGTGCCCTTGCGGCGCCGGTCGATCCCCCGGCTTGTCGTCGCCGACCGAGTGGCAGCCGTGGAAGCAGGTGGTGCCGTGGGTGCGCCGGTAGGTGGCCGGCAATCGGTCGGGGCGGCTCTGTCCGGCCCAGCAGGAGCCGGCGGTGGGGCGGATGCCCAGTGGTCCGGACCCGTCGAAGGCGAACGTGCGGTCCGGACGTTCACCGACCGCGTACCCGATCCGTTCCGGCTTGGCGTCGACCCGCCTCCCCTGCCGGCCGGAAGTCGTCACTTCCGACCAGCACGACGAGCAACCCGGTGAACGTTGCCGGTCACAGCACTAGCGAACGGCGGCCTCGCGGAGCGCGCGCCGGCACAGGGCGTCCGACCTGCGGGTGGTTTCCGGGAGGCGGTAGGCGGGGGTCAGGGCGAGGGTGTGGGCGCAGGCGTTGTCCAGGCTCACGCGGTGGCCGACCGAGACGAAGACCGGCTTGACGCCGTTCCTGGTGCGCAGGGCGCGGCCGACCTCCTCGCGGCCTGCGAGCAGCGGGGAGGTGCTGCCGCGCGGGGTGTCCGGTTCGTCGTGGGTGAAGGTGAAGGGGTTCTTGGCGACGCCGATCGTCGGCAGGCCGGTGAGGACGCCGAGGTGGCTCGCGAGGCCGAAGCGGCGGGGGTGGGCGAGGCCGTAGCCGTCGCAGACCACCGAACCGGGCGGGCACGGCAGGGCCTCGAGGGCGGCCAGCACGGTGGGGATCTCGCGGAAGGCGAGCAGTCCGGGGACGTACGGGAAGGAGATCCGGCCGACGGCCGTGGACTCGGCGACGACGTCGAGGGTCGCCGCGTCGAGGACGACGGCCGCGGCGGCGACGACGTCCCGCTCGTCGTCGTACGCCACGTCGACTCCGGTGACATGGCCCGTCCCGGGCGGCGGACCCGGTTCGCCGAGCACCACCCGCGCGCGGAGTGCGTCCTGGACCGCGCGGGCCTCTTCCTCGGTCACGGGCCAGTCGGCCGGTGTGCGTACGGTCGTCATGGTGCCCCTGAGCCTACGGGGCGCGCGTGCTCCGCGCGGAGGGAGCCTCCCGGTCCGTCCCCTCCGCGCGAAGGCGGCTCACTTGCCGAGCGCCCGCTGGAGCTGGCCCTTGTTCATGTTCGAACGGCCCTCGATGCCCCGCTTCTTGGCCTCCTCGTACAGCTGGTCGCGCGTGGGGCCCTGGGAGCCCTTGCCCGACCGCCGGCCGCCCCGCTCGCCGGACGACATGTCCTGCGTCGAGGTACGGCTGGCCGTCTTCGACTCACCGGACCGGGCGCGCTCCTTGTTCACCGTCCGGGCGGCGATCTCCTTGGCGCGTCCGGTGCTCTCGCCCCGGTCCTCGGCACTGTCCTTGATGTGCTCGTACTGACGCTCCCGTTTGGGGCTGGAACCGCTTGGCATGTCCGCTCACTTCCTCTCGGGTACGGCGAGCGGGTACCCAGGTCCGCGGCGATCAGGGCCCGCCGCGTACATCAGTGCTCCAGGCGGGCGACCCGTCCCCTCTCCCCCGCCGCCCAGCAGCCGTGGCCGGGCGCGCAGTCGACGGTGTCGTACGAGCCGGTGTCGACGGTCCGCCAGGTGCGGCCGGCGTCGGTGGTCAGGTCGGTGCCGGTGGGGCCGACCGCGAGGGCGGCGGTGCGGCTGTGCGGGAGCCAGACGACGCCGGAGCGGTAGGCGGGCGGCGGGGTGCCGGCCGGGCGCCAGGTGCGGCCGCCGTCGACGGTGCGTGCGGCCGCGTCCGGCGATGCCTGGTCGGGGCGGAAGTCGCCGCCGACGGCGAGGCCGTGGGCGCGGTCGCGGAAGGCGAGGGCGAAGACACCGCGCGCCGGGTCTCCGCCGGGGATCGAGGTGTCGGTGACCGTCCAGGTGCGGCCCCGGTCGGCGGAGTGCAGCACACGCGCACGCGACGCTCCTCCGGTGGCCAGCCAGACGTCCTTCGGTCCGGAGGACACCAGGCACTGGCCGCTCGCCGCGAAGCCGGCCTCGCCCGCCAGCGCCGGGGGCATCCCCGTGTCGGGCAGCACCGTCCAGGAACGGCCGCCGTCGCGGGTCGACAGGATGCGGAACCTCCCGTCCACCGGGTCGCTCATCGCGAGCCCGTGGCGGTGGTCGAAGAAGGTGAGGCAGTCGTAGAAGGCGCGGGCGTCGGTGTTGCGGAAGGACTCCGTCCAGGTCGTTCCGCCGTCGTCGGTGCGGTACACCCGGGACGCCTCGCCCTCCCCGATGGCCAGCACCACGGCCCGCCGCGCGTCGAACGCCTCGATGTCCCGGAACTGCAACTCCCCCGCGCCGGGCGGCGAGACGTCCCGCCAGCTCCTGCCGCCGTCGGTGGTGCGCAGGACGGTACCGAGGGTTCCGGCCACCCAGGCGGTGTCGCGGCCGACGGCGGACAGCCCGCGGAACCTGACGTCCGGGGTGCCGGTGTCCTTGACCGACCAGTGCGGTGAGGTGTGCCGGTCCGGTCCGTGCGCCTGGGCGGGTACGGCCGTCAGGGCGGCCAGGGCCGCCACGCACACGGCCACCGCGGTCACCCTGCGGTGGTCTCGTCTCGTCCGTCTCGTCCGTCTCGTCGGTCGCGTGCTCCCCAAGCGCCTCATGGCGGGCGAAGCTAGCCCACCGCCCCGGTGGCGTCCAGAGGGCCTCCGGGCGGTACGGGCGTCCCGGTGACCGCGCGAGGAGAGCCGTGTCACTCGGGTGCATGAAGGCGGTGACAGAGGTCACTCGCTCATCGTGTGCACGGATTGGCCGATTCCGTCGTCTCATCCAGTAGCCGACCCGATCCGCCCCGGAAGCCTGTCCAGCCGTCACGAGGGAGCAAGGCGTTGCCCACCGTCATCGAGCAGACCGTCGAGGCCCGTCTCGTCGCCGCCGCGCCGCGGATGCCGAGCATTCCCGCCACCCTGCACTACGACCGCGACGACCCGTTCGCCGTCCGCATGACCTTCCCCGCGCCCGCCACCCTGGAGGGCGTCGAGGTCTGCTGGACCTTCGCCCGCGATCTGCTCTCCGCGGGCATGGAGGAGCCCGAGGGCGACGGCGACGTACGGGTCCGGCCGTACGGCTACGACCGCACCGTGCTGGAGTTCCACGCTCCCGAGGGGACCGCCGTCGTGCATGTCCGCTCGGGCGAGCTGCGCCGGTTCCTGGAGGCCACCGGCGAGCTGGTGCCGACCGGTCTCGAGCACCTCCGGCTCGACCTGGACCACGATCTCGCGGAGCTGATGCGCGACGCGTGACCGGGCCGGCTGACGCCCGCCGCTCATCAAGACGTTGGGCATGCCGTACTCCAGCCCGTCGGCCTGTGTGCCGTACGTTCCCGTGTCGAGCAGCTCCCGCGCGGCGCGGCAAGGCGTTCGGCCTGCTCGGCCGCCGGGCGCAACGGCGCCCGGCCGGCGTCGTGGAGGCTGTCCTCGGTGTCCACTCCGACCGCGCCCGCGGCGAGCACCGCGCGCACGGTGTCACCGACTCCCGCCGGCTCCTCGGCGCAACCGCTCCCGATGTCGGCGGTGACGGGTACACGGACGGCCCCGGCGATCTCCGTGACGGCCCGCAGGGCCCGTTCACATTCCAGTCGGTCCCCGTCCGCCGCCCCGAGGGTCCGGGCGACACCGGCGCCGGTGGTCGCCACGGCAGCAGCGCCCGCGTCCTCCACCAGCCGGGCACTGGCGAGATCCCAGGCGTCGGGCAGGACCAGCGGGCGGCCCGGGACGTGCAGGGAGCGGAGGGCGCGGTCGCGGTCGCGCAGGAGGGTGGTGGAGTTCGTCGTACCGGCCGCTCGACCAGCGGCCCGACCGCCCCGGCCGGCAGAAATCCGACGTGAACGCAGGGCCAGGGGCTTCAGCCGCCGGTGGGGAGGGGCGATGCCTGCGCGGTGGCGGTCAGGGTGTTCCCGAGTTCCCGGATGATCCCGGCCTGCGCGGGAGTCGCCGCGCGGGCGGTGAGCTGCTCGACGCGGCGTCCCCAGTCGGCGTGGCCGCCGGCCGGGCGGAGGGTGTTCAGGCCCGCCGCCGCCCCCAGGACGACAGCCGTCACGTCCTGTTCGGGGGCGTCCTCGGGCGGTGTCGGTCCGTCGAGGATCTGCCGCGCCTGCCGCCGCAGGGTCCGTACCCGGCCCGCGTCGGCCAGGACGTGCTCCACCGACGGGAACACCCCGAGGACCCGGTGCTTCTCGGCGCGCAGCACTCCCTCGGCCACCAGTTGCTCCCGGACCGCGTCCAGGGTGTACCGCGCGCGCAGCGTCACCCAGACGCGCCAGCGGTGCGGGCAGGACTCGCTGACCAGCTCCAGAAGGCCGTCCAGCACCGGGTCACCGGTCCGGGAGTCGAGGTCACGGGGTGTGGCGATGCCGTCGTCGTCGATCAGCAGGCCCTGCCGGGCCAGCTCGGCGAGGGCTCCGGCCCGCACCGCGGAAGCCTGCCGGGACGGGTCGGCGTCCCAGGCCAGCAGACACAGGCGGGCCGGCAGCGAGAGCGGGCCGTTGGGCACGGGGCCTCCTCGGGGTCGGTGACGTGGTGCTCCGAAATACCGTTGACAGCCGTTCCGGGCACTCCTACGGTGTACAGCGTTCCTGTTGCCGTCGAATGGAGAAGGACGTTGCTCGTCTGAGGTTCTGAGACACCGCGTCACACCACTCAGGTGTGTACGTCGCGTGCGACCTCGGCGTTCGAGCCGTCCTTGCGGTCCTTGCGGAACAGGGCTTTTCTCATGCCCAGGCCTTCCCTCCCGGCTGCCGGTCCTCGTCCCGCGGTGTCTCGATACGCGTTTGCCCCTGATCGCCCCGAGCAACCGCGGAGGCCCGCATGACACCATCCATCACCTGTACGTCCCTCGCCTTCACCTGGCCCGACGGCACCGCCGTCCTCGAGGGCCTCGACGTCGCCTTCGGCCCCGGCCGCACCGGACTCGTCGGCGTCAACGGGTCCGGGAAATCGACCCTGTTGAAGCTGATCGCCGGTGAGCTCCGGCCGGCCGACGGCGCCGTCCGGGTGGCCGGCGAGGTGGGATACCTGCCGCAGAACGTGACGCTCGACACCGCGCTGAGGGTCGACGAGGCTCTCGGCATCGCCGACTTGCGGACCGCGCTGCACGCCATCGAGGCGGGCGACGTGGCCGAGGGGCACTTCGAGACCGTCGGCGACGACTGGGACGTCGAGGAACGCGCCCTGGCCACGCTCGGCGAGCTCGGCCTCGGGCACATCGGTCTCGACCGCACCGTCGGCGAGGTGTCGGGCGGCGAGTCGGTACTGCTGCGGCTGGCCGCGCTGCTGCTGCGGCGCCCGGACGTGCTGCTGCTCGACGAGCCCACCAACAACCTCGATCTGTACGCCCGCAGGCGGCTGTACGCGGCCGTCGCGGCCTGGCCCGGGGTGATGGTCGTGGTCAGCCACGACCGTGAACTGCTGGAACTGGTGGACCAGATCGCGGATCTGCGGTCCGGGGAGGTCATCTGGTACGGCGGCAACTTCTCGGCGTACGAGGAGGCCCTGGCCGTCGAACAGGAGGCCGCCGAGCGCATGGTGCGCGTCGCCGAGTCGGACTTCCGCAAGCAGAAGCGCGAACTGGCCGACGCCCAGGTCAAACTGGCCCGCCGCAAGCGGTACGGGCAGAAGATGTGGGACCAGAAGCGCGAGCCGAAGATCGTCATGGGGGCGCGCAAGCGCGCGGCGCAGGAGTCCGCGGGCAAGCACCGCATCATGCACGAGGAGAAGCTCGCCGAGGCCAGGGAACGCCTCGGTGAGGCGGTGGACGCCGTACGGGACGACGACGAGATCCGCGTCGACCTGCCGTACACGGCCGTACCGCCGGGTCGTGACGTCCTCACCCTCATGGACCTGGAACTGGCGTACGGCGCCCGGGTGAAGGGCGGCTTCGATCTTCGGGGCCCGGAGCGGGTGGCGCTGATCGGGCGCAACGGCGCGGGCAAGACGACGCTGCTGCGCACGGTCGCCGGGGAGCTGGAGCCGGTCTCCGGCGAGGCGAGGGCCCATGTGCCCCTGCGGTTCCTGCCGCAGCGGCTCGACGTCCTCGACGCGGAGCTGACCGTCGCCGAGAACGTGGCCCGGTTCGCGCCGGGCGCCACCAACAACCGGGTCCGGGCCCGGCTCGCCCGCTTCCTGTTCCGGGGCGCCCGCGCCGACCAGAAGGCGGCGACGCTCTCCGGCGGTGAGCGGTTCCGTGCGGCGCTGGCGGCGCTGATGCTGGCGGAGCCCGCGCCGCAGCTGCTGATGCTGGACGAGCCGACCAACAACCTCGACATGGCGAGCGTCCGGCAGCTGACCACGGCGCTGGAGTCGTACGAGGGAGCCCTGATCGTGGCCAGTCACGATCTGCCGTTCCTGGAGTCGATCGGCATCACCCGGTGGCTGCTGATGGAGGAGGGGGAGCTGAAGGAAATCACGACAGAAGCTGTCGGGTATTCCGCCTAACGTCGGCGGCATGAGCCAGTCCAGCGATTTCATCACCATCACCGGAGCCGGGGAGAACAACCTCAAGGACGTCACGCTCCGCATCCCGAAGGGCCGGCTGACCGTGTTCACCGGCGTTTCGGGGTCGGGGAAGTCGTCGGTCGTCTTCGACACGATCGCGGTCGAGTCGCAACGGCAGCTCAACGAGACGTTCACCTGGTTCGTCCGCAACCGGCTGCCGAAGTACGAGCGGCCGCACGCCGAGGCCCTGGAGGACCTGACGCCCGCGATCGTCGTCGACCAGCGGCCCGTCGGCGGCCACTCCCGGTCGACGGTCGGCACGATGACGGACGTGTACTCGGTGCTGCGGGTGCTGTTCTCGCGGCACGGCGCGCCGAGCGCCGGACCGGCGACGGCGTACTCGTTCAACGACCCGTCGGGCATGTGCCGCGCGTGCGACGGCCTGGGCCGGACCGTACGGCCGGACTGGGACCGCCTTCTCGACGCGGACCGCTCCCTCGCCGAGGGGGCGGTCCGCTTCCCGCCGTTCGCCGCGGGGACCTGGCAGGGGCAGGCGTACACCAACACCGACGAGCTGGACCCGCACAAACCGGTGCGGGGGTTCACCGCCGCCGAGCGGGAGTTCCTGATGCGGGGGCGCCCCGGCAGCAAGGTCACCGTGAACGGCACGGGTGGCACCTGGACCACCGAGTACGAAGGGCTCGCCGACCGCTTCGAACGGCTGTATCTGAAGCGGGATCTGGCGGGGATGAGCCAGAAGACCCGTGACATGGTGCGGGAGTTCCTGGCCGAAGGCGTCTGCCCCGCCTGCCGGGGGGCCAGGCTGAACGAGGCGGCGCTGGCCTCCCGGATCGGCGGCCGGTCCATCGCCGACTGCGCCGGGATGCAGGTCACCGATCTCATCGCCGTGCTGCGGGAGATCGACGACCCGGTGGCCGGGCCGATCGCCGGGGCCGCCGTCGCCGCGCTGGAGCGGATCGAGACGATCGGCCTCGGCTACCTGAGTCTCGACCGGGAGACGTCCACGCTCTCCGGCGGCGAGGGGCAGCGGCTGAAGACGGTCCGGCACCTCGGGTCCAGCCTGACCGGGATGACGTACGTCTTCGACGAGCCCAGCGTCGGACTGCATCCGCGCGACGTCCACCGGCTCGGCGAGCTGCTGCTGCGGCTGCGCGACAAGGGCAACACCGTGCTGGTCGTGGAGCACGACCCGGACGTCATCGCGCTGGCCGACCATGTCGTCGACATGGGGCCGGGGGCCGGTGCCGAGGGCGGCAGGGTGGTGTTCGAGGGGACACCCCGGGAGCTGGCCGCCTCGGGCACCCTGACGGGGCGGTGCCTGGGACGGCGCACGGCGGTCAAGGACGTGGTGCGGGAGGTGGCGGGCGAGCTGTGGGTGAAGGGGGCCGACCGGCACAATCTGCGCGAGGTCACCGTGCGGTTCCCGGCCGGTGTGCTGACCGCGGTGACGGGGGTGGCGGGCTCGGGCAAGAGCACGCTGGTCGGCGAGTTCACCGCCGCTCACGGGAACGCCGTGGTGGTCGACCAGTCCTCGATCGGCGTCTCCGCCCGGTCCACCCCGGCGACGTATCTGGGGATCATGGACACGGTACGGAAGGTCTTCGCGCGGGAGACGGGCGCCGGACCGGGGCTGTTCAGCTTCAACTCCGACGGCGCCTGCGAGACCTGTGGGGGCCGCGGGATCATGTACACCGACCTGGCCTTCATGGACCCGGTGACCACGACCTGCCACACCTGCGAGGGGCGACGGTTCAAGGACGAGGTGCTGCGGCTGACCGTCGGCGGCCGCTCCGTCGCCGACGTGCTGGGGATGACCGCCGAGGAGGGCCTGCGCTTCTTCGACGACACGGGCGTACGGCGCCGGCTGCGCGCCCTGCGGGACGTCGGCCTCACCTACCTCACCCTGGGCCAGCCTCTGTCCACCCTTTCCGGTGGTGAACGACAGCGGATCAAGCTCGCCACCCGGCTGCACCGAAAAGGGGTGGTGTACGTGCTGGACGAGCCGACGACCGGGCTGCACATGGCGGACGTGGACGCTCTCGTCGGTCTCCTGGACCGGCTGATGGACGCGGGGAACACCGTGATCGTGGTCGAGCACAATCTCGATGTGATCGCCCGCGCCGACTGGGTGATCGACCTCGGTCCGGGCGGCGGGAGGGAGGGCGGCCGGGTGGTCTTCGAGGGCACACCGGCCGAGTTGCTCCTCGCCGAGGGGTCCTTCACGGGGGAGCATCTGCGGCGGGCCGGGCGCTGAGACCGTCGCCGGTGGTGCATCTCGTCGTCGCCGGGGTGGTCCCGTCCGGACGCGCCCCGCATGATGGCTGCGCCGACGCCCGCGGGAGACCGGCCGCTCCACGGGCTTCCCGGTACGGCCAGGACACGCCCCGTCCGATTCGGAGGCGTACTCGTGCCCAGCGAGAAGGCTCTCGTCCGCCGTCCCGCTCCCCGCCCGGCCGGGGCACTGGTGGCGCGCGTCGAACGGGAAGGAGTCGACCTCGACCGCGCGGTGGAGCGGTGGGAGGCGTATACGGAGGCGTTGCGCGCCCACGGCTGGGAAACGATCGAGGCCGACCCGGCCGACGACTGCCCGCACTCCGTGTTCGTCGAGGACACGGTGGCGATGTACCGGAACGTGGCGCTGACCGCCCGCTCCGGTGCCGGGTCCCGCCGCGCGGAGACCCTCGGCGTCGAGGAGGCCGTGGCGTCCCTGGGCTGCTCGGTGAACCGGGTCCGGAAGCCGGGCACACTGGACGGCGGCGATGTGCTGACGATCGGCGACACGGTGTACGTCGGCCGCGGCGGCCATATCGACGCGGCCGGGGTGCGGCAGGTTCGGGCCGCGTTCGAGCCGCTGGAGGCGCGGGTGGCCGCCGTGCCGGTCGCCGAGGTGCCGCATCCGAAGTCGGCGGTCACGGCGCTGCCGGACGGGGCGGTCGTCGGGTACATCCCGAACATGGACGTGCCGTCGCTGTTCCCGCGCTTCCTTCCGGTGCCGGAGGCGGCATTCCCGGCTTCGAGCGGGAACAGGCTGCTGACGGCGGCGAGCGCGCCGAAGACCGCGGAGCTGTTCGCGGACCTCGGCCATGAGCCGGTCCCGGTGGACATCGGCTAGTCCGAGAAGCTCGAGGGCTGTGTGACCTGCCTCTCGGTGCGCCTGCGGGAGCCGTACGTCTGACGGGCGGCACCGGCGCCCGTACGCCACAGCGACCTGCGGCTCCGCGCCGGGACGGCACTCCATGGGAACCCCCGCTGATCAGGGATCTTTACGACACTCTTAACCTACGGCTACGTAACCTACGGCTACGTAGCCTACGATTCCGTAGGTTCCCGGCCCGCTCGCCGGTACTTCCGAACGCCCACCGTCCCCTGGAGTCACCCGTGTCGCTCACTTCTCCCCACCTCGGCAGCCCTTCGGTCTGGACCGACGCCCGGCTGTTGCACGCACTGGAGGAAGTGGTCGAGAAGGAGCTCAACCGGCATCTGAAGGTCACCAAGGACTGGATGCCGCACGAGTACGTGCCGTGGAGCGACGGCCGCAACTTCCCCGGCTTCTTCGAGGACGGCGAGGCCTGGGACAAGGAGCAGTCGAAGGTCACCGAGGTCGGCCGGATCGCCCTGGTGGTGAACCTGCTGACCGAGGACAACCTCCCCAGCTACCACCACGAGATCGCCACACTGTTCGGCCGGGACGGCGCCTGGGGCACCTGGGTGCACCGCTGGACGGCCGAGGAGGGCCGGCACGGCATCGTGATGCGGGACTACCTGCTCGCCTCGCGGGCGGTGGACCCGGACAAGCTGGAGCAGTTCCGCATGGCGCACATGAGCGAGGGCTTCGAGTCGGACAACCGGCACTCGATGCTCCACTCGGTCGCCTATGTCGCGTTCCAGGAGCTGGCCACCCGCGTCTCGCACCGCAACACCGGCCACCAGTCCGGTGACCCGGTCTGCGACCGCATGCTGGCGCGCATCGCGACCGACGAGAACCTGCACATGGTGTTCTACCGCAATCTGCTCAAGGCGGCCTTCGAGCTCGCGCCCGACCTGACCATGCAGGCGGTCCGTGACGTCGTCGTGGACTTCCGGATGCCCGGCCACGGCATTCCCGGCTTCGAGCGGGCCGCGGCGCAGATGGCCATCGGCGAGGTCTACAACCTGCGCATCCACCACGACGACGTGCTCCAGCCGGTGCTGCGCTTCCTGAAGATCATGGAGATCGACGGGCTGGGCCCCGAGGGCCTCAAGGCGCAGGAGGAACTCGGCCTGTTCATGGGCGGCCTGGACGCGGAGGCGTCGAAGTTCGACGAGAAACTGGCGACCCGCAAGGCCCGTATGGCGGCCCGCGCGGAACGCGTCTGACGGCGGGGGCCTACCGGCCCGTACGGCGCAGTTCCAGGCGCTCCTTCTCGGACGTGCCGCCCCAGACGCCGAAGCGCATGTCGTTGGCCAGGGCGTACTCGAGGCACGTCGCGCGGATCGGGCAGAGGCCGCAGATCCGCTTGGCCTCGCGGACCGAGCTGCCCGGCTCGGGGAAGAAGAAGTCTCCCCCGGTCTGCGCGCACAGCGCCTCCTCCTGCCAGGTGAGGTCGGGCGACGGGATCGTTTCGGTGTGCATGACCGAAAGCGTGCCGTGCGGCGAAAAACGTTCGATCAACGCGGGATCAACGGAGGGCCCGGGGCCCTCCGTGACCGCATGATGATGACGCCGGGGCACCCGGCGCGCACGGCGGCGCGCCGAGGTGTCAGGTCTCGCGCGGATCACCCTTGAGGACGGCGAACCGTGCGCCGTACGGGTCCTCCAGACGGGCCAGCCGGCCGACGCCGGCGAGGGAGGTGGCGGGCAGCCGCACCCTGCCGCCCAGCTCGACGGCCCTGGCCACGACGGCGTCCGTGTCGTCCACCCCGAAGTAGGGCAGCCAGTGGGGCCGGGCGGGCTCCGCCCCGGTGAGGTCGTCGGCCGGCGGGACCAGTCCGCCGAACATGCCGTCCTCGCCCGTCCCGGCGGGGTTGACGGAGGTGTAGACGCCGTCGGGGAAGGTCACCGCCGAGGTCTCCCAGCCGAGGACGGAGTGGTAGAACGCGGCGGCGCGGGCGATGTCCGGGGTGTACAGCTCGACCCAGCACAGCGAGCCGACCTCGCCGGCCGCCTCGATGCCCTTGCGCAGCGCCGGTTCCCAGATGCCGAAGGGGACGCCCGCCTGGTCGGCGAGGACGGCCGTCCTGCCCTGCCCCATCACGTCCACGGGCGGCATGGGCACGCTGCCCCGGGTCCGCTGGACGGCCTCCGTCGTGGCGTCCGCGTCGGGACTCCGGAAGTAGACGGTCCAGGCGGGTGGGCCCTGCTCCGGTGCGGTCCGCATACCGCCCGCGACGATCCGCCCGGCCAGCCGGAAGAAGCCGTAGCCGCCGGCGTCGGGCCCCGCCGGGGCGAACTCCCAGCCGAACAGGCCGCCGTAGAAGGACGCGGCGCCCTCGATGTCGGACGTGCCGACGTCGATCCAGTTCGGGGCGCCGTCGACGAAGCGGGTGGTGAGCATGGTGCCTCCTCCGAGAGGTCCCGTCGCCTGCTCTGCCGAGTCTTCCACCGCTGCGCCGGCCGTCGCCGACGGAGCACCCGGACGGGCGTGTCACGGGTCCGCGGACAGGCGCTTGCGGGGCGGCCCCGCGTTGGTGTGAGCCCGGGGTGTTCGCGCTGCCCGGCGCTCGCGGGGCGCCTCCCCCAGCGGGGGTACCCCGGCTCACCCTCCCCCACTCCCGGCTGCGCTCGAGCAGGAGGCACCCTCATCGCCCCGGGGGCACCTCCCAGGTCTCAAGGCACTGGGGCGGCACGACTGCCCGCGGAGGGCGGGTGGTGCTGGGAGATGTCGTTTGGATCTTGCCGGGGTCGCGGGGTCCGGCACGCATCTCCGCGGCGTCGCCGTCGGTCCTCGACGCCCCGCGTCGACTCCCTCCTCCGCCTCGCGGCCGCACGCACCGGACCCCGCCCGGCTCGGCTGTGAGGCGCCGTCGCCCGAAGCCGGCCTGATCCAAACGACACCCCCTAGGCGGACGCCCGCCGGATCAGGATCGTCGGGAAGATCACGCCGGCCGGGCCGCCGCCGGCGTTCTCGTCGGACGCGGTGGTGCCGTCCAGGTCGCGCAGGAGGAGGCGGGCCATCAGCCGGCCCATCTCCTCGATGTCCTGGCGGACCGTGGTGAGCGGCGGTTCGGTCTGTTCGGCGATCGGCAGCATGTCGTCGAAGCCGACGACCGCCACGTCGTCCGGCACCCGCCGCCCGTGCTCGCGCAGCACGCGCAGGGCGCCCGCCGCCGTGAGGTCGTTGGCGGCGAACACCGCGTCCAGGTCCGGGCAGCGGTCGAGGAGCCGCCGCATCGCCCGCTCGCCCCCGGCCGGGGTGAAGTCGCCCTCCACGACCAGTCGCGGATCGGCGTCGGCCCTCACGTCCCGGAAGCCGTCGAGCCGGTCCACCGCCGCGGTCTGGTCCAGGGCGCCGGTGATGTGGGCGATACGGCTGCGGCCGAGACCGAGCAGATGCCGTACGGCGTCGCGGGCGCCGCCCCGGTTGTCGCTGTCGACGTAGGAGACGCCGCCCTGGCCGCCGTTCCAGTCGGGCCGGCCGCCGTACACGGTCGGCAGGCCGGCCCGCTGGATCAGTTCGGGCAGCGGGTCGTCGATGTGCAGGGAGAACACCAGGGCGCCGTCGACATGGCCGCCGGCCAGGTAGCGGCCGACGCGGGCGTGGTCGTCGCGGTCCTCGGTGAGCAGCAGGACGAGCTGGTTGTCGTGGGCCGTCAGTTCCTTGCTGATGCCGCGCAGTTGCCGGGCGAAGAAGGGGTCGGCGAAGACCCGGGTCTCCGGTTCGGCCACGATGACGGCGATGGCGTCGTGCCGCTTCGTCACCAGGCTGCGGGCGGCCTGGTTCGGCACGTACCCGAGTTCCTCCACCGCCCGCCTCACCCGCTCGGCCAGGCGTTCCCGCACCCCGTCGGAGCCGTTGACCACGCGGGAGACCGTGGCCCGGGAGACCCCGGCCCGCGCGGCCACGGCCTCCAGTGTGGGGCGCGGCACTGTGTCGGTCACTTCGGGGCTCCTCACCTGCGGCTGCGGGAAAGGATAGCCCCGGCCCGGCCAGGGGCGAGAGCGCTCTCGGATCACGTCCGGTGCGTCAGTGTTCGTGCTCCTGGTCCTCCTCGGCGACCGCTCCGTGGGCGTGCTCGTGCGGGTCGTACCCCGGGATGGTGCCGTCCGGCTTCTTCACCAGGAACAGGCCGACCATGCCCATGTCGGAGTGGCTCTGGACGTGGCAGTGGTACATCCAGGCACCGGCTCCGACGCCCTCCCCCGCGATGATCTGGAAGCCGAAGGAGTCGGCGGGGCCCACGATCTTGTTGTCGATGACCTGGCTCGGGTCGTCGGGTCCGGTGAGCATGCCGGTGCGGTTGTCGGCCCAGCGGTGACCGTGCATGTGGAAGGTGTGGTAGTACTCACCGTGCGTGATCATGACGATCTCGACGCGGTCACCCACCGTGGCCTCGAAGTTCGGGCCGGAGTGGGCCGGCTTGTTGTTGATCATCATGTCGTTGAAGACGATGGTGTGGGTCGCGTCGGGCAGGACGTCGCCCTTGCGGCGGACGATCACCGGGCCGTACAGCCCGTTGCGGATGCCGCCGGTGCCGTGCACGGTGCCGACGACGTGGTCGTGGTAGTGCCAGTAGCCCGCGCTGCCCGCCCGCCAGGTGCCGTCCGGGCGCCGGCCGGGCTTGTGGGTGCGCCAGGTGTAGGTGCGGGTGCCGCCGGGTTCGACGTCGCTCTTGTTCTGCTTGGTGCCGTCGCTGGAGATCTCGTAGTCCAGGCCGTGGACGTGCAGGCTCACGGGCACGTCCATGGTGTTCTCGAACTCGATGTGCAGCGTGTCGCCCTCGTTGAGCTCGATCAGCGGGCCGGGGACGGATGCCTTGCCCTTCTCGAAGCCGTAGCCCATCTGTCCGCCGTCCAGCCGCTCGGCGTACATTTTGAGGCGCCGCACCTCGCCCCCGGCGGGCGCGGTCTTCGCCGGTGTGGCCGCGCCCACGGCCTCGGGCGCGATGGACAACGATGTCGCGACGGCAGCGCCGCCCAGCAGTACCCGCCGGTTGAAACCGCGTCTGTCCATGCCGAACTCCCCAGTTGACTCAGTTAGCTGTCATGAACCTGTGAAACCGTAGCGGTCACCCCATGGTTTATCCACACTCAGGACAAAGTTCGTTTCATTTCTGCGATAGGTATTGGCGTGTGACGCAAAGAGGTCTAACTTCCTTGACGCTGTTGCTGCGACCGAGGAGGGGTGGGTGGCCACGTGCGGTCCACATCGCATCAAGAACCCATGCGCTTACGAGGGTTGAGCACGAGAAGCGCCACAAGCGCACGAAGGACGAGAACGAGACGACGCGTCTGGGCGGCCACCGTGACCGCCGGGGCCGTCGCCGCCGGGCTGCTGTCGGGTCCCGCCGCCAGCGCGCGCCCGGCCCCGGATCCGTCCCTGACAACGATGTCCATCAAGTCGCCCCCGGGCGGCGCGAACGTACGTGTGCTGCTGTTCCACGGCTCCGCGGCCGGCGGTGACGAGTCGCCGCTCGTGAACGCCGGGATCACGGCGATCGAGAAGATCGGGCTGTCCGGCCCGGCGGACCAGCGGTTCAAGGTCACCGCCACGGACGACGCCTCGGTCTTCACCGACGACAAGAAGCTGGGCCGGTTCAACGCCGTCGTGTTCCTGACCGGCGGCGGGGACGTCCTCGACCCGGACCAGGAGGCGGGCCTCGAGGCGTACATGGAGGCCGGCGGCGGTTTCGTCGGTCTGCACGACGCGGCCCGCGCGGAGCCGTACTCGGACTGGTTCACCGGTCTGATCGGCGCCCGCCCGGCCGCCTCCAGTCCGGAGAAGGTGCAGCGGGCGACCGTCGAGGTCGGCGACCGGACGCATCCGGCGGCCAAGAGCCTGCCGATGCAGTGGAAACGGCCCGACAAGTGGCTGAACTGGGTGAAGAACCCCTCCGGCGACGTGCACACGGTCGCCAGGGTGCGCGAGTCGACGTACGCGCCCGGTGCGAGCGCCAACGGCTGGGACCACCCGGTCAGCTGGTGCCGTGACTACGACGGCGGCCGGTCCTTCTACACCGGCATGGGCGGCACGGTGTCGTCGTACGACGAGACCGACTTCCGTGACCATCTGCGCGGCGCCCTGCTCTGGACGACCCGGCTGGCACAGGCCGACTGCAAGGCGACGATCACCGGCAACTACAAGGCGGAGCGGCTGACCCGGCCCAACCAGCCGGGACAGAACGACCAGATCGGCGAACCGCACGGCCTGGTCACCGCCCCCGACGGCCGTGTCCTCTACATCGGCCGGGGCGGCGCGGACGCCTCGCAGCCCGTCGTCACCGACTGGAACGACCCGGACATCGGCAAGGGCAAGGGCGAGATCCACGTCTACGACCCGAAGACCGGGAAGGTCACCCTCGCCGGGGCGCTCACCGTCTTCGGCAACAAGGGCGGCGGTGACGAGCTGCGCAAGGTCGAGGAGGGCCTGCTCGGCATCGAACTGGACCCGCGGTTCGAGCAGAACGGTTGGGTGTACCTGCACTACACCCCGCACTCCGGGATCAACCGGGACACGCACATGGCCGAGCGGCGGGTCTCCCGCTTCACGCTCGACCGGGCCACCGACAAGCTGGACCTGGGCAGCGAGAAGGTGCTGCTGAAGTGGCCGGTGCAGATCCACAGCTGCTGCCACGCGGGCGGCGGGATGGCCTGGGACTCCCGGGGCAACCTGTACATCGCCACCGGTGACAACAACTCCAGCGGCTTCAGCGGCGGTTACTCGGGCAACAACCCGGAGCCCAACTTCAAGGGCGTGTCCTTCGCGGACGCGCGCCGCACCGCCGGCAACACCAACAACCTCAACGGCAAGATCCTGCGCGTCCACCCGGAGCCGGACGGCACGTACACGCTGCCCGAGGGCAATCTGTTCACCGGCAAGGAGACCGCCGAGGGCGGCGGCAAGACACGCGGCGAGATCTACGTGATGGGCGTGCGCAACCCGGCGCGCATCTCCGTCGACAAGGCGACCGACACCCTGTACGCGGGCTGGGTCGGCCCGGACGCCGGCGCCCCGTCGACGACCTGGGGTCCGGCGAAGTACGACACGTTCGCCGTGATCACCGAGGCGTCCAACCGGGGCTGGCCGTACTGCATGGGCAACAAGCAGCCCTACCGGGACCGGAACCTGCCGGACCCGTCGAAGCCGCTGGGCTGGTACGACTGCGACGCCCCGAAGAACGAGTCGCCGAACAACGACGGTCTGGTCAATCTGCCGCCGGTGACCGGCAACAACATCTGGTACTCGCCGCAGGGCGGCGGCCCGGACTACCCGCGCGACGCGAACGGCATCCCGTCGTACGAGCAGGACGAGGCCATCTACCGGCTGCCCTGGCTCAAGGGCGGCGGGCAGGCCGCGATGAACGGCCCGGTCTACCGCTACGACGCCGACAGCGCCAGTGAGGTCAAGTGGCCGGCGTACTGGGACGGCAAGTGGTTCGTCGGTGACTTCTACGACGCCGACCAGCCGCGCAACGCGGTGCTGATGGACCCGAAGACACAGGGAGACGGCGGTCTTCCGGTGCACTCGGAGTCCCTGAAGAAGATCGTGCCGGTCGGCAACGACGGCATCAGGAACCTGATGGGCTGGAAGTTCGGCCCGGACGGCTCGCTGTACGTCCTCGACTACGGGCGCGGCTTCTTCACCTCCGACTCCAAGTCCGCGCTGTGGCGGGTCACCTACACGGGCGGCGGGCCGACCCCGGCCGCCGGTCAGCTGGCGAGGGGAACCGAGTGATACGGCAACGAAGAATGTGGGCCGGTCTGCTGACCGCCCTGCTCATGATGCTCGGCCTGCAGACGACGTCCGCGGCCGGCGGGACGGCAACCGGGTCGAGGGACACGGCGGCGGCGGAGCAGGTGCTCACCTGGACCGCCGATGACGGCATCACCGCGTACACCTCGGCGCCGACGACCGCGGTGGCCGGTCCGGCGACGATCGTCTTCGAGAACAGCGCGGCGACCGGCAACACCACCGGAATGCCGCACACGCTGACCTTCGTGACCTCCGACCCGGAGTTCAACAACGACGTCCAGCTGAACATCCTGGCCAATCCGGCCGACGCCCAGGGCGGGAAGCACACCGCCGAGGTGACGCTCACCCCGGGCCGCTACTTCTACCACTGCACCATTCCCGGCCACGGCGAGATGCAGGGCATCCTGACGGTGACCGAGGGCGGTGGTGAGGACACCACCGCGCCCGAGGCCACGGCGAAGGTGACCGGTTCGCAGAACGCCGAAGGTCAGTACGTCGGTTCGGCGAGCGTGACGGTCGGGGCCACCGACGAGGGCTCGGGCGTGGACCGGATCGAGTACGCGATCGGGGCCGACGGCGCCTGGCAGCCGTACACCGCCCCGGTCGTGGTCGACCAGGTCGGCACGCACACCGTGCGCTACCGCGCCCTGGACGAGGCGGGCAACGTCTCGGCGGAGCAGAGCGTCGAGTTCACCGTCGTCGCCCCGCAGTCGGACGACACCACCCCGCCGGAGACCTCGGCGACGGTGGCGGGCGAGAAGAACGACGGCGGTGACTACATCGACATGGCGACGGTCACCGTCACCGCGTCGGACACCGGCACCGGCGTCAACACCATCGAGTACGCGATCGGCGCCGACGGTGCCTGGCAGGCGTACACCGGTCCGGTGATGGTGCACCAGGTGGGCACGCACACCGTGCGCTACCGCGCCACCGACAAGGCGGGCAACGCGGCGGCGGTCAAGAGCGTGGAGTTCACGGTCGTCGCCGCTCCCCCGCAGGACACCACCCCGCCGGCGACCGGCGTGACCGTGGAGGGCACCAGGAACTCCGACGGCGCCTACGTCGGTGACGCCACCGTGACCGTCAGCGCCGACGACGGGCACGCAGGTTCCGGCGTCGCCGGCATCGAGTACTCGCTCGACGGCGGACCCTACCTGGCGTACACCGGGCCCGTGGTCGTCGACCGGGCGGGCCGGCACACCGTGGCGTACCGGGCGAGCGACCGGGCCGGCAACACCTCCGGGCCGCTCACGGTGAGCTTCACGGTCGTGGCGGACGGCGGGGTGCCCGCGCCCAACTGCCCCGAGTACGACGAACGGTCGACGGTGATCGTCGGCACGGTCGACTCGGGTGTGCCGAACCGGGTCACCAACGACCGGTGCCGGATAGGCGAACTGATCGAGGACGAGAAGGAGTGGACCTCACAGGCGCTGTTCCTGAAGCACGTGAAGAGCGTGCTGGACAAGCTCAAGAAGGAAGGGGTCGTCGACCAGCGGGAGTACCGGGCGGTCAACAAGGCGGCCCGGCAGTCCGGCATCGGAAAGCCCGGCCAGACCGAGGGCTACCGCAAGATCCTGGACGGCACCCAGGAGTCGTTCGCCAAGTGGGAGCAGGTGGGCGGCGGTTCGTTCGGGCTGAACCCGGACGGGTCGATCACCTCCGGCACCACCCGGGGCGGGCTCGGCATGCTGTGGTTCCCCGAGCGCAAGTACGGCGACTTCTCGCTGAAGCTCCAGTGGCGTGACGACGCCCCTGGCACCGGCAACGCCAACTCCGGTGTGTTCGTGCGGTTCCCGCAGATCCACGACCACCCGGAGGAGCCCCGGCCGGAGTGGGCCGCCATCAAGTTCGGGCACGAGATCCAGGTGTTCGACTCGCCCACCGGCGACATGTACAAGACGGGCTCGGTCTACGGTTTCGACCGGGTCGGCCTGGCCGGCGCGGGCGTGACGCAGAAGGGCACCTGGAACGACTACGAGATCCGGGTGGTGGACCAGCACTACTCGGTCTACCGCAACGGCGTGCTGATCAACGAGTTCGACAACACCGGCGGCCAGGACTTCGCCCCGCCGCGCTCGGACGACCCGGGCACGGACGGGCGGCGGTTCGCCTCCGGCTACCTCGGACTGCAGGTGCACGGCACGACGGACGTCGTCTCCTACCGGGACGTCCGGATCAAGGAGCTGTAGTTTCCACGGGTGCCGCAGTCACCGCGGGCCGGGAAGCCGGGATCCCCCGGCTTCCCGGCCCGTCCCGGCCGTGCCCGGCCGGGTTCCCCGGTTCCGGGTCAGGGCTTTATCAGCACCTTGACCGCACCGTCCTGCTTCTTCTGGAACATGTCGTAGGCCTGGGGTGCCTCGTCGAGCGGCACGCGGTGGGTGGCGAAGTCGTCGACACCGAGCGGGTCCTCGTCGCTGAGGTAGGGGATGATCTCGTCGCTCCAGCGGCGTACGTTCGCCTGGCCCATGCGCATCTGGATCTGCTTGTCGAACAGGGTGAGCATGGGCATCGGGTCGGCCATGCCGCCGTAGACGCCGCTGATCGAGATGGTGCCGCCGCGGCGCACCAGTTCGATCGCGGTGTACAGGGCGGCGAGCCGGTCGACACTGAAGCGTTCCGCCATCGGACCGCTGAGTTTGCGGGGCAGCAGCGCCGAGGCGTTCTGCACCATGCGGGCCGCCGCGCTGCCGTGCGCCTCGGTGCCGACGGCGTCGATCACGGCGTCGGGGCCGCGGCCGTCGGTCCGGTCGCGGATCGCCGCGACGAGTTCCTTCTCGTCGTCGAAGGAGCGCAGGTCGAAGGTTTCCACGCCCCGCTCCTTCGCCCGGTTCAGCCGTTCCGGGACCAGGTCCACGCCGAAGACCCGTCCCGCGCCCTTGACCTGGGCGATCCGGCAGGCCATGTCGCCGATGGGGCCGAGCCCGAGCACGGCGACGCTGCCGCCCTGCGGGACACCGGCGTACTCGACCGCCTGCCAGGCGGTGGGCAGGACGTCGGAGAGGTAGACGAACCGGTCGTCGGACGGCCCCTCGGGAACCTTGATCGGACCGTACTGGGCCTGCGGGACCCGCAGGTACTCGGCCTGGGCGCCCGGTACCGCGCCGTACAGCCGGGTGTAGCCGAAGAGCGCCGCGCCCATGCCCTCGGCGTTCACCTGGGTGGTCTCGCACTGGGTGGGCAGTCCGGTCAGGCACATCCAGCAGTTGCCGCAGGCGATCTGGAACGGCACCACGACCCGGTCGCCGACCTGGAGGTCGGGCACCGCCGCGCCGACCTCCTCCACGATGCCCATTGGCTCGTGGCCGAGGATGTCGCCCGGGGTCATGAACGGGGTGAGGACCTCGTACAGATGCAGATCGGATCCGCACAGTCCGGTGGAGGTGACGCGGATGACCGCGTCCGTCGGCTCCTCGATCCTGGGATCGGGCACGTTCTCCACCTTCACGTTCCGCTTCCCCTGCCAGGTCAGTGCCTTCATCGCCGCCCGCTCCCTCCGTGGTGGCCGGTGTGTCGCTCGTGCGGTGGGCGTCCGGGTACCCGAGCGGCCGTACACCGAACCGCCGGGCGCCGGGCCGATCGACGGAAGCCACCGCGCGGGAGCACCCCCGATCGGCTATGGCCAGCAACGATCGGAAAAGCGCACAATCAAGACAACAGATGACATGAGGCGGGCGCGGTGGCGACGGTGGGCACGGAGCGTGGGGCGCGTCGGCGGCGCGGCGCGGGGGCGAGGGTGCTGGTCGCCGCGTTGCTGGCGGCCGGGTCGGCGGCGGGCTGTACGACGTCGGACGGGCCGCGCGACGACGGGCGGGGTTCGCCGGGCCGGGTCGCCGACCCGGCCCGGCGGACAGGACAGCCCGCCGGTACTCGCCGTGAAGATCGACAACGCCCCCGCATCCCGGCCTCAGACCGGCGTGGACGCCGCCGACGTGGTGTACGCCGAACAGGTCGAGGGCGGAACCAGCAGACTGATCGCCGTCTACGCCACCGAGCTGCCGGAGTCCGTCGGTCCGGTGCGCAGCGCCCGGGAGTCGGACCTGGAACTGCTGCGCCAGTTCGACCGGCCGGTGCTGGCCCACTCCGGGGCGCAGAGCAAACTGACGCCGCTGATCGAGCGGGCACCGCTCGAGGCGGTGACCCCCGAGTCGGAGCCCGGGGCCTACACCCGGGGCGCCGGCCGGTCCGCTCCCCACAACCTGTATCTGCGACCGGAGCGGCTCATGGACGAACCGCCCGGCGAGGCCGCCCTGACCACCGGTTTCCGCTTCGGCCGGCCCCCGGCGGACGGCGAGCCCCGGAACGAGCTCACGGTGCGCCACCCGGCCACCCGCTTCACCTTCACCTGGTCCGGCGACCGCGACCGCTGGCTGGTCTCGATGGACGGCGCCCCGACGCTCACCACGGAGGGCGGGCGGCTGGCGCCCGCGACGGTCGTGGTGCAGTACGTGACCGTGCGCTCCTCCGGTTTCCGGGACTTCCTCGGCAACAACACCCCGTACACCGAGACGGTGGGATCCGGGAGGGCCACCGTGCTGCGCGGCGGACGCGCCTACGAGGCGGACTGGAAGCGGCCCGCCGCCGAGGACGGCACCTCGTTCAGCACCGGCTCCGGCGAAGCGATGAACTTCGCGCGCGGCCAGGTGTGGGTGGTGTACGCGAGGATGCCCTGAGCCTCAGCACGGTGCGGTCAGGGAGGGGGCCGGGTCGCGCAGTCCCTCGGCCGTGTCGGCCACCCGCCGGATCAGGTCGATGAAGAGCACCTGCTCGTCGGCGTCGAGCGGGGCCAGGAAGACCTGGTTCATCCGCGCGGTGCGCACCGTCAGCTTGCGGTGGGTGCGCACGCCGTCGTCGGTGAGGCGCAGCAGGAAGCGGCGGCCGTCCTGCGGATCGCGGACCTTGTCCAGCAGCCCGCGCCGGATGAGCCGGGCGATCACCTCGGCGATGGTGGACCGGTCAAGCCCGACCCGCTCCCCCACGGTGCGCTGGTCCAGGCCCGGCTCGGCGACGAGCGCGTTGAGGACCGCGAACTGCGGCGAGGTGGTCTCCTCGGAGACCATCGTGTTCCACAGCAGGTGGTGCGCCTGCTGGAGCCGCCGGGCGAGGTGCCCGGGATGGGTGGTGAGGTCCACGGCGGCCATGTGCGCTCCCCCGGTCGTTTCGTCGGTGCACTGATTTTCCATGGCAACAGAAGAGTACTGGACAGAGGAACCATCTCGTGTAAATACTCAGTGCGCTGACTAAATGGTCATCGGGTCACCTGGAAGGGATGGGGTTCCTCGGATGGACAAGGTGGTCGCCTCGGCTGCGGAGGCGGTGGCTGACGTGCCGGACGGCGCGTCACTGGCGGTGGGCGGCTTCGGTCTCAGCGGTGTGCCGAACGTGCTGATCCAGGCGCTGTACGAGCGGGGGGTCGACGGTCTGTCGGTCGTCTCGAACAACTGCGGGGCGATGGAGTCCGGGCTCGCGGTGCTGCTGGCGGCGGGCCGGATCGCCCGGGTGACCGGTTCCTACATCGGCGCGAACAAGGAGTTCGCCCGGCAGTACCTGGCCGGTGAGCTGGAGGTGGAACTGATCCCGCAGGGCACGCTCGCCGAAAGGCTGCGCGCCGGAGGCGCCGGCATCCCGGCGTTCTACACCCCGGCCGGGGTGGGCACGCAGGTCGCCGAGGGCGGACTGCCCTGGCGCTACGACGGCTCCGGCGGGGTGGCTCTCGCCTCGCCCGCGAAGGAGGTCCGGGAGTTCGACGGCTCGGAGTACGTGCTGGAGCGCGGCATCCGCACCGACTACGCGCTGGTGCGGGCGGCGAAGGGCGACCGGCACGGGAACCTGGTGTTCAACAAGTCCGCCCGCAACTTCAACCCCCTGGCCGCGATGGCGGGCCGGGTCACGGTCGCGGAGGTGGAGGAGCTGGTCGAGCCCGGCGCCCTCGACCCGGACGCGGTGCACCTGCCGGGCGTCTTCGTGCAGCGGGTGGTCGCCCTCACGCCCGAGCAGGCGGCGGACAAGAAGATCGAGCGGCGGACGGTGAGCGGCTGATGGCCTGGACACGGGAGAAGATGGCCGCGCGGGCGGCCCGGGAACTGCGAGACGGCCAGTACGTCAATCTCGGCATCGGCCTGCCCACGCTGATCCCCAACCACCTCCCGCCCGGTGTCGAGGTGGTGCTGGAGAGCGAGAACGGCATCCTGGGCACCGGCCCGTACCCCGCCGAGGACGCCGTCGACCCGGACCTGATCAACGCCGGGAAGGAGACCGTCACGGTCCTTGCGGGCGCCTCCTTCTTCGACTCGGCGCTGTCCTTCTCGATGATCCGGGGCGGGCACATCGACGTCGCCGTCCTCGGCGCGATGCAGGTGTCGGGGCGCGGTGACCTGGCCAACTGGGCGATACCCGGCAAGCTCGTCACCGGCATCGGCGGCGCGATGGACCTGGTCCACGGCGCCCGCACGGTGATCGTGGTGATGACCCACACCGCGAAGGACGGCTCGCCGAAGATCGTGACGGAGTGCGCGCTGCCGCTGACCGGCAAGGAGTGCGTGGACCGGATCATCACCGACCTCGGCGTCCTCGACGTCACCGACGACGGGCTCGTCCTCGTCGAGACCGCTCCCGGCGTGACCGTCCGGGAGATCACCGCCAAGACCGGAGCCGAACTCACCCTCGGGGAGGGCCTGTCGTGACCGACGTACTCACTCAAGCCGACATCGACCAGGAGATCGCGGCCGAGCACGCCGCGTACGAGAAGCGGGTCGCCGACGGCGCGCCCGTCGAGCACCACCCGCGCCGCGACTACGCGCCGTACCGCTCCTCGGTGCTGCGCCACCCGAAGCAGCCGCCGGTCGCCATCGACGTCACCAAGGACCCCGAGCTGGTGGAGCTGTCCTCCCCCGCGTTCGGGGAGCGGGACATCACGGAGATCGACAACGACCTCACCCGGCAGCACCACGGGGAACCGATCGGTGAGCGCATCACCGTCTCCGGCCGGCTGCTGGACCGCGACGGACGACCGGTGCGCGGCCAGCTGGTGGAGATCTGGCAGGCCAACTCGGCCGGACGGTACGCCCATCAGCGTGAGCAGCACGACGCGCCACTGGACCCGAACTTCACCGGCGTGGGCCGCACCCTCAGCGACGACGACGGCTTCTACCGCTTCACCACCGTCCAGCCGGGCCCGTACCCCTGGCGCCAGCACCTCAACGCCTGGCGGCCCGCCCACATCCACTTCTCGGTCTTCGGCTCGGCGTTCACCCAGCGGCTGGTGACGCAGATGTACTTCCCCAGCGATCCGCTCTTCCCGTACGACCCGATCATCCAGTCGGTGACGGACGACGCCGCCCGGCAGCGGCTGGTCGCGACGTACGACCACAACCTGTCGGTGCCGGAGTTCTCGATGGGTTACCACTGGGACATCGTGCTCGACGGACCGCGGGCCACCTGGATGGAAGAGGGGCGCTGACCCACCATGACGAAGATCGACACCACTCGTCCGGAGACCGTGCTGCCCACCCCGTCGCACACGGTCGGCCCCTTCTACGGCCACGCCCTGCCCTTCCCGGGCGGTGAGGACATCGCGCCCCTCGGGCATCCGGACACCGTCACCGTGCACGGGTACGTGTACGACGGCGAGGGCCGGCCGCTGCCGGACGCGCTGCTGGAGCTGTGGGGGCCGGATCCCGAGGGGAACGTGCCGACGGCGGACGGCTCGATACGGCGGGACCCGGCGAGCGGCGGCTTCCTCGGCCGCAACGGCGTGGAGTTCACCGGCTTCGGACGGATCCAGACCGACGCGAACGGCCACTGGTACGCCCGTACGCTGCGCCCCGGAGCGCGCGGCGGGAACGCGCCGTATCTCAGTGTGTGCGTGTTCGCGCGGGGTCTGCTGGTGCACCTGTTCACCCGGATCTACCTGCCGGGCGACGAGGCGGCGCTGGCGGCGGACCCGCTGCTGTCCCGGCTCGACACCGGGCGGCGCGACACGCTGGTCGCGGGCGAGGAGGGCGGGGGCACGTACCGTTTCGACATCCGCCTTCAGGGCGAGGGCGAGACGGTCTTCCTGGAGTTCCGGTGACATCAGCCGATTCCGACACGAGCCTGCTCGCCCCCGGGTGGGCCGGTTCCCCGGCCGCCGCCGAGACGGCGGACGCGGCGTTCCTGCGGGCGCTGCTCGACGCGGAGGCCGCGCTGACCCGGGCGCAGGCCGCGCTGGGGCTCGCCCCCGCGGAGGCGGCGGCGGCGGTGACGGAGGCGGCCGATCCGGCCGGTTTCGACGTCGCGTCCCTCGCCGCGCGGGCACGGGGCGGCGGGAATCCGGTGATCCCGCTGGTCGCGGAGCTGACCCGGGCGGCCGGCGAGCGGTACGGCCCGTACGTGCACCGGGGGGCGACCAGCCAGGACATGATGGACACGGCCATGATGCTGGTCGCCCACCGTGCCCTGGGCCCGGTCCTCGCCGACCTCGACCGCTGCCGGCGGGCCCTGGCCCGGCTGGCCGCCGAGCATCGTGACACGCCGATGCCGGGCCGGACACTGACCCAGCACGCCGTACCGACGACGTTCGGGCTGAAGGCTGCCGGGTGGCGGTCGCTGGTGCTGGACGCGCGGGACCGGGTGACGGCGGTACGCGGCTCGCTGCCCGCCCAACTCGGCGGCGCGGCCGGGACGCTGGCCGCCTTCTCCGCGTACGGGGCGGAGGACGCCACCGCGCTGCCGGGCGCGTACGCGCGTGAACTCGGGCTCCGTGAACCGCTGTTGCCCTGGCACACCCTGCGCACGCCCGTCGCGGATCTCGCCGGGTGCCTGGCGCTGACGGCAGGGGCCCTCGGCAAGCTCGCCGTGGACGTCCTCACCCTCTCGCGCACGGAGATCGCCGAGGTCGCCGAGGGCAGCGGCGGCGGCTCCTCGGCCATGCCGCACAAGGCGAACCCGGTGCGCTCGACACTGATCGCGGCAGCGGCGCGGCGCGCACCGCAGCTCGCGGCGACGCTGTACGGCTCACTGGTGGCCGAGGACGAGCGGCCGGCCGGCGCCTGGCACGCCGAGTGGGAACCACTGAGGGACCTGCTCCGCCTGGTCGGCGGCGCCGCCCGGGACGCGGCCGAACTGACCGAGGGACTGCGGGTGCGCCCGGACGTCATGCGCGGACACCTCGGGCTCACCCACGGACTGATCGTCTCCGAGCGGCTGTCCGCCGAACTGGCGCCGGTCCTCGGCCGCGCCCGCGCGAAGGAGCTGCTCACCGAACTGGCCCGGCGGGCGTACCGGGAGGGCCGCGACCTCGGCGAACTGCTGGCCGCAGAAGACGGGTTGAAGGAGATCGACGTCTCCTCGCTCGTCGATCCCGCCCGTTACACCGGCTCCGCCGGAACCCTCACCGACCGTGCCCTGGAGCGACGTTGACAAGTGCACTGCTGAATTACGCGGAAGAAGGCCCCGCCTCCGCGCCCCCGTTGCTGCTCGGCCCCTCGCTCGGCACGTCGTACGCCCTGTGGGACAAGGTGGCGCCCGAGCTGTCGGCCGCGCACCGGGTGGTCCGCTGGGACCTGCCGGGGCACGGCGGTTCGGCGGCGGACCTGATCGGTCCCGGTGCGACCGTCGGCGACCTCGCCGGGCTGGTGCTCGCGCTCGCCGACGCGCTCGGCATCGAGCGGTTCGCGTACGCGGGCGTCTCGCTGGGCGGTGCGGTGGGGCTGCACCTGGCCGTGCACCGTCCGGACCGGCTGTCGTCGCTGGCCGTGATCTGTTCCTCGGCGCACTTCAACGGCGCCAAGCCGTGGGAGGAGCGGGCGGCGCTGGTGCGTCGCGAGGGGCTCGCCGAACTCGCGGAGGGCGCCGACGCCCGCTGGTTCACCTCCGGGTTCACCGTGCCGGGGCTGGTCCGGGACCACCGGGAGGCCGACCCGGGGGCGTACGCCGCCTGCTGTGACGCGCTGGCCGCGTTCGATCTGCGGGACCGGCTGGCGGAGGTGTCCGTGCCGACGCTGCTGGTGGCCGGCCGGGAGGACCCGGCGACGCCGCCCGAGCACCTGCGGGAGATCGCGGACGCGGTGCCGGACGCCGCGCTCGTGGAGATCCCGGGTGCCTCGCACCTGGCGCCGGCCCAGCGCCCGGAGGCGGTACTGACCGCGTTGCGGGCACACTTCGACGGGACCGCACGGCGCGGTATGGAGGTGCGCCGGGAGGTACTGGGCGACGCGCACGTGGACCGGGCGCAGGCCCGGCAGACGCCGTTCACGGCACGCTTCCAGGACTTCATCTCCCGCTACGCCTGGGGCGAGATCTGGACCGACCCGACCCTCACCCGCCGCGAACGCAGCATGATCACGCTCACGGCGCTGGTCGCGCACGGCCACTACGACGAGCTCGCCATGCACGTCCGCGCGGCCCGGCGCAACGGGCTCACCCCCGAGGAGATCGGGGCGGTGCTGCTCCAGACGGCCGTGTACTGCGGGGTCCCGGCGGCGAACTCGGCGTTCGCCACGGCCCAGCGGGTGCTGGCGGAGGAGGACGAGTAGCCGGGGCGCTACCGCGGCACCGCTCCCGTTCCCAGTTCCGCCCTGGCCCGCTCCACCAGGCCGTCCGCTCCGCAGGAGCGGGCCAGGGCGAGGCCGCGTTCGAGGTCGGGGACGGACCGGGCGAGGATGCCGTACTCGACGCGGGCCGCGGCGTGTTCGTACTGGCAGGGGGAGGACTCCAGGTAGGTGACCGCCTGGGCGGCGAGGCGGACCGCGCGCTGGCCGGTCTCCAGGGCGGCGGCGACGCGCAGGGCCTCTCCTATGGCGGTGTCCGTGCCGAAGCGTTCGGCCTGCCTGCGGACGTCGACGGCGAGCCGGGCGGCACGGGCCGGGTCCTCGGTGGCGAGGGCGCGGGCGAGGTCTGCGGCCCAGAAGACGTGTACCGGATTGTGGTGGCCGCGCGCGGCCGCCGCCTTCTGAGCCGCCTCCAGTTCGTTGACACCCTCCTGGGTACGGCCGACGGCGAGCAGCAGCCGGCCGCGCACGGAGCGCGGGTCGGGCAGCACGATGGTGGAGGGGTAGGGCGGTGCGAAGTCGTGCCGTTCGGCCACCTCCCAGGCCTCGTCGACATGACCGCGTGCGAGCAGGGTGTCGACGAGGTTGCAGGTCGCCGTCCAGTACAGGGGCAGTCCGCGGCCGACGCGTTCGGCCAGGCGCAGGGACTCGCGCAGTGCCGCCTCCGCCGCCTCCAGGCGGCCGCGCCTGCGGTGCCCGAGTCCCACGTAGGCATGGGCCAGGGCCAGGTGGCCGCCGCTCCAGCCCGCCGTGTCGTAGGCGTGCAGGGCCTCGTTGTAGAGGCTCTCGGCGCGGTCGAGGCGGTCTGTGTAGGCGTAGGCGTCGGCCAGCATCAGCAGCAGTTCGACGCCCCACTCGGAGTCGGTCCAGCCGAGGCCGGGGGCGAGGCGGCCGTTGACGAGGGCGCGGTCGCAGATCTCGACGATCTCCTCGGCGTTCTCGCCGCGCATCATGGCGTCGAAGCCGCGCACGATGAGCAGCGCGCGTTCGGAGTTGTCCCGGCCGGTACAGGTGGCGGCGAGTTCGGCGAGCCGCTCGGAGCGACCGGGGGAGGCGGTCTCGCCGGCGTGGATGCCCTCCCACATGAACTGCACGGTCCGCAGCCGCATCTGTGCGGGGCCGGGTTCCAGCCGGGCGGCCTCCGCCTCGACGGTGCGGACGGCCTCCTCCAACTGGTCGTTGTGCAGCAGCGCCTGGGAGAGGCGGACCACGGCGTCCACCCGGCGGTCGCCGTCGAGGCCGGGCATGCCGAGGGCGGCCCGCAGATGGCCGATGGTGCGGGCGGGTGCGGTGAGGAAGGTGGCGCAGCCCAGTTCGTAGAGGACCTGCGCGTGGACCTCGGGGCGGGGTGGTTCCTCCAGGGCGCGTTCCAGACAGCGGCGGGCGGCGTCCGGGGCGCCGACGGCGAGGTGTTCGCGGGCGGCCTCGCGCAGTTGCCAGACGAGTTCCTCGTCGTCGTCCGGGTGCACTTCGAGGAGGTGACGGGCCGCCGCGGCGGCGCCGCGTCCGGAGTCGGTGACGATCCGGGCGGCTATGCCGTGCATGGCGCGGCGCAGCGCGTCGGGGATGGAGTTGTAGACGGCGGTGGCGATCAGCGGGTGGACGAACTCGAGGTCGGCGGGGGCGGTGCGGCCCGTGGCGGACGGGTCGGGGGCGGTGAGGATGCGGGTGCTGCGCAGGAGCTCGGCGCAGCGGCCGGCGTCGTCGACGTCCAGGGTGGCGAGCCGGGCCGCCAGGTCGACGGTGATGTCGTTGCCGAGGATGGCGGCGGCCCAGGCGAACCGGGTGGCGTCTATGCCGAGTTGTTCCAGACGGGCGACGAGTCCGCCGCCGCGGGCGGAGCGGTTCAGGTCGCGCAGTTCGCCGGCGTGGGCCTCGACGGGTTCGAGCTCGCTGTCCTGGACCTTGGCGAGGAGTTCGACGGTCTCGTAGGGGTTGCCGCCGGTGACGGCCCACACCTCGCGGCAGAACGCGGCGTCGGCGTTCTCGCCCAGGGTGGCGCGGGTGAGTCCGGCCACGGCCTCCGGGGTGAGGGCGCTGAGGGTGGTGACGGGCCGGTCGGCCGCGGCGGCGACGGTGTCCAGGTGCCGGGCGCTGACTCCGGAGATCTCGCCGGGCCGGCGGGCGACCACGACGAGGACGGACACGTCCGCCAGGCGTTCGGCGAAGGAGGCGAGCCAGCGCAGGGTCTCCTGGTCGGCCCAGTGGGCGTCGTCGATCAGCAGGACCAGTGGCCAGTCCCGGCGGGCCAGCCGGCGCACGGCGGCGACCAGTCCCTCGCACACGCCCTGCGGGTCGGCGTGCCGCTCGCCGGGGTCGGCTATGCCGAGGGCGGGGCCGGCGATGTCGTACCAGTCGCCGAGGTACTCGCGTGCCTCCTCGGGCAGCATCGACACCAGCGCGGGCTGGAGGAGCTGGCGTACGACGTTGAAGGGGACGGAGCGCAGGGTCTCGCCGCCGCGGGCCGACCACACGGTGCAGCCGCGCTGTTCGGCGATGCGGCGGGTCTCGGCCAGCAGCGCGGTCTTGCCGAGTCCGGCCTCGCCCCGCAGGACCAGCAGGCTGCCCGGTGAGGAACGGTCCGAGCACAGGGTGTCGACGGCCTGTGCGAGGGCGGCGACTTCCGCGTCCCGCTCCCACAGGGCCGCCGAGGGGGCGGCCGGGGGCCGTACCTCCGTCATCCCGCTACCTCCCCGAGTCGCCCGAATGACGTACAGACCTTGAGCCTAGTCCTCCTGCCGTCCGAGCGGTGCCCGCTCGCGTCACATGTTGCCGTGATGGGTGACACGGGCCCGAGGAGTCGACGCGTGCCTCCCCTCACCAGGGCTCCTTGTGGTCAACACCTGTCAAGGGGAAGGGAGATGACAATTCCCCGGGCGGTCCGGACGGAGGTGTGACGGGGCTCTCTCATCCGGCTTTCACCGAGGCCTCATACGGTAGGGGCATGACGCAGGTGACTCCTCCCGGGTGGTACCCCGACCCCGGGCAGACGAATGAGGGGCCGGCCACCGAGCGCTGGTGGGACGGCAGGGCCTGGACGGAGCAGGTCCGTCCGGTGGGGTCGGCCGCCGCCTGGGGTCCCCCGGCGCCGGGCGGCGCGGGCGGGCCGGCGTATCCGGTCCACCCGGCGTATCCCGCTCCGGCGCCGCCCGGGCCGGGGCGGCGGGTGCGGAACGGGATAGCCGTGGCGGTGGCCGTCGCCGTCCTGGCGAGCATCGGTGTGGGTGTGTACGCGCTGACGGACGACGGCGGGGGCGGCGGTACCGCGACCTCGCAGGGGCCGGGCGGACGGGACGGCGGGCCGTTCGGTGACCCGGACGGGCAGGACGGGGACTCCGGCGGGCCGGACGGGGACTCCGGTGGTTCCGGTGGCGAGGAGTCGGGGCCGGACGGGTCCGAGGCACCGCGGATCGAGAGCGGGTCGGTGACCGACGGGCTGAGCGGGATCAGTCTGCCCATCCCGGACGGCTGGTACGGCCAGGAGTCGCAGGTGGGTGCCTCGGTGACGTCGGAGGACTCGTACGACTGTCCCGGCGACACCTCCAAGACGTGCACCAAGGGCGGGGCGTACTCGGCGCCGGCCCTGGCGTTCGGCACCCGGGGCTCCACCGCCGAGGAGGTCGCCAAGGCGGACATCTCCGCCAACGCGGAGGAGAGCTACGGCGGTGAGGCGTACGGGAAGATCACCTCGCACGACGTCCTCGCGTCCAAGGCCGTGACCGTGGCCGGGCAGAAGGGCTATCTGGTGCGCTGGAAGGCGGTCACCAGCAAGGGCTCCGACGGGTACGTCCAGTCGCTGGCCTTCCCGTCCCCCGCGCAGCCGCAGCAGATCGTCGTGGTCCGCTTCGGGGTGGACACCGATCAGAAGCAGTCCGTCCTCGACGAGATCACCGGGGGTATCGAGGTGTCGTCGGGCGGCGGCGACGGCCAGGACGTCTGACACCCGCACCTGACGGCCGGGTGGGACACCCCTCCGCTCAAGGGGTGTCCCACCCGGCCGGGAGGGGCGCCGCCCCCGTCCCCACGGTGCGGCGCGGTCAGGCCGCCGTACGGTCATCCCGTCGACGGCGGCCTGGGTCTCATCGGAGGCCGAGGGCCGGCAGCACGGCGGCCTCGACGAACCGGATCAGATAGTCCGGGTCCGCGTTGCGGCCGTCCAGCATGGGCCGGACCCGCAGCACTCCGAAGATCTGCGCCGGAATGTACTCCAGCGCCGGGTTCCCGGCGGCGACCTCCCCGCGCTCGACACCGCGCCGCAGGATCTCCTCCAGCGCGCTGATCTCCGGGTCTACCAGGGCCTCGCGCAGCGCCTGCGCCAGTTCCCGGTCCTGGAGGACCGCGGGCCCGAGCGCCTGGAGCAGCGTGGTGTCCTTCGGTGACCACTCCCCCGCGCACCGCGCCGCCTCGCGCAGGTCCCCTGCGAGGGTGCCGGTGTCGATGCGGGCGAACCGCGCCTGCCGGTTGGAGCGCAGGGCGGCGGCGACGAACCGGGGCTTGGTCCGCCACTGCCGGTACAGCGTGGACTTGCTGCACCGCGTGCTGGCGGCGACGCCCTCCATGGTGACGGCGTCGTAGCCGCACTCGCGGATCTGGTCCAGCACGGCGTCGAAGAACTCCCGCTCACGCTCCGGCGTGATCTTGGAGCGGCGCGAGGTTCCGACCGGCTCGGGTCGGTCCGCGTCCTGCGACGTCATCGGCTCGGCTCCTTGTCCTTCGAGTTGTCCTTCGAGTGAGGTGCACGTCATCGATACGCCAGTGTACCGGTACGCGACCGTATCGGTACACTGGCGTATCGGTACGATCCCGTATCGATGAGAGTCGGTACCCATGTGCACCGTCTGCACCACCGTCAGCGAAAGGTCCGGGGGATGAATGCCCGCAAGGAGTCGGAACCCGCGGGATCCGGCGCGTCCGCGCGCCCGGCGCGGGAACGGGTGCTCGCGGGGGCCGGCCGATGAGCGGCGTCGTCGTGGCCGTCCTGCTGTCCCTCGTCTCCGCCGTCGCCTACGCCGCCGCGGCGGTGGCCCAGGAACGGCTGGCCTCCCGGTCCTCCGGCACCGGCACGCTGCGGCTGCTGGCCGACGGCGCCTGGTGGTGGGCGGTCGCGCTGAACGCCTCGGCCGCGCTGCTCCATGTGGTGGCGCTCAAGTACGGCCCGCTCACCGTGGTCCAGCCGCTCGGCGCCCTCACCCTGGTCGCGGCGGTGCCCATGGGGGCGCGGATCGCGGGGCGGCCGGTGAGCGCGGTCGAGTGGCGGGGTACGGCGTTCACCCTCGCCGGTCTGGCGGCCGTGCTGGTGACGGCGTCCGGGCCGGCGCCCGACGACGTACTGAGCGTGTCCGAGGCGCTGGTCGTCACGGGCGGTACGGCGTCCCTGATCGGCCTGCTGTCGTGGCCGGGGTCCCGGCCCGGTCTGCGGCACGCGACCGCGTCGGGCATCGCCTCCGGGGTGGCCTCGGCGCTCACCCAGACCGTGACGGTCGCGGTGACGGGCCGCTCCGGCCCGTTGCTCAGCGTCCAGGTGGTCGTGGTGGCACTGCTGGTGGCCGCCCTCGCGGCCGGCGGACTGCTGCTGTCGCAGACCGCCTACCGGGGCGGCCTGGGCGCCCCGCTCGCGGTGGTCACCCTGACGAACCCGCTGGCGGCCGCGGCGATCGGCCTCTCCCTCCTCGGCGAACGCCTCCGCGACGGCCCGGCGGGCATCCTGCCGGCACTGGCCGGCGCGGCACTCGCCTCCTGGGGCGTGCTCCTGCTCAGCCGGGCGGCACCCCACCGGGCGGGAGCACCCGCGGCCCCGCGGACCTCGCCGGACCCGGTGGCCCCGGCCCACGTGATCACCCCCGTACCCCGGCCCGGACCGGCCGACCCGGTGAAGCAGCGGAGCTCCGTGGAGGACCGCCCGGTCGTCGGTGTCCTGGTTCCGGCGGCGGGGACGGTCCCGGAGCGTCGGCCGCGGGCCGCCGGGCCGCCCTCGGCCGCCTGACCGGAGGCCGAGGGCGGTCCGTCGCCCGGTCGCGGGCGTCCGGCCGGTCCGCGGTCAGTCCGTGGCGATCGCCGGGTCGCTGACGCCCGGCCGGCCGTTCTCGACGTGCCCCGCGAAGCGGCGCAGGTACGCCGGCTCGGCCGGGGAGGTGACCGTCAGGTCGTACCAGCGGTGGCTTCCGCGCAGGTCGACGGTGCGGTGCACGGTGGCGCCGGGGCGGACGGTGACGGTCGTGGGGCGGCCTCCGTATCCGTCGGCCAGCCGCAGCCGGGCCGTGCCGGGTCCCTCGTTGACGAATGTCAGCCGGATGTCGTCGCCGGCGTGGCGGGCGGTGACCTCAGGGCCCGCGGCCCCGTTCGGTCCCCGGAAGACGCGGAGGAAACCGTTCGGGCCGTGCACGGTGAGGTCGTACGAGCCTGCCGAGTACGCCGAGTTCCAGGTGTCCGAAATCTTCTCACCGGCCCCGGTCGTATAGGTCCAGGGGCCGTCGGCACGGTTGCCGGACGTGACCAGGAAGGCGGCTCCCGCCCGGGCGCCGGAGGCGAAGGTCAGCGTGAACCTCCCGGTCGCCGGGTCGGCGGAACCGTCCACCGCCGGGGCGTACTTCAGTGGGCGGGCCGGGCGCAGTCCGCGCTCCTGGCGGGGCATGCCGGCGTCGGCCGGGGGCGTGGGCCGGTAGTCGGGGTGGCGGTCGCGGTCCGGCGGCTCGTAGGCATCGGTGTCCGGCAGCCGGGCCGGCCTGCTGTCCCCGCGGGAGAAGTCGAAGGCGGAGGTCAGGTCGCCGCAGATCGCGCGCCGCCACGGCGAGATGCCCGGTTCGCGCACACCGAAGCGGCGCTCCATGAACCGGATGACCGAGGTGTGGTCGAACGTCTCCGAGCAGACGTACCCGCCCTTGCTCCACGGCGAGACCACCAGCATCGGCACGCGCGGGCCGAGCCCGTAGAAGCCCTCGCGGTGGGTCGCGCTGCCCTCGAAGAGGTCCAGGGAGACGTCGACGGTGGACCGGCCCTGCGCGGCCGACTTCGGCGGCAGCGGCGGCACCACGTGGTCGAAGAAGCCGTCGTTCTCGTCGTACGTGATGAACAGGGCGGTCTTCGCCCAGACCGCCGGGTTGGAGGTGAGCGCGTCCAGGACCTGGGAGATGTACCAGGCGCCGTAGTTGGACGGCCAGTTGGAATGCTCGGAGAAGGCCTCGGGAGCGGCGATCCAGGAGACCTGCGGCAGCCGGCCGGCCTCGACGTCGGCGCGGAGCCGGTCGAACCAGCCGTCGCCGTTCTTGACGTCGGTGCCGGTGCGGGCCTTGTCGTACCAGGGGTCGCCGGGTTCGGCGTCGCGGTACTTGTTGAAGTACAGCAGGGAGTTGTCGCCGTAGTTGCCGCGGTAGGCGTCGGGGATCCAGCCCCAGTGGCCGGCCGAGTCCAGGCCGTCGCCGATGTCCTGGTAGATCTTCCAGGAGATCCCGGCCTCCTCCAGCCGCTCGGGGTACGTGGTCCAGTCGTAGCCGAGTTCGTCGTTGCCGAGGACCGGGCCGCCGCCCTTGCCGTCGTTGCCGGTGTGGCCCGACCACAGGTAGTAGCGGTTGGGGTCGGTGGAGCCGATGAAGGAGCAGTGGTAGGCGTCGCAGACGGTGAAGGTGTCGGCGAGCGCGTAGTGGAAGGGGATGTCCTCGCGGGTCAGGTACGCCATGGTGGTGGTGCCCTTGGCGGGCAGCCAGCGGTCGTACTTGCCGTCGTGGTAGGCCTCCTGGCCGTCGGGCCAGCTGTGCGGCAGCCCTTCCAGGAACTGCATGCCGAGGTCGTCGGCCTCCGGGCGGAACGGCAGGACCTCCGTGCCGTCGCTCTTGGTCTGGTGCCACACCGACCTGCCGTCGTCCAGGGTCACCGGGTGCGGGTCGCCGAAGCCGCGGACGCCGCGCAGTCTGCCGAAGTAGTGGTCGAAGGAGCGGTTCTCCTGCATGAGGACGACGATGTGCTCGACGTCCTCGATCGACCCCGAGCGGTGGTTGGCCGGGAGCGCGGCGGCCCGCTCGATGCTCGCGGACAGCGCGCTGAACGCCGTGGTGGCGCCCGCGAGTTGGAGGAATCGGCGCCGGTTGACTTCGGGCATGGGTGAGGGCCTCTCGTGCGGTGCCGGATGCTGAGGGGGTGCGCGCGAAAGGAGTGTTCCAGGAGCAGCGAACGTCGGGGAAGGGCGCGGTGGCGCGGGCGTGAAGGTCGTCGGTACGTGGGGTGCGGTGACGCGTCGTGGACCGTCCCGGATCACCGTGCGGACCCGGCCGGCCCCGGGGGCCGGCCGTGCCAGTGGTCCCGGCGCAGCGCCGCTTCGGTGCCGGCGAGGTACACGGCCGTGGCGAGCCACTGGGCCGCGTACCGGTCGGGATCGCCCTCGTCGAGGCGGCCGAACGCGTCGCGGGTGCGGTCGGCGGCCACCTCGCCGAGCGCGGCGACCAGGGCAGCGCCGGTGACGAACCCGGCGCGGCGCAGCGCGGTGGCGTGGCCGCGCAGGTCGTCGCCGCGCGCGGGTTCGGCGGCGGCCCGGCGCCCCCCGGCGACGGCCAGTTCGACCAGCCGGCGGACCCGCCAGAGAGGTGAGTCGTCCGCGGGGGCGGTGGGGAGCGGCCCGGGCCCGGAGGCCGGCTCCGCGGGGAAGTGGTCGTCCCGGAGGTGGTCGTAGCCGAGATCGGCGCGGCCCTGCCAGTCGTCCGGCAGACGCAGGGTCGCCTCCGTGCCGGGCAGCGGGGCGACGGCGAGCGGGCGGAGGGTGGTGACCCGGTCGGGGTCGGGGCGTCCGACGACCCGGATCCGCAGTCCGGGGTGCTCGCCCAGACGCCGCAGGTTCGCGGTGTGGGCGAGGACGGGATGGCGGTGCGCGGGAGCCAGCCGGACCGGCCCGTCCCCCCGCCCCGGCAGTACGTGGACCAGCAGGTCCTCGCCGTCGGTGGCGGCGACCTCCACGTCGCGGACGGTCAGCGACCCGGTGTGTCCGGCTCCGCCGGGGTCCGGCGGGGTCCAGGGCCGGCCGGCGGCGAAGGTGGCGCGGACGCCCGGTTCCGGCAGCAGGCGGCCGTCCGGGGCGACGACCGCTCCGGTGACGATCAGGCCGCCGCGGGACACCCGGAAGTGGTCGCTCAGGAAGGCCCGGAGGGCGACATGGGCGGTACCGGCCCGGCGTGCGCGGGCGGGGCCGCCGGGCTTGACGTCGGGGAGCGTGTACCCGTGGCCGTCGCCGTCGACGAGGTGGGTGACCACCCCGCCGAGGCCGTCCGGCCCGATCACCGGTTCGCGGCAGACGCCGTACAGCCGCAGCGGTCCGTCGGGGCGGTGGTGGTGGTGGCGGACGGCACCGATGAGCGCCGGGTCGGGGTCGGCGGACCTCAGGCGGTGGGTGACGAGGAGGAGTTCGCGCAGGGCGTCGGCCAGTGCGGCGAGGGCGCGGGGGCTGTGCGGGTCGCGCTCGTCGCGCAGGCGGCGCACGACGTCCAGGGCGGCGGCCTCCGCGCGGTGGAGACCCGTGAGGCGAGCGGTGTGGGCGGCGCGCAGCACCTCCGCCTGAAGGACCGCTCCGGCCCCGGCGGTTCCGGCGGACAGCACGGCTGCCGCCGCCTTCCAGAGCCCGGAGGCCGCCCGTGCCCGGTCGGCGGAGGGGGCGAGGACGGGCCGGCGCCCCGAACCGGCGAGCGCCTCCTTCCCGGCGCCGGGACGACCGGGGGCGGCTCGGCGACCGTCGCCGGCGGGACGGTCCGGGTCCGCGCGCCGGTCGGCGTCCGGGTCCGGACCCGGCGTCCGGTGCGGACCCGGCGTCCGGTGCGGACCGCGTGCTCCGTCGGGGGCCCGGCCCGGTCCCGTGGGACGGTCCCGTCCCACGGGCCGGGCCCGGTCCGCCGGGCCGTCCTCATCCGCCGGGCCGTCCTCGTCGGCCGCGTCGGCCGCGTCGGCCGCAGGGATCGTGTCGGCGACCGGGCAGGCGCCCAGGACCGCCGCCAGGTGCAGGCAGCGCGGGGCCAGCAGGCAGGTGCAGTGGGCCTGGCCGGGCGCGGTGACGGTGCCGGCCGGGCCGGGGGTCAGGGTCACCCGGGCGTCCTCACCGCAGCGGACGCGGACGGTGCCGTCCTCGGTGGTGACCGGTGCGCCGGCCAGGGCCTCGACGGCCGCGTCCAGTCTGCCGCGGAGCCGTGTGGTGAGGCTCTCCACCGCGGAGGCGAACACCTCCGGTGCGACGGGTGGGAGGGCAAGGCTCATCGGGTCGCTCCGCGGAGGCGCTCGCCCACCCAGCGGGCGAGCGAGAGGGGGCTGAGGGCGGCCACCGGCATGCCGGCCGCGACGAGCTGCCGCGCGACCGGTACCGAGTAACGGGGGGCTCCGTCGCCGTTCAGGGCGGCACAGCCCAGCAGGTGGACACCGGAGGAGACCAGGGACCTGACCTCGGTCAGCAGACCGTCGACCGCGCCGCCCTCCTCGAAGTCGCTGACGACCACCATCAGGGTGCGGTTCGGCACCGTCACCAGCGTGCGGGCGTGCGCGAGACCGGCCGCGATGTGGGTGCCCCCGCCGACCTTCACCTCGAGCAGCAGGGAGAGCGGGTCGTCGATCCGGTCGGTGAGGTCGACGACCCGCGTGCTGAAGGTGAGGAAGTGGGCGGAGAGCATGGGCGCACCGCCCAGTACGGCGGCGGTCAGCGCCGACCAGATGACCGAGGACTCCATGGACGCGGACACGTCGACGACGAGGATCAGCCGCCAGTCGCTCTGCTTGGCGGCGCGGGTCCTGAAGACCGGCCGTTCGGGGACGATCTGGACGGTGCCGTCCGCCAGGCGGCGGCTGTGCACGAGGTTGGCCCGCAGGGTACGGGGCAGGTCGAGCCGGCCGCCGGGCCGGCGGGAGGGGCGCGGTGTGGTGAGGCCGGTCAGTGCGGGGCGCAGCCGGGTGGCGAGTTCCCGGGCGAGTTCCTCGACCAGCCGTTTGACCAGCGGCCGGAGGCGGGCGATCCGCTGTTCGGGCATTCCCCTGGCGAGCGACAGTACGGCGGACAGCAGCTCCACGGAAGGGCGTGCCGAGGCCGGGTCGAGGTGGTCGATCACATCCGTACGGCCCTTGGCCGCGGCGCGTCCGAGGACTTCCTCCCGGACGTCCGCGCCGAAGAGCGCTTCGAGGTCCTCGGCCCAGTGCCGGGCACTGGGGTAACTCGGACCCCGGCCGGCGGTGAGGCCGTCCGGACCGCCGTCGGCCGGATCCGCGCCCTCCGCCTGGTCCGTGTCACCGTCCGAGCCCTCGTCCCCCGCCGGTCCGTCCCGTCCGAACAGCTCGTCGAGGGCGCGGGCGTAGGGCAGCAGCTCCGGGGGGAGTTTCGCCGTGTCGCGGCCGAGCAGCAGCCGCCAGCGGTCGGCGGGACCGAGACGCGAGGTGCCGGGATCCGTGCCACGGGCGGGCCACGGGCCGCTCGCCCCGGACGCCCGCCCGTTCGGGGCGGGAACGTCCAGGGCCGGACCGTCCAGCACAGGCCCGCCCGCAACAGGCCCGTCCAGCACAGGCCCGCCCGGAACAGGCCCGCCCGGAACAGGCCCGCCCGGGGCGGAACCGTCCAGCACAGGTCCGTCCAGGACCGGACCGTCCGTGGGTGAAGGGTCCACCAGGTTCGCCAGGCCCAGGGCCTTCAGCAGGGCCAGCCCTTCGTGGTCGGCCTCGGCCCACCGGCCGGCCGACTCGGCGGGCGCGGTGAGCCGGAGGTCGGGCCGGTCGCCGAGCCGGCCGGTCACGGCCGCCAGCAGTCGCCCGCGTCCCTCCGGGGTGAGTGCCTGGAAACCCCCGCGCAGTGCGGGAAGCCGGTCGAGGAAGCTCCGGTCGTCCAGGGTCTCGACACGCTCCAGTAGCGGGTCGAGGGAGGTGGGCAGGGACGCGATCAGCGGTCCGGCGGCGACGAGCACACCGGTGAGCCGGCGCTCCAGCCGGTGCCGGGTGTCCGGTGCCGTCGCCGAGTCGATCCAGCCGGCGAGTCTCCCGCCCAGCGACCGCGAACTGTCGAGGTCGAGCAGTACCCGGGCGGCCAGGGCCGCTCCCTGGACGAGCGGGGAAGCGGTGCGCGCGAGCGCGGACAGCTCGCCGTCCAGGCGCAGGCCGAGCCGTTCCCCACCGCTGCGGACGGCCAGGGTCACGAGGGCGACGGCGTCCTCCGTCTCGTCGCTGCCGGCCAGCCCGGGCAGGATGCGGACGGCGGCTTCCAGCAGGATGTCGCGGAGCGCCGCCGCCCGGAGGCGTGTCCGCTCGGTCGTACCGGGCAGGTGCTCCCTGCGTATCGACTCCAGCAGGTCGACGCACCGCAGCAGTTCGCGAAGGGTGGCCGCCGCGGGCAGGACCCGCGCGGCCTGCGTGAGACAGTCACCGACCAGGTCCGGCAGGGCGCACCGGGCCGCTGCCCCCAGCAGGCCGATGACCCGGGCCGGGGTGACTCCGCCGGATTCCGTCGCCCGGCGGTGGTTCTCGCGCAGGGTGCCCTCGGCCGCCTGGGCGGCGGTGACGCCTCTGACGCCCACCAGGTCGAGCCGGGCCGCGACCGACGGGGTCCAGGCCGCCCGCCAGCGTGTGGTGAGGGCGCTCCCCTCCCCCACGGCGGACACCTCGACCGGTTCCGCGTAGCCCACCCCGCACTCCTCGAGCCGCTGGAGCAGGATCTCGCGCCGGGCGTCGAGGGCGGAACGCAGCGGCGAGAGCCGGATCTCCCGGCGGCCGGTACTGCCCGGCCCCGGCAGCCGGAGCGAGGCGAGTTCCGCCTCCACCCAGGGGCCGAGACCGGACCGGGGTGTGCCGGGGGCGAGATGGCCGCGGCCCGTGCCGACCAGCACCGTCTCCAGGACCCGGCCGGGTGGCGGTCCCCCCTGTCCCAGTACGGACGTCACCGCCTCCAGCAGCTCGCTCCGGCCGGGTGCCGCCAGGCCGCGCAGGGTGGCGAGGTCGCAGGCCAGTCGCAGGGTCTCGATCGCCTCGCCGGTGCCCGCGGTGTGGCCGGCCGCGCGGATCTCCCGGCACAGCTCGGTGACGACGCGGGCGGCGGCGTCGCGTATCCGGCCGGGGTCGCTGCCGGCGTCGAGCACCGCCTGCTGCCAGCGCGGGTCGCGGATGCCGGCCGGGTATCCGGAGCGGGAGTCCAGCAGGGCGAAGGCGTACGGCACGAGGGAGGTGACGACCGGAGGGCCCGGGTCGCCCGCTCCTTCGTCGGCCGCCTCCCCCGTGGCCGTGGAGTCGTCCTCGTCGATCAGTCCGGGCGCGTGGAAGGCGCCGGTCACCGCCGCGACCCGGCGTTCGCCGGCCCCGGCCGCGGCGACGGCCCGGCGCATGTGTGCCTCCCGGGCGAGGTCGACGGCCGCGATGCCGCCGCGGGCCGCCCGGTCCCGGCGCACGGCCCAGCCGAAGCCGAGGGCGGCGCGGCGCACGGCGTCGGGAGTGCTGCCGGGCGCCAGCACCTCCACGGTGCGGTCCCACAGGTCGTCCGCGTCCGGCCCGGTCGCCTCCGCGCCGGCCGCCGGGGCGGCCGTCCACTCCGGGGCCGCGAGGGGCAGGTCGCAGCAGATCACCTCCGCGCCCCGGTCCCGCGCCCAGCGGATCGCCGCCAGTTCCGGGGAGAAGTCGGCGAGGGGGTACAGGCGCAGCCGTCCGTCCTCGTACGCGCCGGCCAGGGCCACCGGCGCCGCGGTGCGCGGATCGGAGAGATACGGCAGCCAGGGCTGGAAGTCGGCCGGCAGTTCGACGCAGACGGCCTCGGCGTCCGCGGCGTCCAGCAGCCGGGGCACGGCGACGGCCAGCGCGGGGCTGTGGTGCCGTACGCCGATCAGGTACGGCCGCGTGCGGGCCGCCAGGGCGGCCACCTCTGCTCTTACGGTCATGGGTCCAGGGGAGCGGTTCGGCGGGGACGGCCGTACGGGACGGCCGCCCCCCTTCGTGACGGAACTCAGCGACGGCGCTTCGGTGGCCGCGGCACCTCCAGTTCCTCCAGCTGGGGCGCGTCCCCGTCCTGGACCCGCCGCCAGGCCTCGCGGTAGAGCGCGGCGACCGGCAGGGTGGGCACGACGACGCCCAGGACGGGCCTCTCAGCGTCGGTCAGGCCGTACATCGGCAGCTTCCACCGCTCCAGCGGCAGGTGCGGGAGGTCCAGCCGGGTCCAGCCGCCGGGCAGGAACAGCGAGCGTCCGGCCTTGGACCGGCTGCCCTCGACCACGAGGTCGGTGGCGGCGAGCTCGGCGCGGGCGGCACGCAGCCTGGCCGTTCCGCCGCGCTGCCCGGCCCAGCCGGTCCAGCGGGCGGTGTTGCGGTCGGTGGGGTCCGGCAGGGCGAGCAGCATCAGGTAGAGGACGGCGGCGTCCTCGCCGATGCCGTACCGCTTGGCGGCCTCCGTGACGAGGTCGGGTACGGACCGGGCGGGGTCCTGCGGCCACCACCGGCCGTCCGCGTCGCGCTCGCCGCCCACCGGGTTCCCGGGGTCGGCGAGCAGCTCGGCGAAGAGCCGGTCGTGGACCAGGCGCAGCGCGGTCTCCTGGGCGTTGGGCCGTTCACCGGTGAACAGTGCCGTCAGATGCGGGTCGTTGCCGGCCGCGTCCAGCAGCGCGGGACGGATGGCAAAGACGGTTTCGGACCTCCCGTTGCCCAGCACGACCGCGCCCTGGCGCACGAAGTCGTCGCCGGTCTCCGTGGGGTCTCCGGCGGCCCGCCGGAACGCCTCCCGGTCGACCCGCCGGTCGACCTCGATCAGCAGGCCCGGATGGGCCAGCCGTTCGCGCAGCGCAGTGAGTACGCCGGGCAGGGTGGCGCGGATCGGGTCGCCGGCCGGGAGACGGTGGGCGAGCCACGCCGCCAGGGCCACCGAGCCCTTCAGGACGGCGCCGTCGAAGCCGGGCGTCTGCTCGGTGCTCTCCGGGCGGTAGGAGCCGATCCTCCAGGTGAGGTCCCGGGACAGCCGGGGCTCGGCGGTCACGTCGAGGAAGCCGCGCAGTGCCGCGGCCGGTGCCCAGCCCGGGGAGACCACGCTACGGACCGCGTCGTGGAGCAGTTCCTCGGGGAGGGGCGTGCGCCGGCCGAGCCGCTCGTTCCACACCTCTGCCGCGCGGGCGGCGTCGGGGCCGTCCGTCCACAGCCGGGACGGGTCGGCTGGCAGCAGCGCCGCGACGACGGCCTGCCGGGCGTCCGCGTCGAGGGACCTCAGCTCGTCCTTGGCCACGCGCGCGTCGGCCGACTTCACCCCGATCGTCTTCAGCGTCGCCGAGGGCACCGCCTCCCGCTCGTCGTCGATCATGGGGAGGCCGGCGACCACCAGCCGGGCCATGGTCGGGGTGACGCCGGTGAGCCGCGCGAACTCCTCGGCGGCCGCCGGGAACCAGGGCGCCGGTCCGTGCTCGGCGAGCTCGGCGCGGAACGCCGCGGCCCAGCCGGGCGCCCGTGCCGGCTCCGGCACCAGCGGCCCGGCGGCGACCAGGGTGTACGGCGCGGGTGTCTCGAACCGGCCGGACGGGTCGTGGAAGAGCGCTCCGTAGGGCCGGCCGGTGGACTCGCCGTCGGGGTCCCACCCCTGGAGGAAGCGGAACGCGTGTTCGGGGAAGACCAGGAACGCGCCGCCGCCGAAGTCGAGCACGGTCGCGTCCCTGTACCCCTGAATGGCGTCGGGCCCTTCGAACAGGCTCTGGTCCAGCCGCAGCCGGACCCGCCGCCAGTGCCCGGGGTCCAGGTCCGTGAGCCCCTGCGCGTCGAACTCCTCGAGGTACGCGTCCAGCGCCTGCCGGTGCTCCTCCACGACGGCCTGCGAACCGGCCCGCAGGGCGAGGATCGCGGGCAGTACGGGCAGCGCCGGGACGTGCAGACACTCCAGGGACTCCTGCCTGGCCGTGTCGAGGTGGGTCCGGCCCGTGGGAGCCGGTTCGGCCAGGCCCCGCGCGGAGCGGCCCAGCAGGTCCGGCAGGTCGTAGAGGTGGTGGTAGAAGTCGTAGAACCGGCGGCGCCGGCCGATGGTCAGGCCGACGCCGTTCAGCGCCGCCCCGAGCACGCGGTCGCCCACCTTGGGCCGCGGCTCCCGCGGCACCTCTCCGGCGATCGCGGAGTCGAGCCGGGCCAGCGCCGCGTCCAGGACGCGCTGCTGCTCGGCGGCGTACCGCACGATGCCGGTGATGCCCGCCCGCAGCGCCTCGTGGCCGACCTCCGGCAGCAACTTCCGGACCAGCCCGGGCACCAGGTCCTGGTCGTCCCCGATCGGCTCGTCCGGCTTCTCGGCGTTCCGTGGCCGCTCCGTCACGGCCCCGGTCAGCAGTGCCTGCGCGGTGTCCTCGTCGATCCGGCGGAGCGCCTCGGAGCCCTGCGGGTCGCGGGGCCGGAGCAGGTGCCAGTGGCTCAGGGGCGGCAGCAGCGCGGTGCCTGCGCTGAAGCGCCCGTGCGTCCGGTCCTCCGGGACCTCGGCGAGCACCGTGCCGTCCGGGCCGAGCAGCCGGACGGCGTTCCAGTACCGGATGACGGCCAACGGCCGGTCGGCGCCAGGGAGTTGCAGCGCGTGCCGGGGGAACGCGTCCTTGTCGTCCGGTACGACGACCGAGCGTCCGGCGAGGTCCTCGCCCCGCAGCCGGCCGTCCGCCAGCTTCGTCAGGCGCCAGCCGAGGAGCCCGTCCACGGGGGCGCACACCGGACCCGGTACGGCGGTGGGGGCCGGCCGCAGCCAGGAGTTCTGCAGAACGTGGTCCTCGGAGCCGGTGGCCGGTCCCCCGCCGAACCACTCCGGCGTCCCGGGCTCGCCCACGGTGTCGCCGGCCGGGTCGTACGCGCACCAGGTGTGCTGTCCGTCCTCGGCTCCATGGGCGGCCCACACCCAGTACGACGTCCCGTCGCCGATCACCCGCCGCCTCGTCCGGACCACCGTGTCCCCTCGGCGCAGCACGCCGTGACCGGAGGTCCGTCCGCCCCCGGGCAGCGGGAGGGAGACGAGGAGCCGGTCCGCGTCACGTCCGCCCGCCTCATTGGCGCTTTGGAAGTAGCCTGCGACGGGCATCGGTGACGGGTCCGGGGTGTGGCTCCAGTAGCCCTCGGTGCCGGTGGAGTACGAGTCCCACCAGACGAGCAGTTCGCCGTCCACGTACTGACAGCTGACGCGCCACAGCCGGTCCGTCATGTCCGGCGGGAGCCGCAGCTCGTGGGTGAGCACGGTGCCCTCCGCACCGATCACCCGGGCCTGTGTACCGGTCAGGACGACGAGATACGGCCAGGCGTCGACGACCCAAACCTTCGGGGCGCGCTGCTCCGGTTCACAGGGCGGGAGCGCCTCCTCCCAGGCGGGCCAGCCCAGTTCGTCGAGCACGCCGGTGCGCAGCGCCCGGGCGAGTGCGGGGGCGATCCCGGTGCCCAGCGCGTCCCGTACCGCCTCCTCGGCGACCGCCAGCACCTCTCCCGGCAGCCAGCCCAGGGTGCGCAGAGGGCCGGAGTAGCGGGAGAACGCGGGCAGTTCCGCGGTGATGTACATCCGGCTGACCTCGCCCACCCATTCGGTGAGCATGGGCCGCCCGCCGGGGGACTCGGCCAGGATGAGGACGGTCTCCTTGTGGTTCCCCCTGTCGTCCTCGGGACAGCCGCGCCGGAACGCCGGGCGGAAGCGGTGGTCGGCCTCCAGCGCGACGAGATCGCGCCGGGTGTCGCAGGCGGCCCACGCGCTCAGGCGCAGCCAGCCTCCGTCCCCTGGCTCCGCCACCGGTATGCGCAGCGCCAGCAGTTGGTCGAGGAGGTTCACATCGCTGAGCGGGGGCGGCAACGTGCCGCCGGAGGCGTGCAGTTCGGCACGCAGCACGTCGGCCATGCGGTCGACGAGCGGAGCAAGCTCCGGCGGGGCGAGACTGTGGTCCTCGGCCCGGCACAGGTCGAGGAACCTGCGTGTCCACCCGGCCGTACCGTCGGAGGGCCGTACGTCGGCGGGCAGCGTGGGATCGCACAGCCCGGCGGTGGCGCCGGACTTCTCCAGCAGGTCCAGCCACTGGGACAGGTCCTCGCCCTCCCACTCCTCGGGCATGAGGCCCAGCAGGGTGCCGCGGACGGCGGGCTCCCGCCGGGTCAGTTCCAGCAGGGCCTGGCGGTGCGCCTTCCACCAGCCGGGCGGCGCCTTGAGGGTGCCGGGCAGCGTCAGCATCTCGCGCAGATGGGCGATCTCCTCCGCCTGCGCGTCCTTGCCCGCGACCGCCTTCGCCAGTTTGCGCAGTTCGGCCGCGCCCGGGCTCGACGGAGCCAGTCCGTGCGCCGCGAGCCGGACGAACAGTCCGCGCAGGTGCCGGAACGCCGTCGCGGCCGGGACCCGGGACGACAGCCCCTTGGCGTAGCTGGAGAGGACCTTCGTCGGCATGGCGTCGGCGAGGGCGAACTCCAGGAACACGGCGTCCATGCGCGCCTCGTCGAACGGCAGCGCGTGGGCCGTCTCGGCCTTGCGCGCGTTGACGAACATCTGGGACGCGTACGCCGTCTCGTCGGCGGCCAGGAACACCCGGCCGGCCTGCTCGTAGAAGGTCGGCAGGAAGTGCGGTACGGACCCCGCGAGCCGTTCGCCGATCGACTCGTAGGCGGCACGGGCCCGCTTCGGGCTCGATCTCGCCCTCCGCGCCACCTTGTTCATCTCCTCGACCAGGGACATGGCGAGGTGACCGTCCGAGGGGTGATGGACCAGCACCCAGTCGGGGAAGCCCAGGGCCCGGGGCCGGCCGAGACCGACCTCCACCGGCTCGCCCTCGGGTACCAGGCCGAGGAAACCGGTGCGCGGGCCCTCGGTCTGCTCCTCGGTGGTGAGGCGTACGACGATCCGGCCGTCCAGGCCCGGATGACGGTAGGCCTGGGTGTACACGGGCACGGCCCGGTCGCCCGCACCGCCGGTGCCCGGCGGCAGTACCGCACCGGCGCGCAGCAGCTCCTCCGGGTCCGCCTGCGTGCCGTTCCGTGTCGTCGGGTCGTTCATGCGTGCGTGCCTTTCCTGGGTGTGCGTTCCGTCGTGCCGTTCACGCGACGCCGTCCTCGGTCACGGTGCGGCCGGCGTGCAGGGCCGCGGCCATGCGCATGCCCTCGGACCAGGCCACGGGGCCGACTTCGGTCAGGGGCAGGCTGCGGTAGCCGTCCTCGTCGCTCCAGCTGAGGCTGCCGGTCCAGGCCTTCTCCTCGGCGTAGGGATCGCTCATGCCGACCGAGGCGGTGACGACGCGCCCGCCGTCCAGGATCCGGTCGACGGCGCTGCTGCCGGAGACCTTGTAGCCGAGGGACGTGATACGGGAGGAGAGGTGGAACCACGAGCGGTACTCGGCGCCGGCGAACTCGTGGACCGATTCGGCGGCCCCGTCGATGTCGGCGGGCTTGTGCCAGGTGGCGCGGTGGATCTGCTCGACGCCCTGCGTCACGCCCAACTCTGCTGCGAACGCCCTGAGTTCCTCCAGGTCCGGGAGGAGGACGGGATGGGGCATGGTCACCGTGCGGGGGGCCAGGCGGACGGTCTCGCCGTCCAGGGTGACCACCCGCAGCTCACCCGAGCCGTCCGCGTCGCGCAGGAAGCCGGTCTCGTCGGGGCCGTCGCCGACGACGACGATGTCGCGCAGCGCGGACTGCCATGCCTCGTCGGGCCAGAGCCGGGCCAGCAGACCGGTCGGCACCGGCAGCGAGGACACCATCCAGGTGTCGACCTGTGCCGCGCACTCGGCCGCGTGCCGCTCCAGCCACTCGGCGAACCGCTGCAGTTCCTGTACTTCGGGACGGTCCCGTATCTCCTCCGGCAGGGTCCTCGCCCGCCCTGCCGGTGACACCCCGGCCGGGGACTCCGCCACGGCGGACCGGGACCGGGCCACCACCCTGCCCTCCACCAGAGCGACTTCGTACGCGTCGCCCGCTGCCAGCCAACCCATGGGTTACTCGCCTCTCCCACCACTCGGAATCCGGCACAGCTCGTCCGGCAACGGTCCGATCGGCGTGCCTCGCTGTGACGATGGGCGAAAGACTAGAGGCACCCGCCGACAGTCCACCGGCGCCCGCTCCGGGCCGAGTTGGCGGGGAGGCGGTGGGCAACGCGGTCCGCCCGGACGGACGGTGGGATTCGCGCCAGATTGGACGACGACTGTTTCCGGCCGCGCTCCGGACGGGCGGACCCGCTGCCCCGGTGCCTCCTGTCCGGCGCGGTACGGCCGCTCCGGCCGGCGATGTGCCGCCGCAACCAGGGCGACGGGGCCGCCGGCGTGGGCGTGACGGCCGATCGGCGCATTCCGCACGGGCGGGCGCCGCTCGTGCGGAGGGTGTGCGGCCCCGTCGTTTTCGGCCGGGCGGGCACAGGCGTCCCCCCTCCCCGAGGGGCACCGGGGACGGCGGATTGCGTCCGGTGAGGTTCGCACGTGCGTACGCGTCGTGTTGTTCCTGGGCGGATCAGGGCACACGGCCCCTGGCGCGGAGGGAGTGCGCTGTCGGCTGCCCAGGGAGCAGCCGCTGACAGAGGGTGGGGGAGATGGTTCGTACTGTCGTGGTGCACGACGAGGAACTGCTGAGATCGGCATTGGTGCAACTGCTCAGATCCGATGTCGCGCTGGAGGTCTCGTCCATGTCACCCGGCGCCGGCCTGCCGGATCACGAGGTGTTGCCGACGGACGTGTGGGTCGTGGACGGTGACTGCCTGTGGGGGCCGGGGCAGACGGACGGCGCGCCCTTCCGGGCGCGGCGCGGGGACCGGCTCGTCGTCCTGACGACCGCCAAGCGGCCGGGGATCCTCCGCCGGGCGTTCGACAGCGGTGCTCTCGGGCTGGTCGACAAGAACGCTCCGGCGCGCCGGCTGATCACGGCGGTGCACACGGTCGCCAAGGGGGAACGTTTCCTCGACGAGACGCTCACGGTCGCCCTGCTGGAGGGCGCGGAGATGCCGCTGACCACCCGCGAGCTGAGCGTGCTGTCCCTCGCCTCCCAGGGTGCGCCGATGGCCGAGATCGCGGCCCGTCTGCACCTGTCCCGGGGGACCGTCCGCAACTACATGGCCACGGCGATCCGGAAGGTGGGTGCCCGCAACCGGGTCGACGCGATACGCATCGTCCAGAGCGCCGGATGGACGTGACGGGACGTGCGGTGACCCCGCCCGGGACGGCCGGCCCCGGTCAGGGCTCCCGGGCCGGGCCGCCGTTCCAGTGGCCCGTCAGGTCACGGTAGAGCGGCGAGCGCTCCAGCACCTGCTCGTGCGTGCCGCACACCGCCTCCGTCCCGTCCAGCACCAGTACCCGGTCGGCGCGGACGGCCGACGACAGGCGGTGCGCCACCACCAGCAGCGTTCCCCGGCGCCGCGCGAGGGCCTCCTCCGCACGTGCCTCGGACGCCGGGTCGAGATGGCAGGTGGCCTCGTCGAGCAGCAGCAGCGGCGCGGGGGACAGGTAGGCGCGGGCGAGCGCGACGAGCTGCCGTTCGCCCGGGGACAGTTCGGCGGGCCGCACCGGTGCGTCGAGCCCGCCCAGGCGCTCGACCAGCGGCCGCAGACCGAGGGCCCCGACGGCGGCGTCGAGGTCCGCGCGGTCCGCGTCCGGACGCAGATAGGCGAGGTTGTCCCCCACGGTCCCGGAGAAGACGTACGCCTCCTGGGGCACCAGCACGCGCAGCGCGGCGAGTTCGGCGGGTGCGCGCCCGGTCACCTCCCGGCCGGCCACCCGTACCTCGCCGCCGCTCGGCGCGAGCGTCCCCGCGACCAGGCGGGTGAGCGTCGACTTGCCGATGCCGCTCGGGCCGACGACCGCGAGGCGCTCGCCCGGGACGACGCACAGGTCGAGCGAGTCGAGGACCGGCTGCGCGCGGGCGCCGTAGGACAGGGTCACGGAGCGCAGCTCCACCGCCGCGGTCGGTCCGCCGCGCGCCGGACGTCTCCCGTGAACCGGTGACCGGGCGCCGGCGTCGGCGATGTCTGCGGTCGTCCCGGTGCGGGCGGTGACGGCCGTGCCGGGGGCCGGGAAGCGTGCGGCCGGGTACGCGGTCTTCGACCGCGCGTGATGCCTGACCGACGCCCTCGCCGGCTCCGGCTCCGGCTCCGGCTCCGGCTCCGGGCCGATGATCCGGTCGAGGACGACCAGCAGCCGGGCCCCCGCCGCACCGAGCGCGGTCATCAGCGTGTGCAGGGCGGGCAGCAGCGACTGGACGAGGTAGGTGAAAGCACCCAGCAGCGCGCCCGCCGTCACTCCCCGCCCGCGCAGCCACGGCACCGCCAGCAGCAGTGCGAGGACGGGCAGATGACCCGCGACACCGAGCGCCGCCGTGCGCACCGCCGCCCAGCCGGCCAGGGCACGGGCCGCCGCGGCGGCCCCGTCGACCAGTTCCGCGCCGCGTCGCGCCGCCTCGGGCCCGGTTCCGCAGGCCGTCAGGTCCCGCAGCGCCGCCCGTGACCGGGCCGCGTGGTCGCCCAGCGCCTCGTCGGCCGCCAGAGCGCGTCGCTGGGCCGCGGCCATGGGCCGCAGCGTCACCAGGAACAGCGCCAGGCCGCCCGACAGCGGTGGCAGCACCACCACGAGGAGGGCGGGGTGCAGCGACAGCAGCCCCAGCAGCGCTCCGGCGGCGGTGAAGACGAAGGACCGCAGGGTCAGGACGAGACCGGCGAAGCTGTCCCGGGCGATCTCGACCTGATTCGTCAGCCGGGAGACGGCCGCCCGGTCCGTCCCGCCGGCCCCGCCCGGGGCGGCCCGGGCCAGGGACCGGTCGACCGCACGCCGCACCAGGCCGTCGCGCAGCGGCTCCGTCAGCCCGGCCAGCTGGGTGAAGACACCCCGGATCACCGGGGCACCGAACAGTACGGCGACCAGCGCGATCGCGAGCCACAGCAGCCCCCGACGCACGTCACCGGCGAGGAACCCCCGGTCGACGGCCCGGGCGACTCCGTAGCCCACGAGGAACGCCTGCCCGGTCTCGGCCAGCGACCAGAACGCGAGCCGCGCCAGCACCCCTGTGCGGCGGGCGAGGAAACGGCGGGCGGGCGGCGCGATGCGGCGCAGCGCCCCGGACCCGTCGCCCGTACCCCGCGCGCCCGTGTCCGCGACGCGCGTCACGGCCGCGCCCTCTCGGGCCGGGGCCGGCGCGCGGCGCTCGTACGCGGTGCCGCGGCCCCGGTGTCCCCGGCGCCGAAGACCGCCCGGTAGCCGGCCACGTTCCACAGTTCGCGATGGGGCGCGACGGCCCGCACTCCCCCGTCCTCCAGCCAGATCACCAGATCCGCCCGGGCCGCCACCGACGGGCGGTGCGCGACGACCAGCCTGGTTCCGGGCCGCACCGAGTGGCGCAGCGCCCGGTCCACCTCGTGCTCCGTGGCGGTGTCCAGGCTGGACGTCGCGTCGTCCATGATCAGCAGCCGTCCGGCGTGCGCGAACGCCCGGGCGAGTCCGAGGCGCTGGTACTCGCCGCCCGAGAGCGGCGCCGCGGACAGCGGGGTGTCGTAACCGCTCGGCAGCCGGCGGACGAAGCCGTCGGCGCCCGCGGCGCGGCAGGCCTCCCGGATCTCCTCGGGCGACACCCGCCGGGGGCCGGTGGCGACCGCTTCGGCGACCGTGCCCTCGGCCGGCGCCGGGCGCTCGAAGGCGTAGGCGACCTCGGTGCGCAACGCCTCCCGGGTCAACCGGTCGAGGCGGACACCGTCCAGCAGCACATGTCCCTCGTCGGGGTCGATCAGCCGTCCCGCCACGGCGGCCAGGACGGACTTCCCCGCTCCGCTGCGGCCGACCACCGCGACGGTGGTGCCGCCCGGCACCCGCACAGCGTCGGCGCGCAGGACCTGCCTGCCGTCGCGCACCACCCGCACCCCGCACAGTTCGAGATCGCCCGGCCCGGCCGGGGGAAGACGCCGCGTCCCGTGGACCAGCGCGGGCATGTGTGCCAGTGCCAGGATCCGGTTCCGTGCCTCTCGGCCCCGTACCACCGCGCCCAGCAGGGACGCGGCGCCGCCGACGCCGGCCGTCAGCTGCGCGTACCGGAACACGGCGAGCAGCTCGCCCACGCTCAGCGCGCCCGACGCGAGACGCAGGCCGCCGACGGCCGTGGCGGCCAGGGTGAGCAGGGGGACCAGGACACCGCTCCGGCCCAGGGCCCGTCCGTGCAGCGCCCACATGCGCCGGCCCAGGGTGGCGAGTTGCGTCAACGGCTCGAGCACGCGCGCCCGTTCGCGGGCGCCGGTCCCCGCGGCGGCGATCGTCGCCGCGCCTTCCAGGGCCTCCAGCAGTCGGGACGCGATCTGTGACTGCGTGTTCTGGTAGGCGGCCACCGAGGCACCGGTGTCGCGGGCGAAGGTGCGCAGTACCAGCGCCAGGGCGGGCAGCCCGGCCAGTACGCAGGCCGCCACCCACACGTCGACGACGGCCAGCGCCGCGAGCGCGCCCACCGGCGTGACCATCGAGGCCGCCAGCGCCGCCCGGGCCGCCGGGGCGCCTCCCGCGTCGGCGGCGTTGAGGGTCAGGCGGGTCCCGACGTCCCCCGGTGTGAAGGGCCGCGCGCGCTCCGGTACGGCGCGCAGCAGACCGTCGAAGGCGCGGGAGCGGAGGGACGCCGTCCAAACCGCGTTGCAGCGGCCGGTGAACAGGGAGGTGAGGCTGTCGAGCAGCAGTTCTCCGACGAGCAGCGCGGCGCTCAGCGCCAGCCAGCGTCCCGCGGCACCGGCGGCTCCGTCGGCGCCGTCGCGCAGGAGCAGATCGAGTGTGCGGCCGAGGGCGAAGGGCTGGGCCACCGTCGCCGCGGCCGCTCCGACCGAGCACAGCAGCACCAGCGCTTCGGGCGCGCGCCCCGGCGCCGCGCCGTCCCGCGCCCCGCCCGTCCGCCGCGTCCGGAACCCGGTCGTCGGCACCAGCCGGCCTCCTTCCGTCCGTCCACCGGAACGTGCTGCGGCGCCCCGGGCCGGAACCCGGGGCGCCGGAGCCGAGCGACGTGACTCACCACGTCGCGGCGGTCAACACCGGTGTCAGTTACAGGTGGTGATGCTCAGGCTGCTGTCGCCGCAGAGCAGCAGGCTCGCACGGCTTCCGGTCTCGACGTCCCCCATGGCCTCTTCCTTGGGGGTCTCCATCGACTGCAGGTCGAACAGGTTCATGACATCTTCCCTTCGTGGGACAACGGGTTCTCTTGCATCACGACCCCGGGAGGGGCCGAGTCATGGGGCCGCCCCTGGGTGCGCGGCGGCGGAAGGAACGGCAGCCCGGCGGCCGGGGCACCGTGTGCGGAGGCGACGGCCAGCAGGCATCCGGCCGTGCCGGTGGAGAGGTCCATGGACAGGCGCATCATCTGCTCACCGGGGAAGGCGAGCCGGCCGCGGTAGGCCATGGCGTGCCAGGACAGCGCGTCGAGTTGACGCCGGACGGCCTCCGGACCGGTGCCGGGTACCTCGGCCGTCGTGCGGGCGAGGTACAGCACCATCCCGGACACACCCCGGTACAGGCCCGGCTGGGCGTAGAACATGGCCTGCGCCGCGGCCACGATCTCGCCTCTCGCCCGCTCGAACTCCTCGTCCTCCCGGTGCGCCAGGTAGTCGTCGAGCACCATGCCGATGCCCACGCTGCCCGCGCCCAGGTAGGGCATGGTGCGCCAGCCCTCGTCGACCTGCAGCGCGCCGCCCGCGCCGCGGACGCAGCGGGCGAGGTCCTGGCGCAGCGCGTCCCGCGCGAGGTCGAGCAGGGCGGGGTCCCGGTCGCGTTCGTACAGCCGCAGGAAGAGCAGGGCGCGTCCCGCCGCGCCGTACAGCAGTCCCGCGCGCGCCCGGCCGGTGCTCCCGTCGCCGGTGCTCCCGTTCCCGGCCGGCCCGCCCCGGGCGGTCAGCTCGGCGCAGCGCCGGGCCGCCGCGCGCAGAGCGGTCTCCCCGGTGGCCGCGGCCAGCGAGTCCAGGGCCAGGCCCACTCCGGCGGTACCGCTGTGCAGGTCCGGGGCCAGGTGGTCGATGGGCTGGTCGAGGAGCAGCTCGGCGAGGTCGAGGGCGCGATCGCGGTGACCGAGGTACTCCAGCGTCCAGGCGAGGCCGGCGAGCCCGTCGTGGAAGCCGGGCGGCATGCCCGACGGCGGTTGCTTGGTCCGCTCCAGCAGCCACTGCTCCCCGTCCTCGTCCCTTCCCGCCCCGCTCTCGGCCAGGGCGTACAGCACTCCCGCCGCGCCGTGACCGAAGGCCAGTCCGCCGCCGGCGGTGGCGAACTGCGCGATGTCGCCGGGGAAGAGACGGTCGGTACGGGACGGTGTCGCCGACGCGCGGATGGCCTCGGCCATCGAGTCCCGGCTGCGGGGCCAGTCGTCGGGGCGGACCGGCACCACCGGCCCGTCCGCCCGTCGCGCCGCCGGGGCGCCGGCGGGGGCACCGCCCGTGATCTCGTCGACCGCCGCGTCCAGGAAGGCCCGGTCCACCGGGAACCGCTCCGCCACCACATCGGCGAGATGGGCCGCCTTGCGCCGGTCCAGCGCCAGCAGGCTGGTGAGCGGGAGGAACAGCGCGAGCCGCAGACAGGCCAGCGCGTACCGGTCCACCGCGACGCCCCGCCGGTCGGACGGCGCCACGAACCCCGGGTTGGCGACGGTCTGCCGGCCGGCTTCGCCGACCCGGTGGGCCGCCTCGAAGTCCAGCAGGGCGACGCTGTCGTCCTCACGGATCATGATGTTGAACAGGTGCAGGTCGTTGAAGACCACGCCCCGGGCGTGGACGGCCTCGACGGCGCGTTCCACCCGCGCGTGGACGTCGAGGGCCCAGGCCGTGTACTCGGCCAGCCGCTCCTCACCGGGGTCGGCCTCGATGAGCGGGTGACGGCGGGCGAAGAACGTGTTGAGCGGCTTGCCGTCGATGTGCTCCAGCACCAGGAAGTGGTGCTCCCCCACCGTCAGGTGATCGAGCACCTCGGGTGTGCAGTCGAGGCCGGACAGCCGCTCCAGCGCCCGGCGTTCGCGGTGCAGCCGGGTCACGGCGTCCGCGCCGTCGGCCGCCAGACCGGCGTGCGGACGGGCCTCCTTCAGGACCACCCGCTCCCCGGTGCGGGAGTCGCGGGCGAGGTAGACACCGCCACCGTTGGAGAAGTGCAGCGCCGACTCGACGGAGTAGGGCAGGCCGCCCACGGTCAGCGCGTCCCGGGCCGCCAGGTGCGGGCGCAGGAAGGCGGGCGGCTCCACCCAGTCCGGTATGCGGAAGACGGGGCCGCGCAGGTCGGGCACCAGCACGCCGTCGGGACCGGTCACGGCCGGCCGCAGCTCCCCTTGCGCGTCGTAGCAGTTGCGCCGGGTGAAGCCGCCGTACCGGACGTGCACGGGTCCTTCGCCCAGCCGCAGATCGCTCAGGATGTACGGTCCGGGCTCGCCCGCCAGCAGCTCCGACAGCTCGCCGGCGAGCCGTTCGAACCGCTCCTCGTCCGCCGGGTACACGGTGATGAACTTGCCGCTGCCCGCCCGGTCCGCGTACTTGGCGTTGCGCTGGTGCAGCAGATAGCGGCTGGGGACGAACTTGAAGGCCGTGCCGCCGGCGACGCAGTGCCGCCACACCCGCTCGAGCACGGACTCGGCGTTGTCGAGACAGGCCGAGACGTGGATCTTCCACCCCTGGTCGGGCAGTTCGGCGTCGGCCGGACGCAGGGCGAGCCAGTCCCCGCTCTCGTTGCGCTGCCATCCCTGCGGGACGGGCCACGAGGCCGCGGCGTACCGGGAGCGCCCGGTGCCGGCCGGGGAGACGGTGCGGTGCGGAGCGTCGTAGAAGTACGGGTCCGCGTCGCAGTACACGGCATAGCCCTTGTTCACGCCGTCTCCCTCCCACCGATTGCTGACGGGCATGACGCTGTCACGGGGCGCACCGTCCCGCACAGTCACCGCTGTCATCACTCCGGCGTGCGGAACGCACGGGTAACTTCGCGGGAGGTTCCGTACGGCGGAAGTCCCCTTGCCGGGGCGGGGTCGGCGTCGTCATGGTGCGAGCGACACGACGTCGAGGGATGACGGGAGCCGCGACGATGCCGCACATCACCGCCTTCGCCAGGAACCAGTGGTACGTGAAGTGCGTGGGCGGGCTGCTCGAACCGACGGCCGGTGAGGTGTTCCTGGCCGGGCGGAAGGTGGACGGTCCGCCGCCCGGCATGGCGTTCGTGTTCCAGGAGTACGGGCGCAGCCTGTTCCCGTGGATGCGGGTCGGCCAGAACGTCGAACTCCCGCCGAAGCAGAAGGACCTGGGCAAGGCGCGGCGCCGCGAGCTGGTCGCGGACGCCCTCGCCTCGGTGGGCCTCGCGGACGCGGCCGGGGCGTACCCGTGGCAGCTCTCCGGCGGTATGCAGCAGCGGGCGGCGATCGCGCGGGCGCTGGCGTACGAGCCCGAGGTGCTGCTGATGGACGAGCCGTTCGCGGCGGTGGACGCGCAGACCCGCGCCGATCTGGAGGACCTGGTACGGCGGTTGTGGCGGGATCACGGTCCTGTTCGTCACCCATGACATCGACGAGGCGGTGTACTTGGGCGAGCGAGTGGTGGTGCTGTCGGCCTCCCCCACCGTCGTACGGGAGCAGCTGAAGGTCGACCTGCCCGCCGAACGGGACCAGTTGGGCACCCGCGTGGCACCGCGCTTCGCCGAACTGCGGACCCATGTGTACGAGCAGATCCAGGCGGCGAAGCGCGGAGCCACGACGGCCAAGACGGACACGCCCCCGCTTCACTGAACAACGCGGTACGGTCCCGGGGCGGTCCTCAGGCGCGCAGCCAGACCGCGGTGTCCTTCGGCAGTCGTCCGTCGGGGTCCAGGGGGCCGCTGGCGAGGAGCGGCGCGGTGTGGGCCGGGAGGGTGGCGGGCGTGTCCGCGAGGTTCACCACGCAGAGGGTGCCGCCGTCCGCGCGGGTGAAGGCGAGCACGCCGTCGGCGGTGGACAGCCAGGTGAGCGGGCCGTCGCCGAAGACCGGGCGCAGACGGATCGCCTCGCGGTAGAGGGCGAGCATCGAGCCGGGATCCCGTGCCTGCCGGTCGGCCGCGTACGATGCCCAGCCGGCGGGCTGCGGCAGCCACGGTTCGCCGCCGAACCCGGCGTGCGGCGCGTCGGCCGTCCACGGCAGCGGCACCCTGCACCCGTCGCGGCCGGGGTCGGTGCCCCCGGAGCGGGCGTGCATGGGGTCCTCGATGCGGTCGAGCGGGATGTCGGCCTCGGGCAGGCCCAGTTCCTCGCCCTGGTAGACGTAGACCGCGCCGGGCAGGGCCAGGGAGAGCAGGGCTGCGGCGCGGGCCCGGCGGGTGCCGAGGGCGAGGTCGGTCGGGGTGCCGAAGGCCTTGGTGGCGAAGTCGAAGCCGGTGTCGGCGCGGCCGTAGCGGGTGACCGTGCGGGTGACGTCGTGGTTGCACAGCACCCAGGTGGCGGGGGCGCCGATCGGCGCGTGTTCGGCGAGGGTGTCCTCGATGGAGGTGCGCAGCCGTGCCGCGTCCCAGGCGCAGGTCATGAAGGAGAAGTTGAACGCGGTGTGCAGCTCGTCGGGGCGGAGGTAGCGGGCGAAGCGTTCGGTGTCGGGCAGCCAGACCTCGCCGACGAAGACGGCCCCGTACTCGTCGGCGACGGCCCGCCAGGCGCGGTAGACGTCGTGGAGTTCGTCGCGGTCGACGTAGGGGTGCGGGTCGCGGCCCTCGGTGAGGTCCGGCAGCCGGGGGTCCTTCGCCGGCAGTGCGGCGGAGTCGATGCGGACGCCGGCCACGCCCCGCTCGAACCAGAAGCGCAGGATGTCCTCGTGCTCCTGACGGACGGCGGGGTGCGCCCAGTTGAGGTCGGGCTGCTCGGGCGCGAACAGGTGGAGGTACCAGTCGCCGTCGGGCAGCCGGGTCCAGGCGGGGCCGCCGAACTCCGACTGCCAGTCGTTCGGCGGGAGTTCACCGTGGTCACCGCGCCCCGGGCGGAAGTGGAACAGCTCCCGTTCGGAGCCGCCGGCGAGCGCCGCCCGGAACCAGGGGTGCTGGTCGGAGACATGGTTGGGCACGATGTCGACGATCGTGCGGATGCCCAGTTCCCGTGCCTCGGCGATGAGTTTCTCCGCCTCGGCGAGGGTGCCGAAGGCCGGGTCGATCACCCGGTAGTCGGCGACGTCGTAGCCGCCGTCCTTCATCGGGGACAGGTACCAGGGGTTGAACCACAGGGCGTCCACGCCGAGTTCGGCCAGGTACGGCAGCCTGGCGCGGACGCCCGCGAGGTCGCCGGTGCCGTCGCCGTCGCCGTCGGCGAAGCTGCGGACGTACACCTGGTAGATGACGGCGGAGCGCCACCAGTCGTCGTTCAGGGCAGGGGTGGGCTGTCCCACGGTGCGTGCCTTTCTCTTCTGTGAACGGAGGGGTCCGGTGTCAGCCCTTGGTGCTGCCCGCGCTGATTCCGGCGATGATGTGCCGCTGGAAGACGAGGAACAACGCGACCATGGGAATGCTGGCGATCACCATCGCGGCGATGAGTACGGTCAGCTGGATGTTCTGCGACAACTGCACGAGGGCCACGCTGATCGGCTGTTTGTCCGTGTCGGAGAAGACCATCAGCGGCCACAGGAAGTCCTGCCAGACGGCGACCAGCGCGAAGATCGACACCACTCCGAGGACCGGGCGCGACATGGGCAGCACGATCGACCACAGGGTGCGCAGCTTCCCCGCGCCGTCCATCTCGGCGGCCTCCAGCACGTCCCGGGGCAGTTGGTCGAAGAACCGCTTGAGCAGGTAGAGGTTGAAGGCGTTGGCGACGGCCGGCAGCCAGATGGCGAGCGGGTCGTTGAGGAGTCCGAGGTCCGCCACGGTCAGGTACTTCGGTACGACCAGGGCCTGCGCCGGGACCATCAGCGTGGCGAGGATGCCGCCGAGGACCAGCTTGCCGAAGGCGGGCCGCAGCTTGGACAGGGCGTAGGCGGCGGCCGTGCAGAACACCAGCTGGAAGATCCAGGCGCCGGCCGCCTGCACCACCGTGTTCCACAGGTGGGTGGGCAGCTCCATCAATTCCCAGGCGTCGGTGTAGCCGCTGGTGCTCCAGCTCTCCGGGACGAGGGTGGGCGGGGTGCGGGCCACCTCGTCCGGTGACTTCATCGCGCCGCTCGCCATCCAGTAGACGGGGAAGAGGAAGGCGAGCGCGAACAGCACGACGACGCCGGTGAACACGGTCCAGTAGACGGCCCTGCCGCGCGGGCGGGCCAGGACGGCCGGGGACACCAGGGTGCGGGTGCTCATGCGGCCTCCTCTCCGGAGCGGGTGAGACGGAGGTAGCCGGCGGAGAACAGGCCGAGCAGGGCGAGGAGCATCACGCTCAGCGCGCAGGCGCCGCCGAAGTCGTTGTAGAGGAAGGCGTACTTGTAGATGAGGTAGAGGACGGTCACGGTCGCGTTCTCGGGGCCGCCGCCGGTGATCACGAAGGGTTCGGTGAACACCTGCATGGTGGCGATGATCTGCAGCAGCATCAGCATGAGGATGACGAACCTGGTCTGCGGGACCGTCACATGGCGGATGCGCTGGAGCAGGTTCGCGCCGTCCAGTTCGGCGGCCTCGTACAGCTCGCCGGGGATGGACTGCAGGGCGGCGAGGTAGATGAGGACGGTGCCGCCCATGTTGGCCCAGGTGGCGACGACGACCAGGGAGACCAGCGCGGTGTCGGCGCCGTTGGACCAGTTCGAGGTGGGCAGGTGGAGGAAGCGCAGCGCCTCGTTGGCGAGGCCGGCGCCCGGGTCGTAGAACCACTTCCACAGCAGGGCGCTGACCACCGGCGGGATCATCACCGGGAGGTAGACGACGACCCGGAAGAAGGCCTTGGCGTGCCGGAGTTCGTTCAGGACGAGGGCCAGCACGAAGGGGATCGCGAAGCCGATCAGCAGGGCGAGGAGAGTGAAGGTGAGCGTGTTGCGCCAGGCGGCGCCGAACTCGGGGTCGTTCAGGACCCGGGTGAAGTTGGCGGTGCCGACCCATTCGGGGTCGGAGCCCGGCGTGTACTTCTGGAAGGCGATCACGACGGCGCGGATCGCCGGGTACCAGGAGAACAGGGCGAAGCAGACGAGTCCGCCGAGGAGGAAGCCGTAGGCGCGCAGCTGGTCGGTGAGGCGGCGCCGTCTCCGGTCCCCTGCCGGGGACGGCGCCTTCACCGGCCGGACCCGCACGGCCGCGGCCGGCCGTTCAACCGTCTTCGTCACCGGTCAGCTCCGGGCCAGGATGCCGTCGATCTTGCCGGAGGCGTCCTTCAGGAGCCGGTCGATGTCCGCGTCCTCCTTGGTGAGGACGGCGGAGACCACACCGTCGAGGACGGAGTAGAGCTGCTGGGCGTGCGGCGGCTCGATCTTCATCTCCAGCTGCTGGTTGCCGTCGAGGAAGGACTGGTAGTTCTCCACCGGGACGTTGGCGTTGGCCTGCTTGACCTGCTGGTCCTTGTCGTCGGCGGCGCCGGTGAACAGGCGGGGCTCGGGCAGGCCGACCGGGGCGTCGTTCTTCTTGGCGCGGGCGTAGTCGCCGAGGAAGCCGTCACCGGGGGTGAGGAACATGTGGTCGAGCCACTTCAGGCCGGCGCGGATCTGCTCGGGTGAGGCCTCCTTGTTGAACATGTAGCCGTCGCCGCCGATGAGGGTGCCCTCGCCGCCGGGCATGGGGGCGAGGGCGATGTTCTCGTACTCGGCGCCCTTCTCCTTGACGAGGATCGGGATGTTGTCGGGGGCGGCGAGGTACATGCCGAGCTTGCCGGCGCCCATCATCTGCTGGGCGTCGTTGATGACGAGCAGTTGCCTGCTGCCCATCGACTCGTCCTTCCACCGCATGTCGTGCAGGTTCTGGAGCACGGCGCGGCCCTCGGGGGTGTCGACGGTGGCCTTCTCGCCGTCGGCGCTCACCACCTCGCCGCCCTGCGAGTAGAGCTCTGCGGTGAAGTGCCAGCCGCCCTGGTTCTGGGCGCTGTAGTCGGCGTAGCCGACGGTGCCGTCGCCGAGTGCGGTGATCTTCTCGGCGGCGTCACGGACCCCGGCCCAGGTGGTGGGCGGCCGGTCCGGGTCGAGGCCGGCCTTCTCGAAGAGTTCCCGGTTGTAGATCAGCCCCATCGAGTAGCCGGTGCGCGGGATGCCGTAGACCTTGCCGTCGGCGGTGTAGATGTCCCGCAGCTGCTGCTGGATGGTGCCGTAACTCTTCAACTCCTTGACGTACGGGGTGAGATCGGCGGCCTGGTTGATGTCGACGACGTGCCTGGCGTCGGTGAAGTACGTGTAGAAGACGTCCTCCATCTGTCCGCCGGCGAGTTTGGCGTCGAACGTCTTCGGGTCCTGGCAGGGGAACGCGTCGTGCGGGACGACGTCGATGTCCGGGTTCTTCTTCTCGAAGGCGGCGATGTCCTCCTCGAAGAACTGCCGGTCGACCTTGGCGCTCTTGGGCGGCATGCAGTTGACGGTGATGCGGGTCTTGCCGCCGGCGGCTTCGTCGCCGTCCGAGCCGCAGGCGGTGAGCGCGAGCGCGCCGACGCCTAGCGCGACGAGGGTACGGCGGATCCCGGTGTTTCTCATCGGTGGACCCCTTAAGGGACAGGAGCGAGTGAACCCCTCGGAACAGGAGCGGTGGGCGGGGCACACTCAAGCACCGACGACATCGGTCCGCAAGATGTCGCGTAGAATTTGAAATTATTCGACAGTAGAGTGGATCTCAGGAACGGGGCGCCTGCGCGGTCGACCCCCGTACCACCAGCTCGGGTTCGAACAGCAGTTCCTCGGGGGCCACCGCACTGCCGTTGATCTGCGCGTTCAGCAACTCCACCACCGCCTTGCCCATGGCTTCGATGGGCTGTCGGACGGTGGTGAGCGGAGGCTCGGTGCAGTTCATCAGCGCCGAGTCGTCGTATCCCACGACGGATATCCGCCCCGGAACGTCGAGTCCCTTGCGACGGGCGGCCCGTACGACGCCGAGGGCGAGGGGGTCGCTGGCGCAGATGAAGCCGGTGACGCCCCTCTCGATGAGCCGGGAGGCGGCGGCATGACCGCCCTCGATGGAGAACATGGCACGGGCGACATGCTCTTCCGGCACGTCCCCGGCGACCACGCGGGCGGCGGCCAGTTTGCGCGCCGAGGGCATGTGGTCGCCGGGGCCGAGCACCAGCCCGATGCGCTCGTGCCCGAGCGAGGCCAGATGCCGCCACGCCTGCTCCACGGCCACGGCGTCGTCGCACGACACGGCGGGGAAGCCGAGGTGCTCTATGGCCGCGTTGACGAGGACGACCGGAATGTTCCGCTCGGCGAGCCGCCGGTAGTGGTCGTGGGGCGCGTCGGCCTGGGCGTACAGGCCGCCGGCGAACACCACGCCGGACACCTGCTGCTGGAGCAGCAGGTCCACGTAGTCCGCCTCGGAGACACCGCCCCGCGTCTGGGTGCACAGCACCGGCGTGAGACCGAGCTGGGCCAGCGCGCCGCCGATGACCTCCGCGAAGGCCGGGAAGATCGGGTTCTGCAGCTCGGGCAGGACCAGGCCGACCAGCCGGGCGCGCTCACCGCGCAGCTGGGTGGGCCGCTCGTAGCCGAGCACGTCCAGGGCGGAGAGCACCGCCTGCCGGGTGGCCTCGGAGACTCCCGGCTTGCCGTTGAGCACCCGGCTGACCGTGGCCTCGCTGACCCCGACCTTCTTCGCCACCACAGCAAGTCGTCGTGTCATGAACGCAAGGATAACGCAAGAAATGCAAGCCGCTTGCGTTCCTGCGCAAATTCGTTGTCAAGGCGCCGCCCAGAGCCCTCGGACATGTCCGAGGTGGCGGGTCATCACGGCCCGTACGGCCTCCGTGTCCCGGGCGAGCAGCGCGTCGAGCAGCTCCAGGTGCTCCTCGGCCGACGCCTCCAGCCGCCCCTGCTCCACCAGCGCGGTCAGCCCGTACAGCCGTGCGCGCTGTCGCAGGTCCCGGACCACCTCGACCAGGTGGCCGTTACCGGCGAGCGCCAGCAGCCCCAGGTGGAAGCGCTGGTCGGCCTCGACGTACGCGATGAGGTCACCGGCCGCGGCGGCGGTGACGATCTCCGCGGCGACCGGGCGCAGCGCCTGAAGCGCCACCGGGTCCGCGGTGGCGGCCAGTCCGGCCGTCGTCGGGATCTCGATCAGGGAGCGGATGTGGGTGTACTCGTCGAGCTGCCGGTCGGAGACGGCGGTGACCCGGAAGCCCTTGTTGGGCACGGTGTCGACCAGCCCTTCCTTGGCGAGGTCGAGCATGGCCTCGCGCACGGGGGTGGCGGAGACCCCGAAGCGGGCGGCGAGCCCGGGGGCCGAGTACACCTCGCCGGGGCGCAGTTCCCCGGCGATCAGCGCGGCCCGCAGCGCGTCCGCGACCCGCTCGCGGTAGCTGGGCCTGCGGCCACCCAGGTCGAAGAGGGCGGTGTTCACAGCACGAACCCCGCCGGGAACGGGTCCCTCGGGTCCAGCAGGTACTGGGCGGTGCCCGTGATCCAGGCCCGGCCGGTGAAGCTGGGCAGCACCGCCGGACGGCCGGCCACCTCGGTGGTGCCGAGCAGCCGGCCGGTGAACCGGGTGCCGATGAAGGACTCGTTCACGAACTCGGTGTGCAGCGGGAGTTCGCCGCGCGCGTGGAGCTGGGCCATGCGGGCGCTGGTGCCGGTGCCGCAGGGCGAGCGGTCGAACCAGCCGGGGTGGATCACCATGGCGTGCCGGGAGTGGCGGGCGGTGGCGTCGGGAGCGGTCACCTGGACATGGTGACAGCCGTGGATGGACGGGTCCTCGGGGTGGACCGGTTCGCCCTCGGTGTTGATCGCCTCCATCAGGGACAGGCCGGCCGTGAGGATGTCGTCCTTGCGGGACCGGTCGTAGGGCAGCCCGAGCCGGTCCAGCGGCAGGATGGCGTAGAAGTTGCCGCCGAAGGCGAGGTCGTAGGTCACCGTCCGCCCGTCGGGCAGGGTCGCCTTCCGGTCGAGGGCGACGGCGAAGGACGGCACGTTGCGCAGGGTCACGGCCGTGGCGGCACCGTCCTCGACCGCCACCTCGGCGACGACGACCCCGGCGGGGGTGTCCAGGCGGACGGTGGTGACCGGTTCGACGACCTCGACCATCCCGGTCTCGACGAGCACCGTCGCGACGCCGATCGTGCCGTGCCCGCACATCGGGAGGTAGCCGGAGACCTCGATGTAGACGACACCCCAGTCACAGTCGGGCCTGGTCGACGGCTGGAGGATCGCGCCGCTCATCGCGGAGTGCCCGCGCGGCTCGTTCATCAACAACTGCTTGATGTCATCGCGGTGTTCACGGAAGTACAGCCGTCGTTCGTTCATCGTCGCACCGGGGACGGTGCCGATGCCGCCGGTGATCACGCGGGTCGGCATGCCCTCGGTGTGCGAGTCGACGGCGTGCAGGACGAGCTTGCTGCGCATGTCCGGCCCTCCCTACGCGAGTCCGGCCGAGACGGCCTTCTCGGTGGCCGCGCGGACGGCCGCCTCCTGACCGGGCTCCAGCGGGACGCGGGGCGGGCGGCAGCGGCCGCCGTGCCGCCCGACGAGGTCCATGGACAGCTTGATCGCCTGGACGAACTCCACCCGTGAGTCCCAGCGCAGGAGGGGATGCAGTTGCCGGTACAGCGGCAGCGCGGTGTCGAGGTCGCCGCGGGTGGCGGCGCGGTACAGCTCCGCGCAGGACCGGGGCAGCGCGTTCGGGTAGCCGGCCACCCAGCCCTTGGCGCCGGCGACGGCGAGTTCCAGCAGGACGTCGTCCGCGCCGATCAACAGGTCCAGTTCGGGGGCGAGTTCGGCGATCCGGTAGGCGCGGCGGACGTCCCCGGAGAACTCCTTCACGGCCTGGACGTACCCCTCGCCGTGCAGCCGGGCGAGCAGTTCCGGCACCAGGTCGACCTTGGTGTCGATGGGGTTGTTGTAGGCGACGACCGGGAGTCCGGCCGCGGCGACCTCGGCGTAGTGGGCGAGAACGGCACGCTCGTCGGCGCGGTAGGCGTTGGGCGGCAGCAGCATCACGGCCCGGCAGCCGGCCTCGGCCGCCTGCTCGGTCCAGCGGCGGGCCTCGGCGGACCCGTAGGCGGCGACACCCGGCATGACGCGCTCCCCGCCGATCGCGGCGACGGCCGTCTCGACGACCCGGGCGCGCTCCTCGGGGGTGAGGACCTGGTACTCGCCGAGGGATCCGTTCGGTACGACGCCGTCACAGCCGTTGTCCACGAGCCAGGCGCAGTGCTCGGCATAACGGTCGTGGTTCACGGAGAGGTCGTCGTTCAGCGGGAGCGCGGTGGCGACGAGGACGCCGCGCCAGGGACGGTGGTCGGTCATGAGGGTCCTCTCTCGGTGTGCTGTTCGTGCTGTTCGGCGAGTACGCCCAGCGGCACCGGCCGCGCGAACGGCCGCCGGGACGCGGTGGGTTCGCATCCGGCGAGCCCGGCGACCGCCGGTTCGCACATCCGGCCCTGGCACCAGCCCATGCCGGCCCGGGTGAGCAGCTTGACCGTACGGGCGTCCCCGGCACCGAGAGCGAGGGCCTCGCGGACCGTGCCCGCCGTGACCTCCTCGCAGCGGCAGACCAGGGTGTCGTCGGTGACCCGGTCGGTCCAGCGGGCGGGCGGGGCGTACACGGTGTCGAGGGCGGCCGCGTACCCGCGCATCCGGGCGCGTGCCCTGGCGGCCGGGGCCCACTCACCGGGGTCGGGTACGGCGCCCCGCGACCGGGCGGCGACCGAGCGGCCCGCGATGTGCCCTTCGGCGAGCGCGAGAGCGGCTCCGCCGATGCCGGTGGCCTCGCCCGCCGCCCACACACCGGGTACGTCGGTGCGCTGTTCCGCGTCGACCGCCACCGCGAGTCCGTCGAGGCGGCAGCCGAGGCTCTCGGCGAGGTCGGTGTGCGGGAGCATGCCGTGGCTCACCGCGAGGGTGTCGCAGGGCAGGCGGCGTTCGGTGCCGGGCCGGACACGGCCGTGCGCGTCGAGGGCGGCGACGGTGACACCGGTCAGCCGGCCTCCCCCGCCGTGGGCGCGGACGACGGTGTGACGGGCGAGGAACGGCACGCGGTGGCGCAGCAGCCGGGCCGCGTACCCGGCGCCCTCGGGCAGTTTGCCGGCCAGCGCTCCGGCGTGCCGCAGCAGGCGGCCCGGGTCCGCGGACTCCACCAGCGCGGCGACCCGCGCGCCCGCCGCCGCGAGCCCGGTCGCCACCGGCAGCAGCAGCGGCCCGGTCCCGGCCACGACGGCGGTCCTGCCCGGTACGACGAGCCCGCCCTTGAGCATGGCCTGGGCGCCGCCCGCGGTGACGACTCCGGGAAGAGTCCAGCCGGGGAAGGGCAGCACGGTCTCGTATCCGCCGGTGGCCAGCAGTACGGCGCCGGCGCGCACCTCGGCCGGCTCCCGCTGATCCGGTCCGAGCAGCGCGTGCACGGCCGGTCCGTCGGGTGTCCGTTCCACGCACCACACATGGTGCTCGCCCAGCATGCGCACGGAGCTCGTGGCGAGCCGGTCCCGCAGCCGGGTCCAGGTGCGCCACTGGTGGTGCAGGACCTGGGGGTGTTCCGCGCGGAGTCCGGCGGCGGGCTGCCGGTAGAACTGCCCGCCCGGTTCCGGAGCCGCGTCGACCAGGGCGACCCGCAGACCGCGCCGGTCCGCCGCGAGGGCCGCGGCGAGTCCCGCCGGTCCCGCGCCGATCACCGCGAGGTCAGTCCGCATGGCCCGTCCCCTCCTGGCTGCGGATCACGTCGCCCGGCCGGGCCGGGACCAGACAGGCCCGTTGGTTGGGACGGTCGTTCACGGTGACCAGGCAGTCGAAGCACACCCCGATCCCGCAGAACACCCCGCGGGGGCGTCCGCCGCCCCGGGTGGTGCGCCACGAGGTGACGCCGGCGGCCCACAGCACGGCGGCGACCGTCCGGCCGGGCAGCGCCTCGATCCGCCGTCCGTCGAAGGTGACCTCGAAGGCGGGTCCGGGCCCCGCCCCGGCGAGCTCCAGCGGATTCACTGCTCGGCCTCCTTCGTCGTACGGGGGAAGCGGTCGGGCCGGAACGGGGTGAGGTCCGGTTCCGGTGTCCCTCCGGTCAGGGCTCGGGCGATCAGCAGACCGGTGCCGGTGGCCAGCCCGATGCCCGCGCCCTCGTGGCCGCACGCGTGGAACAGTCCGGGCGCCCGGGGGTCGGGGCCGATCGCGGGGAGGTGGTCGGGCAGGTACGGCCGGAAGCCGGCGTACGTGCGCAGGGCCCGGACGCCGGACAGGAAGGGGAACAGGCGTGTCGCTCCCGCCGCCAGGGCCCGCACCGCCGGGAGGGACAGGGACCGGTCGAAGCCGACCCGTTCCCGGCTGGCGCCGATGAGCACCGGTCCGGCGGCCGTTCCCTCCACCACCGGTGAGGTCTGGAGCGCCGCCGAGTCGCTGGCGACGTCGGCGACGTAGTCGGCGGCGTACACCTTGTGCCGGATACGGGGCGGCAGTGGCTCGGTGACCAGGACGAAACCGCGTCGGGGCAGGACGGGCAGGAACACCCCGGCGCGGGCGGCCAGTTCGCCGCCCCAGGTGCCGGCCGCGTTGACGACGGCGGGGGCGTGCAGGTCGCCGCGGTCCGTGCGCACCCCGCGCACCGCGCCGTCGGCGGTGCGCAAAACCCGGGTCACCTCGCGGCCGGTGAGCAGCCGGGCCCCGGAGGCACGCAGGAGGTGGGCGGCGGCGAGGGCGGGCATCACCTGGGCGTCCTGCGGATAGTGCACACCGCCCGCGAGGCCGGGCGCCAGGCGCGGTTCCAGGTCGTGGAGCCGGTCGGCGGGGACGGGGTCGGCCGTCACCCCGGCGGCCCGCTGGGTGTCCGCGAACCTCCGCAGCCCGTCGAGCGTTTCGGGGGTCCCGGCGACGACGAGTCCGCCCTTGGCCTCGTACTCGACCGGTCTGCCCAGTTCCTGTGCCACCTGCGCCCACAACCGGTTGGACAGCAGGGCCAGTTCGAGTTCGGGACCGGGCGCCTTGTCGGAGACGAGGAGGTTTCCCTCGCCCGCGCCGGTCGTGCCGCCGGCCACGGGACCCCGGTCCACCACGGTCACGGCGAGGCCCGCCCGGGCCGCGTACAGGGCGCAGGCCGCGCCCGTCATCCCGGCGCCCACCACCACGACATCGCAGGTCAGCGGCTCGCTCACGTCAGTAATATGTCACACAGCACTACTGCGGGGAAGAGGGCGGACGTCGTCGGCGAAGGGCCGCCTCAGTCGGCGGAGCGCACCACTCTCAGGTGGGAGGCGCCGCGGCGGGACCCGCGGTCCCCGGAGGGGGTGCGGCGCGCCTCGCGCAGGACCAGCGTCAGCCGGGTGCAGTCCATGTCCTGGAGGGTGGGGGTCGTCTCCGCGACGATCCGGCATTCCGTGGCGCCCCAGCGCGGGTCGGGGTGGAGCAGCGGCCGTACGGCGCCGTCGTGTTCGGCGGCCTGCTCGCCGACGGCCCGCAGCCAGTGCGGCAGCCCGTGCCGGTAGGCGGCCTCCATGATGGGGTCCTGGGCGATGTCGCGGCGGATGGCCCCCAGCCCGTGGTCGTGGCCGTACCGCTCGACGGTCTCGGCGAAGTGGGCCAGCATCGGCAGGCACCAGCTCGACTCGTGGTCACCGAGCACCATGGACGCGTCCGGGTGGAAGAGGACGAACCGGAGGAAGTTGTCGGAGGGCAGGGCCGTGGGGTGCGGCTCGGCGTCCTGGAAAAGTGTCCGGAAAGCGGTGTTGGTGAGCAGCACGTCCCAGCGGTGGTCGACCACCAGGGAAGGGAAGGGGCACGCCTCCAGGAGTACGGCGTAGTCCTGGAGATAGGCCTGGGCCTCGGGGGTCCCGGGGACGGGCCGCGGTGCCGGCCGCTGCCCTCCTGCCTGATATGCCATCGGGAGGTCACCCCTCTTGCCTGTGCGGCCCTGACGCGGCGCCCCGATCCTGCTGCCCGCACGTGAGGTGTGTCAACTATCGTGGCATTTCATGCCGGTTGACGGCCGAAATTGGCCACAGTTGTGGCGAGACCTGGATGTGGGTTCGAGGCAACGGCTAGTCTCCGTGAAGTTCACGGCAATCGCTTGTGAGAAGCCTGTGAGAGACGTAGGAGATCTTTCGGTGACGGGTGGCTTCGAGGGTCCGGGCGCCACGCCGACGACCGCGCTGCCGGCCGTCGTCACCCGCGTCACCGCACTCGCCGACCGGCTCGGCGTGGCGCACACCGAGGTCTTCGACGTCGGCCGGCTGTCCGCCGCCTCCGGTGTCCCGGAGTCCGTGGTCAAGGCGCTGCTGAGCGGCCGGTCCGCGGGCGCGCCCGATGTGCAGGCGCGGTTCGTGCAGCGGCTGGACCTGCTGCGCCGCACCCGGCTGAAGCCGAACGGCCGCAGGTACACGCAGCAGGAGATCGCCGACGGCGCGGGCATGTCCCGGCAACAGGCCGGCGCGCTGATCAACGGCGACCGGCGTCCGACCATGGAGCACTGCGACGCCATCCAGCGGTTCTTCCGGGTGCACGCCGGTTTCCTCACCGCCGAGGACCCCGAGGCGCTCGCGGGCGCGCTCCAGCACACCGAGCAGGAGCTGCTGCAGAAACTCGCGGACCGGGAGCGGGCGGCGGCGGCACCGGCCGACGACCCGCTGGACCGGCTGCTGCAGGACCACGGGGTGCGCGGGATCGCCTGGCGGGCCGCCCAGCTCCCCACCGACCAGCACCGCGACAAGGTCGCGGAGTGGCTGGACATGCTCCTGGAGAGCGTCCAGCGGCCCAAGGCTTGAGCCGGGGGAGCACACCGCCCGTACGACGAACCACCGGCAGCGCCGGCGCTTCCCGTCCCGGCGCGGCCCGCCGGTCCGTACGCGGCCCCGTGCGAGGCGATGAGCGGGCGCCGCGGCCGGCCCGTGCCGTTCCGTACGACGGTCCTCCCGTCCGGGACGACGGGCGGGGCGCGGCCCGACACGGCGGACCCGGGTGCCCGGGGTGTCCGGGGCCGCGGGGCCGAGCCGGCACGTCCCGGCGCGCGAGCCCGCCGGCCGGGCGAACCGGTCCACGGTGAGACCCGATTGTCAGTGGTGGGCGGCAAGCTGGAGGCGAATCGTCACCGACCGCGACACGGGGAGAACCGAGCGATGCCGACCACCGTACTGACCGACCGCGAGCGCACCGCCGTCCAGGCCTACCTACGACTGCTGCACACGGTGCGCGCCACCCTCGACAGCCGGTCGGGCCCGATGGTGCCGCCCTCCGTGCTCGCCGAGGCGGAGACCGCCCTGGCCGGGGCGGGCCTGACCGGCAACGAGGAGGCGTTCTTCCGGATGCTGCGCGGCCGGCACCCCGAGCCGTAGCCGGACGTGTCCCTCCCGTGGCGGCGGTCGCCGTCCCGCTCAGCCGTGCGGGACGGCGACCGCCGTCGCGACCAGGTCTCCCTCGGTGATCCAGCGGCCGGTGAAGTGGTCGACCACTCGGGTGCCCACGCGCGGGCCCGGGACGAGGAGGGTGGCCCGGAAGCCGCCGCGGGTGTGCCCGCCGGGGTCGGCGAAGAGGTCGAGGTCGGCCTCCATGAAGTCCAGCCACTTCCCGGTGAGCGGGAACCACGCCTTGTAGACGGACTCCTTGGCGCTGAACAGCAGCCGGTCCCAGTGCACGGCGGGCAGCTCCCCGGCCAGACCGCCGATCCGCGCCGCCTCCTGCGGCAGCGCCACGGAGGACAGGACGCCCTCGGGCAGCGGAGCGTGGGGCTCCGCGTCGATGCCGAGGGACGCCAGGTCGGCGGCGCGCACCAGGGCGGCGGCGCAGTAGCCCTGGCAGTGGGTCATGCTGCCGGCCAGCCCGTCGGGCCAGACGGGGGCACCCCGCTCGCCGGGCAGCACCGGCCGCGCGGGCACGCCCAGCTTGTCCATGGCACGGCGGGCGCAGGAGCGTACGGCGGTGAACTCCCGGCGGCGCTTGGGGACGGCGCGCGCCAGCAGCGCCTCCTCCTCGGGATACAGGGGGGCGTCGACGCCCTCGTCTCCGTGGGCCTCGACGGCGACCACCGTCTGTGGCAGCAGTTCCTCGATCATCGCCCCTCGTCCTCCCGCGGCACGATCCGGCGCAGCCGCCCCGGCGGCTGTTCCCGCTTGCGCCATTCGCGCGGGTAGCCCACCGACACCTCCTCGAAGCGGACGCCGTCCTGCCGGGTGGTCCGGGGGATGTGCAGATGGCCGTAGACCATGGTGTGGACGGGGAACCGCCGGTGCCAGTCGTCGGTGAGCACGGTGCCGCACCACATGGCGAACTCGGGGTACCACAGGACGTCCGTCGGATGGCGGTGCAACGGCCAGTGGTTGACCAGGACGAGCGGCATCCCGTCCGGCACCTCGGCCAGCCGGCGTCCGGTCTCGGCGACCCGGGCCCGGCACCATGCCTCCCGGCTCGGGTACGGGTCGGGGTGCAGCAGCCGCTCGTCGGTGCAGACGACCCCGGTGCCGTGCGCGTACTCCAGTCCCTCGTCCTTGGTGGCGCACCCGGGCGGCAGGAACGAGTAGTCGTACAGCAGGAACAGCGGTGCGACGACGACCGGGCCGCCGGGGCCGTCCCAGACGGGGTACGGGTCCTCGGGCGTGATCACTCCGAGGTCGCGGCACTGTTCGACCAGGTGGTCGTAGCGGGCGACGCCGCGCAGCGTGACCGGGTCGCCCGGATGGGTCCACAGCTCGTGGTTGCCGGGCACCCAGACGACCTTGGCGAACCGGTCTGCGAGCGTCCTGAGGGCCCAGTGGATGTCCTCCACGGTCTCCGCGACGTCACCGGCCACGAGCAGCCAGTCCCCGTCCGACCCGGGCCGCATGCCGTCGACCAGGGCACGGTTCTCGGCGTAGCCGATGTGCAGGTCGCTGATGGCCCACAGCTGTCCGCCGCCGTCCGTCCCCGACATCACCCGTCGCTCCTTCAGCCGTCGCGCGCTCCACCACGAGATCACATCGGTGCCGCCGGAACAAGCGTGCCCCGTCATCCGCGTGTGGTACGGGAACAGCCTGTGAAGCCGTATGATCTGCCCCGACACCACCGCCGTGAAACACCCTTCCACAGGGCGGTTCGGTGACCCTCCACACTCCTGCCCGGGCAACGGGTCGCCGAGCCCTGCCCGCGCACCCCGAAAGGCGGCCTGCATGGTCTCTCGCGTACGCGTCTGGCTCAACCGCACGTACGCGGAGAACGTGTTCTTCATGGATCAGCTGCGGAGAAATCCCGCCGACCGGGCCGTCGAGATCCACGCCACCCACGGTGACCCCGACTCCCCCGTGCTGGCCGCCGCCGACACCGCCGAACCGGAGCCCGAGGGGTTGTCCCCGGCGGCGTACGTCGAGTACGCGCTCGCCCAGTGCGAGCGGCGCGGCATCGATGTGTTCGTGCCCCGGCTGCACCAGGCGGTGATCGTCGCGCACCGTGCCGAGTTCGAGGCGGTCGGTACGGCGCTGCTGGCGCCGCCGCCCGAGGCGGTGGCCGTGTTCCACGACAAGGTGACCGCCTATGAGGCGGTCCAGGCGGTCGGGGTGCCCGTGCCGCCGTGGTGGCGGGTCCGCAGTGCGGACGAACTCGTCGCGGCCGTCGGCGAGTTGGAGGCAGGCGGATACCGGGCCTGCTTCAAACCCGCCTCGGGCGCGGGCGGGGTGGGTTTCCGCATGATCACCCGTGCGCCCTTCTCGCTCGCCCAGCTGAGCGGCTTCCCGAGCCCGTACGTGCCGCTCGGCCCGGTGCTGGACGCCCTGCGGGAGGCCGACGATCCGGTGGACTGGCTGGTGATGCCCCGGCTGGAGCAGCCCGAGGTGTCGGTGGACTGTCTCACCGGCACCGACAACCGGGTCCGGCTGGCGGTGGGGCGCACGAAGAACGGCCGGCGCAGGGGCTTCACGCTGCACGAGCAGTGGCTGGAGCCGGCCCGGCGGATCGCGGAGGGCTTCGGGCTGCACCACCTGTCCAACATCCAGTTCCGGATGCTGGGCGAGCGGCCCGTGCTCATGGACGTCAACACCCGTCCGGCGGGCGGGCTGCACCAGTTGTCGCTGTGCGGGGTGAACGCCCCGTGGGCCGCCGTGCGGCTGGCGCTCGGCGAGGACCCGGGCGAGATGACACCGCCGTTCCTGGGCCAGGGCTACACGGTGGTGTCGGGTCCGCGTCCGCTGCTGCCGGTGACGCTGCCGCAGCAGCGTGCCGATGTGCCCGCGCCCGCGCTGGGGGCCGTACCGGCTCCGGCCGTGTCCGTGGGGCCGCGGGCGGCGACCGGAGCGCGCACGTAGAAATTCTCCAGAAAGTTTCCGCCGGGGGTGTATCAGGGGCCGGGCCGCGTGCTCTTGATGGTGAAGGCGACTTGGGGAAGCCGCCGGGGGGAAGCACGGGGGAACGGGGGGCTCGGGTCGGTCGGCCGCTGTCACGGGGGGCGACCGGCCGACCCGAAGCCGTGCCCGCCGGCTATCCGAGGTAGGCGAGGCCGGGGTGGGCGGCGGTGTAGCCGTCGACGAGACGGCGGGCCACGTGCACGGAGTCGACGAGCGGATGCAGCGCGAACGCCTTGACGGCCGTCGCGCGGGAACCCGACCGGGCGGCGGCGAGCACCTCTCGCTCGACGGCCTTGACGGCGCAGACCAGACCGGTGGCGTGGTCGGGCAGCGGGTCGACGGAGACGGGGTGCGCCCCGCCGGCGTCCACCAGGCAGGGGACCTCGATGACGGCGTCCCCGTCCAGTGGTGACAGGGTGCCGCGGTTGCGGACGTTGAGGATCAGGGTGGTGCGTTCGTCGCGGGCGATGGCCCGCATCAGGGCGAGCGCCACGTCCTCGTAGCCGCCGGACAGGTCCTCGGCCTCGCGTTCGCCCGCGCCCGCCGCCTCCCGGTTCTCGGCCATGTAGGTGGCCTCGCGTTCGGCGCGGGTGCGGTTCCACAGGTCCAGGGCGGGGGCGCCGGGGTCGGCCGCCCCGGCGTAGAACCGTGCCTGCTGGTCGTGCAGGAACGCGCCCCGCGTCTGCTTCGCCTCCTGGTAGGCGTGCACGGCCTCACGGTTGAAGTAGTAATAGTGCAGGTACTCGTTGGGGATCGCGCCCAGGGACTGCAGCCAGTCGGCGCCGAAGAGCCTGCCCTCCTCGAAGGAGCCGAGCAGGGCGGGGTCGGCGAGCAGGCGCGGGAGTTGGTCCCGGCCGGCGACCCGCAGGCCGCGCACCCAGCCGAGGTGGTTGAGGCCGACGTAGTCGACCCACGCCTCCCGCGGCCGCGCGCCGAGCACCCGGGCGATACGGCGGCCGAGGCCGACCGGTGAGTCGCAGATGCCGATGACGCGGTCGGCGAGGTGGCGGGACATGGCCTCGGTGACCAGGCCGGCGGGGTTGGTGAAGTTGATGACCCAGGCGTCGGGGGCGAGGCGGGCCACCCGCCGGGCGATGTCGACGGCGACGGGCACGGTGCGCAGCCCGTAGGCGATGCCGCCCGCGCCGACCGTCTCCTGGCCGAGCACGCCCTCGGCGAGGGCGACCCGTTCGTCGTTCGCCCTGCCTTCGAGGCCGCCCACGCGGATCGCGGAGAAGACGAAGCCGGCGCCGCGCAGCGCCTCGTCGAGGTCGGTGGTGACGGTCACCTCGGGCGCGTCGGGCACACCGGCGGCCTGCTCGGCCAGTACCCGGGCGATCGCGCGCAGCCGCCCGGCGTCCACGTCGTGCAGGACGACACGGGTCACCCGGCCCTCGGCGTGGTCCCCGAGCAGCGCCCCGTACACCAGCGGCACGCGGAATCCTCCACCGCCCAGAATCGTCAGCTTCACATCCGCACCTTCCCACCACGACGAACCGGGACGACCCTACTCGCGGCGCGACCGCGCCGGGTACGCTCCGCCGACCCGACCCGCTGGAGGGCAGCCTGCCATGACCAGCCGCTCCGCGCCCGGCACGTGGACGCCCCGACAGGGCGGGCCACGACCGAAGAGCCGACCCGCCGCCCTGCCGGCGCGGCACGCTCCCCCCACCCGCCCCCGGGCCCTGTGCCGGCGGTCGGGCTTCCGGTCGGACGCCGTCCCCGCCCTTTCGGCCGGAGTGGCCGATCGTCCCGGTCCGCGCATGCCCGGAGCCGCTGCGAAATCCCTCTCACCGGTGAGGACCGGGCTCCCGGCTCCTCGTGATACTGGTACGGCCCCCGCCCCGAGGAGCCGCCCATGTCCCTCCGGTCCGCCTTCGCGCCGGTCGTCGTCCGCTGGCGTACGGCGAATCCGTACGCCCTCGACACGGCGCTCGCCGCGCTCGTGCTGTTCGCCGTCTCCCTGCAGTGGATCTTCCCCGACGAGGGCGACGACCGGCTGACCTGGCAGGGCTGGCTGCTCGGCGCCGCCACGGCCGTACCGCTGATCTGGCGGCGGCGGGCACCCTGCACGGCCGCGTGGGCCGTGTCGGTCGCCACTCCGGCGCAGGCGCTGTACCAGGCTCCCCCGCCGGACGTGATGTACGGCGGCATGGTCGTGCTGTACACCATGGCCGCCCAGGTCAGGCCCTGGCAGCGCCGGTTCATGCTCACGGGCTGGATCGTCGGGGTCGTCGTGACCATGCAGCACCAGGCGGACAAGGAGCCCTTCGAGTACGCCTTCCATCTGATGGGCCTGGTCTGCGCCTACGCCCTCGGGATGCTCGCCCGGGTCCAGCGCGCGTACACCACCGAACTGGAGGACCGGGCCCGCCGGCTGGAACGGGAGCGGGCCGCGGACACCGCGCGGGCCCGCGCGGAGGAACGCGCCCGCATCGCCCGGGACATGCACGACATCCTGGCGCACGCCGTGAGCCTGATGGTGGTCCAGGCGGAGGCCGGACCCGTGGTGGTGCGCAAGGATCCTGAGCGCGCGGAGGCCACGTTCGACACCATCGCGACGACCGGACGGGACGCGATGTCCCAACTACGGCGCATCCTCGGCGTGTTGAAGGAGGAGCGGCCGGACGGAGACATCGCGCGGCGGTTGCCGCAGCCGAGCCTGGCGGCGCTGCCCCTGCTGGTCGGCCAGGTGCGGGACTCCACGGGGCTGCGCATCGAACTGCGCACCACGGGGATATCCTGCCCGCTGTCCTCGGACACCGAGGTCGCCGCCTACCGTGTGGTCCAGGAAGCTCTCACCAACACCGTGAAGCACGCCCGGGCCTCCCGCGCCGTGGTGGAGCTGGACTGGGCGGAGGACCAGGTGACCCTCACGATGACGGACGACGGGCGGGGCGCCCCCACGCCGGTCGGCGGACACGGGCTGATCGGCATCCGGGAGCGGGCCGCCGCCTGCGGGGGCAGCGCCGAGACCGGCAGCGGCCCGGACGGCGGCTTCCGGGTCGTCGTACGCCTGCCGGTGGCCGCCGACCGGGAGGGGGCCCTCGGGTGAGCATCCGGGTGGTCGTCGCCGACGACCAGGAGCTGGTCCGGGCCGGCTTCGGCATGATCCTCGACGCCCAGGACGACATCGAGGTGGTCGCCGAGGCCGGGGACGGCGAGGAGGCCGTCGCCGCGGTGCGCCGGCACGCCCCGGACGTGCTGTTGCTGGACATCCGCATGCCGGTGATGGACGGTCTGGAGGCGGCCCGTCAGGTGTGCGGGCAGTCGGGCTGCAAGGTGGTCATGCTGACCACGTTCGACCTGGACGAGTACGTGTACGAGGCGCTGTACGCGGGTGCCAGCGGCTTTCTGCTGAAGGACGTCCGCCGGGACGACCTCGTGCACGCGGTGCGGGTGGTCGCGGCGGGCGACTCGCTGCTCGCCCCCGCGGTGACCCGGCGGCTGGTCGCGGACATCGTGCGGCGCCGCCGGGAGCGGGCCGCCGCCGATGCCGCCACCCCGCAGCGGCTGGACGCGCTCACCGCCCGCGAGGTGGAGACGCTGCGGCTGCTGGCCCGGGGACTGTCCAACGCGGAGATCGCGACGACCCTGTTCGTCAGTGAACACACCGTCAAGACCCATGTGAGCAACGTGCTGAGCAAGCTCGGTCTCAGGGACCGGGTGCAGGCGGTGATCTGCGCGTACGAGACGGGGCTGATCGTCCCGGGCTCCCCCTGAGGAGTGAGTGAGGGGGCCGTCTCCCCCGTACGGGCGAGGGCCGCAAACCGCTCCCTCCGGCGATCCGCCGCACCGCCCCCCGGCGCGAGTCTGAGGGGTGTTGACGAACCATCACCCGCCGGGAGGGACCGTGCTTTCCGCACTTGCCCGGGCGGCCACCCGCCGCCCCTTGACCGTGATGCTCCTGTGGGGGCTCTTTCTGCTGCTGGGATTCGGACTGGGGACGGGCGTGTTCGCGCGGCTCTCCGACAACGTGCCCGAAGTACCCGGAACCGAGTCGGAGTCGGCCGCCCAGTACCTGGACCGGGAGGACCCGGCCGGTGAGTCGGTCACCGGCGTGGTGGCCGGCACCGCCGTCTCGGACCCGGAGTTGCGCGCCGAGGTCGAGCGGGCCGTCGCCGACGTCCGGAAGGTGGCCGGGGTCGCCGCCGTGCCCGACCCGTACACCACGCGCGGTCTGACCGCGGAGGACGGACGGGCGCTGATCATCCCCGTCACGCTCGAGGGCGGTCTGGACGACGACGCCGAGGAGCACACCCTCGACGCGGCGGCCGAACGGATCAGGGAGATCGACGCCCCCGACGTCCATGTGAGCGGGGGGCCGCTGCTGGGGCAGCAGCTCAGCGAGCAGGCCCAGAAGGACGTCAAGTTCGCGGAACTGGTCTCCCTGCCGGTGGTGCTGGCGCTGCTGCTCGTGGTGTTCGGCGGGCTGCGCTCGGCGCTGCTGCCGCTGGTCGTCGCGGTCAGCGGGATCGCGGGGGCCTTCCTGGCGCTGTTCCTCTTCAGTGAGGTCACGGACATCTCCGTGTACGCGATCCAGGTGACGACGATGCTGGGGCTCGGGCTCGCCGTGGACTACGCCCTGCTGATGGTGATGCGTTTCCGGGAGGAGCGCCGGCACACCGAGGACGTCGTCGAGGCGGTGCACCGCACGGTCGCGGCGGCCGGGCGGACGGTGCTGTTCTCCGGGCTCACGGTGGCCGTCAGCCTGACCGGGCTGCTGGTCTTCCCGAGCGTGTTCCTGCGCAGCATGGGCCTCGCGGTCGCCGCCGTGGTCGTCATCGACATGCTGGCCGCGCTCACCCTGCTGCCCGCGATGCTGGCCCGGTTCGGCGGGCGGATCACCCCGGCGAAGGACCGTCCGGAGGGCGAGGAGGGCCGCCTCTTCGCACGGCTCGCCCATTTCGCGGCCCGGCGCCGGATCGCCGTCCTGGCCGTGGCCGTCCCGGTGCTGCTGGTCCTCGCGGTGCCGGTGGCCGGGATGAAGATCGCCATCGGGGACGCGCGTCAGCTGCCCACGGACAGCGAGGCCCGGCAGCTGCACGACACCGTGGGCGACCACTTCCCGCCCGGCGCCGGGGTCACGCCGGTCACCGTCGTCGTCCGGCCCGGCGCCGACGGCGCGGCGGTCGACAGGATCCGCGCGCTGTCCCCGGCCACCACGGCCCGTGAACTGCCCGGTGGTGCCGCGGTGCTGGAGATCCGGCCGCCCGGCGAGGCCGACGGCAAGGAGGCGACCGACCTGGTCGAACGGGTGCGGGAGGTACGCGGCGACGAACCGGTCGAGGTCACCGGGCCCGCGGCCCGGCTGGTCGACTTCCGCGAGATGCTCGCCGAACGGGCACCGTGGGCGGCCCTGACCGTCCTGGCCGGCATCTTCGTGCTGCTGTTCGCGTTCACGGGTTCCGTGCTGCTGCCGCTGCGCACCATCGCGACGACGCTGCTCAGCCTGGGCGCCGCGCTCGGCGCGGTGGTGTGGGTCTTCCAGGACGGCCATCTGGCCGGGCTGCTGGGCACCGAGGGGCTGGGGGCGCTGAGCCTCACCGCGCCGCCGCTGATCATCGCGATCGCGTTCGGACTCGCCATGGACTACGAGCTGTTCATCCTGGCCCGGATGCGCGAGGCCCGGGAGCGCACCGGTGACGACGCGGAGGCCGTGGTGACCGGGCTGCGCCGCTCCGGCCGGGTGGTCACCTGCGCGGCGCTGCTGCTGGCGGTCGTCTTCGCCGCCTTCATGACGGGCGGCTTCTCGCCCATCCTGCAGATCGGCCTGGGTCTCACCCTGGCCGTCCTCATCGACGCGACCGTCGTCCAGATGCTCCTGGTCCCGGCCACCATGTCCCTCCTCGGCCGCCACGCCTGGTGGGCCCCGGCCCCGTTGCGCCGGGTCCACGACCGCTTCGGCCTCCGGGAGGAGGCGGAGGAGGCGTCCCGGCCACGGGTGCCGACGGGGGTGTGAGGACCCACCCACCGAAGGCTCCTCGCCACGCGTGCCGGCCGGGTGGCGAGCGCCCGACCCGCATGTGACCGGACGGAGCGACGGGCGCGGCGCCGGAACCTTCCCGGCGCCGCGCCCGCACACGCCGACCGGTGTGCGCGTACGGCACCGCCCGCTTCCGGGAGCACCGGCCGCCTTCGAGAGCACCGGGGACTTCACGAAGCACCGGGGACTTTGCCCCCGGACCCCCTTCGCGCCCACGTGGCGGAGCCGCGTGCCGGTACAGCCCCGCGCCCCTTCAAGGGCGCGGGGAACCGCGCGAGCGACCAACCACCCACCCGCAGCCGCCGCACAACCGACCCGGCATCCCCCCGCCCCCGCATGGTCGAACGGAGCGACGGGCGCGCCGCCCGGGACCTTCCCGGCGCCGCGCCCGTCCGGCGTCCACGGCGCCCCTTGCACCCATTCGCGTCAATTCGGGACGTGAACTCTCCACGTCCGCAAGGACTTCCTCGGTTACACCTCTTGACGGCGCAAGCGTCGCAGAGCACATTGGCGTCACTTTGAGAGCGCTCTCAAGCGAAGTTCCGGGCTCTCGAACGCACTTCCCGCCACAGGCATCCGAACCCGAGAGGGCATCCCCACATGAGTGACACCTCCGGCACCCCCCGCCCGCTCCGCGGACCCCGCCCGCTGCGGCGGGCACTCCTCGCCGTCGTCAGTACGCTCGCCCTCGCGGCGGGCGCCGCCACCGCGGCCGGCACCTCCGCGAGCGCCTCCGTGCCGCCTCCGCCGTCGGGCTGGACCCAGGTCTTCGCCGACGACTTCGACGGCGCCGCGGGCAGCGGTGTCAACACCTCCAACTGGCAGTACGCGACCGGCAAGGGCTACCCGGGCGGCCCCGCCAACTGGGGCACCGGCGAGATCGAGACGATGACGTCCAACGCGGACAACGTCTCCCTCGACGGCAACGGCAACCTCCGCATCACCCCGCGCCGCGACGCCTCCGGCAACTGGACCTCCGGCCGCGTCGAGACCAGGCGCACCGACTTCCAGCCCCCGGCCGGCGGCAAGCTCCGCGTCGAGAGCCGCATCCAGGTGCCGAACGTCACCGGCGCCGCCGCCAAGGGCTACTGGCCGGCGTTCTGGATGCTGGGCTCCCCCTACCGGGGCAACTACTGGAACTGGCCCGCCGTCGGCGAGCTGGACATCATGGAGAACACGCAGGGCAACAACACCGTGTTCGCCACGATGCACTGCGGCACCTCACCGGGCGGCCCGTGCAACGAGACCAGCGGCATCGGCAGTTCGACCACCTGTCAGGGCACGACCTGTCAGGCCGGCTTCCACACGTACCGGATGGAGTGGGACCGCTCGACGAGCGTGGAGGAGATCCGCTTCTACCTCGACGGCAACAACTTCCACACCGTGCGGGAGAACCAGGTCGACGCGACGACCTGGACTAACGCGACCGACCACGGCTACTTCATCATCCTGAACGTGGCGATGGGCGGCGGCTTCCCCGACGCCTTCGGCGGCGGCCCGGACTCGGGCACCCAGCCCGGACACCCGATGCTCGTCGACTACGTGCAGGTGCTGACCTCCGGTGGCGGCGGCACCACTCCCCCGCCGACCGGCAGCCGCGACGCCTACGGCACCATCCAGGCCGAGTCCTACGACGGCCAGGGCGGCGTGATGACGGAGAACACCTCCGACTCCGGCGGCGGCCAGAACGTGGGCGCGCTGGCCAACGGCGACTGGCTGCAGTTCAAGGGCGTCACCTTCGGCTCGAACCCGGCCCGGCAGTTCTCCGCACGGGTGGCGAACGGCGCCGGCGCCGGCGTCAGCGGGCTGGTCGAGGTGCGCCTGGACAGCCGGAGCAACGCGCCCATCGGCAGCTTCGCCGTGGGCAACACGGGCGGCTGGCAGTCCTGGCGGACGATCCCGGCGAACATCAGCAACGTGACGGGCACCCACGACGTCTATCTGACCTTCACCAGCGGCCAGCCGTCGGACTTCGTGAACGTCAACTGGTTCACCTTCGGCCACTGATCCCACCCCCCACACCGGCCTCCCCGGCCGGAGAAAGAGGGCCCCACGTGCACGTGGGGCCCTCTTTCGCATGTCCGGTTCGCATGTCCGGCCGCAGACTGCATGGTCAGGGCGGTTCCACGGTACTCGGCACCACGTGAGGAGTGGTGGGCCGCCGACGCCGAGGGTGCTCCGTCGACCCGGAGTGGGCAGTCCACCGGAAAGGTCATACTTTTAAACTTGAACGCATGACGGCACCGATGTTGCTTGAACCGAGGACTTCTTGAAGGGAGGCGGCGTGCCATCCGCCCCCTACGGCGTCACCCCGGCAACGTGGCCGCCAGGGAATCACCGTCCGCCGCGCGTGGTTGCCGTGACCGCGAGAAAGAAGATGAGGACTGTGAGTGAAGCAACCGCGAGGCTCTTCTCCGCCGAGCGCCGAGCGTCCGCCGGGGTGAAGGACCCGGCGGACAAGGACACGCCGGAGGTGACGGCGCCGGTCGCACCTGGCTCCGCCCGCACGACGTTGCCGTACGACGAGGTGGCGCGGCGGCGAGGGGACCAGGGCGTCACGACGCCCGGGGGCGCCCGGCAGGAGCTGCTCGACGCGGTGACGAAGTCGCTCGACAGCAAGGGAGTTGACGCGGAATGACCGACGAGACGACCGAACCGACGACAAAAGCTCCGGAGGAGCGGCCGGAGGATCAGGAGGAGACTCCCGCGGCCCTCCCCGCGCCTGCGGCCGACTGGTCCAACCCGCTGCGCGACCCGCAGGACCGGCGTCTGCCCCGGGTGGCGGGCCCCTCCGGTCTTGTCATCTTCGGAGTGACCGGCGACCTGTCCCGCAAGAAGCTGATGCCGGCCGTGTACGACCTGGCCAACCGGGGCCTGCTGCCGCCGGGCTTCTCGCTGCTCGGGTTCGCCCGCCGGGACTGGGAGGACCAGGACTTCGCCCAGGTCGTGCACGACGCCGTCAAGGAGCACGCGCGCACCCCGTTCCGCGAGGAGGTCTGGCAGCAGCTCGCCGAGGGCATGCGGTTCGTCCCGGGCGACTTCGACGACGACAACGCGTTCGACCAGCTGCGCAAGGCCGTCGACGAGCTGGACTCCTCCCGGGGCACCAGCGGCAACTACGCCTTCTACCTCTCCGTACCGCCGAGGTTCTTCCCGAAGGTCGTCCAGCAGCTGAAGAAGCACGGGCTGGCCGACGCTCCCGAGGGGTCCTGGCGGCGCGCGGTGATCGAGAAGCCGTTCGGGCACGACCTGAAGTCGGCCGAGGAGCTCAACGCGATCGTGCACGAGGTGTTCGACCCGGAGCAGGTCTTCCGGATCGACCACTACCTCGGCAAGGAGACCGTCCAGAACATCCTGGCGCTGCGCTTCGCCAACCAGATGTTCGAACCGGTCTGGAGCCGGTCCTTCGTGGACCATGTACAGATCACCATGGCGGAGGACATCGGCATCGGCGGCCGCGCGGGTTACTACGACGGCATCGGCGCCGCCCGTGACGTCATCCAGAACCACCTGCTGCAGCTGATGGCGCTCACCGCGATGGAGGAGCCGGCCTCCTTCGACGCGGCCTCGCTGCTGACCGAGAAGCTGAAGGTGTTCCGGGCCGTGCGGCTCCCGGACGACCTGGGCCGGCACACGGTGCGCGGACAGTACGCGGGTGCCTGGCAGGGCGGCGCGAAGGTGCGCGGCTATCTGGAGGAGGAGGGCATCGACCCCTCCTCGAGGACCGACACCTACGCCGCGATCAAGCTCGGGGTGGACAACCGGCGCTGGGCGGGCGTCCCCTTCTACCTGCGCACCGGCAAGCGGCTCGGCCGCCGGGTCACCGAGATCGCGGTGGTCTTCCAGCGCGCGCCGCACTCCCCCTTCGACTCCACCGCCACCGAGGAGCTGGGGCAGAACGCGGTCGTCGTCCGGGTCCAGCCGGACGAGGGCATGACGGTCCGGTTCGGCTCCAAGGTGCCGGGGACCTCGATGGAGCTCCGGGACGTCACCATGGACTTCGCCTACGGCGAGTCGTTCACCGAGTCCAGCCCGGAGGCGTACGAGCGGCTCATCCTGGATGTCCTGCTGGGGGACGCCAACCTGTTCCCCCGTCACCAGGAAGTGGAAGAGTCCTGGAAGATCCTCGACCCGATCGAGGAGTACTGGGCGTCGCACGGCCGGCCGGCACGGTACACCTCGGGCAGCTGGGGACCCGTGGAGGCCGACGAGATGCTCGCACGAGACGGACGGAGCTGGCGCAGGCCATGAAGATCGACCTGACCGACACCACGGCAAGCAAGGTCAACAAGGCGCTGGTGCAGGGCCGCCGCGCCATCGGCACACCGGCCGTGGGCATGGTCCTGACGATGGTGATCGTCACGGACGAGGAGAACGCCTACGACTCGATCAAGGCGGCCGAGGAGGCCTCGCACGAGCACCCCTCGCGCACCCTGGTCGTGATCAAGCGGCACGCCCGCAACCCGCGCGAGCGCACCCACCCCCGGCTGGACGCCGAGGTCCGGGTGGGCTCGGAGGCGGGCACCGGGGAGACGGTGGTGCTGCGGACGTACGGCGAGGTGTCCGACCACGCCGACTCGGTGGTGCTGCCGCTGCTGCTGCCGGACGCGCCGGTGGTGGTGTGGTGGCCGGCGGACGCACCCGAGAACCCGGCGAAGGACCCGCTGGGCGCGCTGGGCCAGCGCAGGATCACCGACCTGTACGCGGTCGAGAACCCCATGGATGTGCTCGAGGCCCGGCGGCGCACCTACGCGCCCGGCGACACCGACCTCGCCTGGACCAGGCTGACGCTGTGGCGCTCGATGCTGGCGGCGGCGCTGGACCAGGCGCGGGCGACGGTGACCTCGGCGACCGTGGAGGCCGAGGCCGACAACCCGGCCGCCGAACTGCTGGCGCGCTGGCTGGAGGCGCGGCTGCGGGTGACCGTCGACCGGGTGGTGACCGCGGGGCCCGTCGTCACGGCGGTCCGGCTGGGCACCACGGACGGCGAGGTCGTCATCGACCGTCCCGAGGGCCCGCTGGCCACGCTGACCCTGCCGGGGCAGCCCGCGCGCCGGCTGGCGCTGAAGGTCCGTCCCACCTCCGAACTCATCGCCGAGGAGCTCAGGCGCCTCGACGCGGACGAGATGTACGCCGTCGCCCTGCGCGGCGAGGCCACCGAGGAGATCCCCGCTCATGTCTGACGTCCCCGAGCCGACCCGGCGCCCCGAGTGGGCCGCCCTGGAGAACCACCGCACGGACGCGCTGCCGCAGCCGGACCTGCGCGGGCTGTTCGCCGACGACCCGTCCCGCGCGCAGCGCTATGTCGTGCGCGTGGGCGACCTGCGCATCGACTACTCCAAGCACCTGGTCAACGACGAGACGCTCGCCCTGCTGCTCGAACTGGCCGAGGCCACCGATGTGTTCGGCCTGCGCGACGCCATGTTCCGGGGTGAGCGGATCAACGTCACCGAGAACCGGGCGGTGCTGCACACCGCCCTGCGCGCCCCGCGGGACGCGGTGATCGAGGTCGAGGGCGAGAACGTCGTCCCGGCCGTGCACGCCGTGCTCGACCGGATGACCGACTTCGCCGGCCGCGTCCGCTCCGGGGAGTGGACCGGTCACACCGGCAAGCGCATCCGCAACGTCGTCAACATCGGTATCGGCGGCTCCGACCTCGGCCCGGCGATGGCGTACGAGGCGCTGCGCGCCTACACCGACCGTTCGCTGACCTTCCGGTTCGTGTCGAACGTGGACGGTGCCGACCTGCACGAGGCGGTGCGCGACCTGGACCCGGCGGAGACGCTGTTCATCGTCGCGTCCAAGACCTTCACCACGATCGAGACGATCACCAACGCCACCTCGGCGCGGACCTGGCTGCTCAACGGCCTGGGGGGTGACGAGAAGGCGGTGGCCAAGCACTTCGTCGCGCTGTCGACCAACGCCGAGAAGGTCACGGACTTCGGCATCGACACGGCGAACATGTTCGAGTTCTGGGACTGGGTCGGCGGACGCTACTCCTACGACTCCGCGATCGGCCTGTCGCTGATGATCGCCATCGGCCCGGACCGCTTCCGGGAGATGCTCGACGGGTTCCGGATCGTCGACGAGCACTTCGTCAACGCCCCTGCCGAGGCCAACGCCCCGCTGCTGATGGGCCTGTTGGGTGTCTGGTACAACAACTTCCTCGACGCCCAGTCGCACGCCGTGCTGCCGTACTCGCACTACCTGTCGAAGTTCACCGCCTATCTCCAGCAGCTGGACATGGAGTCCAACGGCAAGTCGGTGGACCGCCAGGGCCGCCCTGTCGCCTGGCAGACGGGGCCGGTGGTGTGGGGCACGCCCGGCACCAACGGACAGCACGCCTACTACCAGTTGATCCACCAGGGCACGAAGCTCGTCCCGGCCGACCTGATCGGTTTCGCCCGTCCCGTCGCCGAACTGAGCGACGAACTCAAGGCGCAGCATGACCTGTTGATGGCCAACCTGTTCGCGCAGGGCCAGGCCCTCGCGTTCGGCAAGACCGCCGAGGAAGTGCGGGCGGAGGGCGTGTCCGAGGAGCAGGTGCCGCACCGCACCTTCCGGGGCAACCACCCCACCACCACGATCCTGGCCACCGAATTGACCCCCTCGGTGCTCGGCCAGCTGATCGCGCTGTACGAGCACAAGGTCTTCGTCCAGGGCGCCGTCTGGGACATCGACTCCTTCGACCAGTGGGGCGTCGAACTCGGCAAGGTGCTCGCCAAGCGCGTCGAACCCGCCCTCACCACAGGCGCCGACGTCTCCGGTCTCGACCCGTCCACGGCCGCTCTGGTGGCCGCCTACCGCGAACACAGGGAGTGAACTGACATGCAGATCGGCCTTGTCGGGCTCGGCAAGATGGGCGGCAACATGCGTGAGCGCATCCGCAACGCCGGCCACACCGTCATCGGGTACGACACCAACCCCGAACTCTCCGACGTCGACCACCTGTCCGACCTGGTCGACCGGCTCGACGGGCCGCGCGCCGTGTGGGTGATGGTGCCGGCCGGCGCCGTCACCCAGCACATCGTCGATCAGCTGGGGAGCCTGCTCGAGCCCGGCGACACGGTCGTCGACGGCGGCAACTCCCGCTGGACGGACGACGAGAAGCACGCCAAGGAGCTGGGCGCCCGGGGCATCGGTTTCGTCGACGCGGGCGTCTCGGGCGGTGTGTGGGGCCTGAAGAACGGGTACGCCCTGATGGTCGGCGGCGACGAGGAGCACGTGGAGCGGCTGAAGCCGATCTTCGACGCGCTCAAGCCGGACGGCCCGTACGGCTATGTCCACGCGGGCAGGGTCGGCGCCGGGCACTTCGCGAAGATGGTCCACAACGGCATCGAGTACGCCATGATGCAGGCCTACGCCGAGGGCTGGGAGCTCCTGGAGAAGGTCGACTCGGTGGACAACGTCCGGGAGGTGTTCCGCTCCTGGCAGGAGGGCACCGTCATCCGTTCCTGGCTGCTCGACCTCGCGGTGCACGCCCTCGACGAGGACCAGCATCTGGAGCGGCTGCGCGGGTACGCCGAGGACTCGGGCGAGGGCCGCTGGACCGTGGAGGCGGCCATCGACAACGCCGTGCCGCTGCCCGCCATCACCGCCTCGCTGTTCGCGCGGTTCGCCTCCCGTCAGGAGGACTCGCCGCAGATGAAGATGATCGCGGCGCTGCGCAAGCAGTTCGGCGGGCACGCCGTCGAGTCGGCGGAGAAGGCGTAACGCCGGTGGGAGACCTGCTGCTGGCGCGGCACGGCGAGACGGAGTGGAGCAGAACGGGCCGGCACACCGGCCGGACCGATCTCCCCCTGACCCCGGCCGGTGAGGCCCAGGCCAAGTCCCTCGCTCCCCTGTTGGCGGGGCTGACCTTCGGGCTGGTCCTCACCAGCCCGCTGGTCCGCGCCCGGCACACCGCCGAACTGGCGGGCCTGACCGGGGCCGTACGGGAGCCGGACCTGCGGGAGTGGGACTACGGCGGTTACGAGGGGGTCACCACCGCGGACATCCACCGCACCCGGCCCGGCTGGGACCTGTGGACCGACGGGGTGCCGCCCGGCCGGGAGTTCCCCGGCGAGTCCCCGGAGCAGGTCGGCGAACGGGCGGACCGGGTGCTGTCCCGGGTTGCCGTGGCACTGGAGGAGGGGGACGTGATGCTGGTGGCGCACGGCCATCTGCTCCGCGTCCTGACGGCCCGCCGGCTGGGCCTGCCGCCGTCCGCCGGGCGGCTGTTCCGCCTGGAGACGGGCACCCTGAGCCGTCTGTCACTGGAGCACGGCAGCCCGGTGGTGGCGGAGTGGAACACCCGGCCGTGAGGTGCGGGGGTCCGGCCCCGGCCACCGGGCCGTCGGCGAGTGCGGCCGTGCCCGCGTCGCGGGCGGCGGTGCGCCTGACGGCCCCCGTGCGCCCTGGCAGCACGGGGCCGGTGGCCGGGTCGGCCCGACCCGGCCCGTCGTGGGCTGACGGCCCGCCGCTCCTGCGCGCTGATGCGCGTCGGGGAGGCCGGCCGGCAGCCATCGGTGCCGCGGCCCTCTGCCGAAGCCGTCCACGGCTCGGCGAGAAGCCGAGCGCTCAGCCGCCCGCGCGCGTCTGTGCCGCGTGCTGGGCGGCCAGGCGGACCGGGGCGTTGCGGGCGCCGTAGCCGCGGTGGCCGCCGTCGCGCTGGACGAGTTCGAAGAAGACGCGGCCGACGGTGCGGGTGTAGCAGTGGCGCAGGGTGCCGTGCTCGTCGCGGTCGTGGAGGATGCCCAGGTCGCGATAGGTCTCCAGCTCGCCGTCGGCGAACTCGTGACGGGCGGCGAGGTCGTCGTAGTAGTTCGCCGGGATGGGCAGCAGCCGGCCGCCGGCGTCTCGGAAGCGGCGGGCCGCGGCGACCACGTCGTCGGTGGCGAGCGCGATGTGCTGGGCGTGCACGGTGTCGTCCGTGGGCGCGGCACCGACGCCGAGGGCGATGCGGACACTGCCGTCGGTGTTGCCGACCGCGCGGCTGCGCTGCAGGCCGTAGGGGTCGGCGACGTCCACGCTCTCGTCGGCGAGCAGTCCGAGCACGCCGCGGTGGAAGAGGGCCGCCTCGTCGAAGTGGTGCCAGGGCTGGGTGAGGGCGAGATGGTCGATGTGCCGTACGTCCGCGGCGGCGGGGGCGTGCTCCACGTCCGCGAAGTCGGACCGCCAGCCGCCGCCGGACGGGAGCCGGGTGCCGCAGAAGAACAGTTCCGTGCCGTCGGGCGCGGCCACCGCGTCGAGCGGGGCGTCCTCGGGGGCGCGGCGGCGCGGCAGTACGGGTGCCAGCAGGGCCTCGGCGCGGCGGGCGGCACCGGCGGCGTCGGGTGACTCCAGCCCGACGGCAGCGAGCCGGGTGCCGTCACGGCGTACGGCCGCCCCGGTGTTGACCAGGATCCGGGCCTCGCCCTGCTGCCACAGGTCGACGGGCTTGCTGCGGTGCCGGGCGGTGCGGGCGAAGCCCAGCGCGTGGAGCAGACCCGCGAGGGGGTCCGCGTCGGGCGTGACGAGTTCCGCGAAGGCGAATCCGGTGGGGACGACAGGGGCCGGGGGTTCGGCCGCGCCCACCTCCTCCTGGAGCATCAGCAGGGAGCGGCGGGCGTCCACGGCGGTCGGGCCGGCCTCGGCCTGCCGGACGACGTCGTTGAAGACCTCCAGGGAGAGCGGCCCGTCGTAGCCGGTGCGCAGCACGTGCCGGACCAGTCCGGCGACGTCGAAGCCGCCCTGGCCGGGGAAGCAGCGATGGTGGCGGCTCCACTGCAGTACGTCCATCGCGGGCAGCGGGGCGTCGGCGAGCTGGAGGAAGAAGATCTTCTCGCCGGGGATGTCCTCGATGCCCTTGGGGTCGCTGCCGCGCGAGAGGATGTGGAAGCTGTCCAGACAGGTCCCGAGCGCGGGATGGCCGGCCGCCTCGACGATGCGCCAGGCATGGTCGTACGTACTGACGTGCCGCCCCCAGGCCAGCGCCTCGTACGCCACCCGGATGCCGAAGTCGTCGGCCAGGTCGGCCAGGTCGCTCAGCTGCCGCGCGGCGAGGGCGTCGTCGTCGACGGCGGACGGGTCGACGCTGGAGCAGACGAGGACCGTGTCGGCGCCCAGCCTGCGCATCAGCCCGAACTTGTGCCGGGCGCGGCGCAGATTGCGGGCGAAGACGTCCTCGGGCACGGCCTCGATGTCCCGCATCGGCTGGTAGAGGTCCACGGTCAGGCCGAGGTCGGTGCAGCGCGCGCGGATCTCCTCGGGGGTGAGCGGCGCGGTGATCAGGTCGTTCTCGAAGATCTCCACTCCGTCGAAGCCGGCCCGGGCCGCGGCCGTGAGCTTCTCGGTGAGGGAGCCGCTGAGGGAGACGGTGGCGATGGACGTACGCACGTCGGTACCTCTTGCTTCCGTGGTGCTTCTCGGTCTCTCGGTCTACTTGGGCGCCCCGACGGCGCCGTCTGTCAGCTCGGTGAGGTCCGCGAGCATCCGCGCGCTGTCGGGTTCCCGGCCGGTGAACAGGCGGAACGCGTCGGCGGCCTGGAAGGCGGCCATGCCGCCGCCGTCGAGGGTGGCGCAGCCGGCCGCGCGGGCGGTGCGCAGCAGCTCGGTCTCCAGCGGGCGGTACACGACCTCGGCGACCCACAGTCCGGGGTGCAGCAGCCCGGCCGGCAGGGGCAGGCCGGGATGGGCGGCCATGCCGGTGGGGGTGGCGTGCACGAGGCCGCCGTGGCCGTCGGCGGCGCCGAGCAGCTCCGGCAGCCGGTCCAGGGGCGCCGCGGCGGCCCGACCGGGCCCGAAGCCGCGGTTCAGCGCGGCGGCGAGGTCGGCGGCCCGCTCGGGCAGTGCGTCGACGACGGTGACCCGTTCGGCGCCGAGGGTGAGCGTGGCGTGCGCGACGGCCGCGCCGGCGCCGCCCGCGCCGAGCTGCACGACCCGTTCCAGCGGGGCGTCGGGCAGACCGCGGGCGAAGGCGGCGGCGAAGCCGGTGACGTCCGTGTTGTGACCGACGGCCCGCCCGCCCTCGAACACGACGGTGTTGACCGCGCCGAGCGCCTCGGCCTGCGGATCGAGGGCGTCCAGGTGCTCGACGACGAGCCGCTTGCACGGGTGGGTGATGTTGAGCCCGTCGAAACCGAGCAGCCGGGCGGCGCGCAGCAGCTCGCCCACCGCCTCGGGCGGGACACCGATCGTGTCGAGGTCGAGGAGCCGGTACAGACAGCGCAGGCCCTGCCGGCCGGCCTCCCGCTCGTGCAGCGCCGGGCTGAGCGAGGGGCCGATGCCGGAGCCGATCAGCCCGACGAGATACGAGTCCTTGAGCACCGCGGACCTCCAGAGGCGGCTCACTAATGTACGAACCAGTACGTTAGCTATATCAGCCGCCCCTGGCCCGCGGGAAGACCCGTCGGGCCGGGCGAGGGGCTGCTTCTAGAATCACCGGCACCGCACCTCGGCCCGAAGGAACCCGATGACCAGCGTCGAAGAACCGGCACGACCCGGCGAGCGCATCCGTGACGCCGCCCGCACCAGGGCCGAGATCCTCGACGTGGCGACGCGGGAGTTCTCCCGGGCCGGCTACGACGGGGCCCGCGTCGACGAGATCGCCGCCCGCACCCGCACCACCAAGCGGATGATCTACTACTACTTCGGCGGCAAGGAGCGGCTGTTCACGGCCGTGCTGGAGCGGGCGTACGGCGTGATCCGGGAAGCCGAGCAGCAGCTGGACGTGGACCATCTGGACCCGGTGGCGGCCATCCGGCGACTGGCGGAACTGACGTTCGACCACCATGAGCGACACCCGGACTTCATCCGCCTGGTCGGCATCGAGAACATCCACGGCGCGGAGCACATCGTGGCCTCCGAGGAACTGGGCCGGATGGGTTCGCCCGCGCTGGACGTGATCCGCCGGATCCTGGCGGCCGGGCAGGAGTCGGGACTGTTCACGGCCGACGTCGACGCCGTGGACCTGCACGCCATGATCAGTTCCTTCTGCTTCTTCCGGGTGTCCAACCGGCACACCTTCGGCGCGCTGTTCGGCCGCGACCTGGTGGACCCGGACCGGCGCGAGCACTACCGGGCGATGCTGGGCGACATGGTGATCGCCTATCTGACGGCGGAACGCGCGGCGGACTGAGTCCGGAGTCCGGACCTGGGGCGGAGTCCGGACGGCGCGACCCCTTGACAGTGCGAGCAGCCGAGCGCAGCATCCCTACCCAGCCGCTACTAACTACCCAGTGGGTTAATTAGCACATCGGCAACTCCCCTCCGCTCGTCCTCCGCGTACCGTCGTGGAGTCCCCCCGAAGGAGCACGCCGTGACCGTCCCCGCACCGCCCCGCGACGCCTCCCCGCCCGGACAGCCGAGGAAGGCGGCGGCCGCCGCCTGGATCGGCAGCGCCCTGGAGTACTACGACTTCTTCATCTACGGCAGCGCGGCCGCGCTGATCTTCCCGGAGGTCTTCTTCGACGACTCCGACCCGGCCACCGCGACCCTGCTGTCGCTGGCCACGTTCGGTGTCGCGTACGCGGCCCGGCCGATCGGCGCGCTCTTCCTCGGGCACATCGGGGACCGGCTCGGCCGCAAGAAGATCATGGTCTTCACGCTGATGCTGATGGGCCTGTCGACCTTCCTCATCGGCTGTCTGCCCACCCGCGCCCAGGTCGGCTCCCTCGCCCCCGTCCTGCTGGTGCTGTGCCGGGTGCTGCAGGGCATCTCGGCGGCCGGCGAGCAGGCCAGCGCGAACTCGATGACGCTGGAACACGCGCCGCCGGACCGGCGGGGCTTCTTCACCAGCTTCACCCTCAGCGGCACGCAGGGCGGCCAGCTGCTGGCCACCCTGGTCTTCATCCCGATCGCCGCGCTGCCCGAGGACCAGCTGCTGTCCTGGGGCTGGCGGGTGCCGTTCTGGCTGAGCGTCGCGGTCGCCGTCGTCGGGTGGGTGATCCGCCGCAGGCTGGACGAGACGCCGGCGTTCGAACAGCAGACCGCCACCGAGGGGGTCGTGAAGCTGCCGCTGGTGGTGCTGCTGCGCGAGCACTGGGCGGACGTCCTGCGGGTGGTCGCGGGCGCGCTGATCGCCTCGGTCAGCACCATCTTCACGGTGTGGGCGCTGGCGTACGCCACCGGTGACACGGTAGGCATGTCCCGCTCGTCGATGCTGTGGGTGGGCGCGCTGGCGAACGTCGTCGCGCTGGCCGCGATCCCGCTGTGGGCCGCGCTCTCCGACCGGGTGGGCCGCCGCCCCGTCTACCTGATCGGGGCCGTCGGCAGCGCGGTGACGATGTTCCTCTACCTGTGGGCGATCTCCACGGGCGACTACGCGCTCACCCTGCTCCTCGGCATCGTCGCGTTCGGCGTGGTCTACAGCGCCGCGAACGGTGTGTGGCCGTCCTTCTACGGCGAGATGTTCCCGACCAGGGTCCGTCTCTCCGGCGTGGCGATCGGCACGCAGATCGGCTTCGCGGTGGCCGGGTTCGCGGTCACGTTCGCCGCGCGGATCGCCGGCCCCGACGGCGACGACTGGACGGCGGTGGCCCTCTTCACGGCCGCTCTGTGCGTGCCCCCGGTCATCGCGGCGGTCACGGCCCGCGAGACCCATCGCGTCCCCACCGAACGGCTCGGTGAACGTGCCGTCGAGGAGGGCGCGAGGCGGCCGGAGAAGGTGACGGCCTGATCCGTGCCGCAGGCGTTCCCCGACCGGTCAGGAATCGAGAAGCGCAGGTGAACACGGGCCGCCTAGCCTAGCCTTGCCGCGATGGGGACGCCGGCGGGGACCGCGCACGCGGTCCCCGCCCGACGGATGGAGAACGATGAGCATGGCCACGAGGACAGAGCAGCAGCCGGCCGAGCCGCACGCCGCCGACAGCCACGATCTGATCCGCGTGCACGGGGCGCGCGAGAACAACCTCAAGAACGTCAGCATCGAGATCCCCAAGCGGCGGCTGACGGTGTTCACCGGTGTCTCCGGCTCGGGCAAGAGCTCCCTGGTGTTCGACACGATCGCCGCCGAGTCGCAGCGGCTGATCAACGAGACGTACAGCGCCTTCCTGCAGGGCTTCATGCCGAACCTGGCCCGCCCCGAGGTCGACGTGCTCGACGGCCTGACCACCGCCATCACCGTCGACCAGCAGCGGATGGGCTCCGACCCCCGCTCCACCGTCGGCACCGCCACCGACGCCAACGCGATGCTGCGCATCCTCTTCAGTCGGCTCGGCACGCCGCACATCGGCCCGCCCGCCGCGTACTCCTTCAACGTCGCCTCGGTCTCGGCGAGCGGCGGCTTCACCGTCGACCGCGGTACCGACAGGACGAAGACCGAGAAGGTCAGCTTCAGCCGCACCGGCGGCATGTGCACGCACTGCGAGGGCCGGGGCGCCGTCTCCGACATCGACCTCACACAGCTGTTCGACGACTCCAAGTCGCTCTCCGAGGACCCCTTCACCATCCCCACGTACACCGGTGACGGCTGGGTCGTGCGGGTCATCGCCGAGTCGGGCTTCTTCGACAAGGACAAGCCGATCCGCGAGTACAGCGAGAAGGAGCGGTACGACTTCCTCCACCGCGAGCCGACCAAGGTGAAGATCAACGGGGTCAACCTCACCTACGAGGGACTGATCCCGAAGATCCAGAAGTCGTTCCTCGCCAAGGACCGCGAGTCGATGCAGCCGCACATCCGGGCCTTCGTGGACCGGGCGGTCACCTTCGCCGAGTGTCCCGAGTGCGACGGCACCCGGCTCAGCGAACTGGCCCGCTCCTCGAGGATCGGCAAGCTGAACATCGCCGACGCCTGCGCCATGGAGATCCGCGACCTGGCCGAATGGGCCCGCGGGCTGGAGGAGCCGTCGGTGGCGCCGCTGCTGGCCAAGCTGCGGCACACCCTCGACTCGTTCGTGGAGATCGGCCTCGGCTACCTCTCGCTCGACCGGGCCTCGGGCACCCTGTCCGGCGGTGAGGCCCAGCGCACCAAGATGATCCGCCACCTCGGCTCCTCGCTCACCGACGTCACCTACGTCTTCGACGAGCCCTCCATCGGCCTGCACCCGCACGACATCCAGCGGATGAACAACCTGCTGCTGCGGCTGCGGGACAAGGGCAACACGGTGCTCGTGGTGGAGCACAAGCCGGAGACGATCGCCATCGCCGACCACGTCGTGGACCTCGGCCCCGGCGCCGGCACGGCGGGCGGCACCGTCTGCTTCGAGGGCACCGTCGACGCGCTGCGGGCGAGCGACACCGTCACCGGCCGCCACCTCGACGACCGGGCCAAGCTGAAGGAGACGGTCCGTGAGGCCACCGGCACGCTGGAGATCCGCGGCGCGAGGGCCAACAACCTCCAGGACGTCGACGTCGACATACCGCTCGGCGTGCTCTGCGTCGTCACCGGTGTCGCCGGCTCCGGCAAGAGCTCCCTCGTCCACGGCTGCGTACCGGCCGCCGAGGGCGTGGTCTCGGTGGACCAGACCCCGATCCGCGGCTCACGCCGCAGCAACCCGGCGACGTACACGGGGCTGCTCGACCCGATCCGCAAGGCGTTCGCCAAGGCCAACGGCGTCAAGCCGGCGCTGTTCAGCGCCAACTCCGAGGGCGCCTGCCCCACCTGCAACGGCGCCGGCGTCATCTACACCGACCTGGCGATCATGCAGAGCGTGGCCACGACCTGCGAGGACTGCGGGGGCAAGCGGTTCGACGCGTCGGTCCTCGAGTACCGCTTCGGCGGCCGGGACATCAGCGAGGTGCTCGCGATGTCGGTGACCGAGGCCGAGGAGTTCTTCCGCGAGGGCGAGTCACGGATCCCGGCCGCGCACCGGATCGTGGAGCGGATGGCGGACGTCGGCCTCGGCTACCTCACCCTCGGCCAGCCGCTCACCACGCTGTCCGGCGGTGAGCGGCAGCGGCTGAAGCTGGCCGTCCACATGGCCGGCAAGGGCGGTGTGTACGTTCTCGACGAGCCGACCACCGGTCTGCACCTCGCCGACGTGGAGCAGCTGCTCGGCCTGCTCGACCGGCTCGTGGACTCCGGGAAGTCGGTCATCGTCATCGAGCACCACCAGGCGGTCATGGCGCACGCCGACTGGATCGTCGACCTCGGCCCCGGGGCCGGTCACGACGGCGGCCGCGTCGTCTTCGAGGGCACCCCCGCCGACCTGGTCGCCGCCCGCGCCGGCCTCACGGGCGAGCACCTCGCCCAGTACGTCGGCGCCTGAGGCACTCGCGGCACGCGCCGGGGTGTTTCTTCTACGCCCCGGCGCGACGCGGGATGCCGTACGCCCGTTCCACGCGCAGTCGCAGCACCAGGCGCCGGTCGCGGACCATCGCGGCGCGGTAGTCGTCCCAGTCGGCGTGCTCGCCGTTGACGTCGCGGTACAGCCGGATCAGTTCCTCCACCGTCCCGTCGTACAGGTTCCCGGCGACGGGTGACAGGTCGGCGGTGCCCTCGGCGACCGTGTAGGCCCACCGGTCGTCGCTGGTGACGTGGTAGGAGGCGCGGGGGTCGCGCCGCAGGTTGCGGGTCTTGGCCCGGTCGTCCGTGAGCGAGACGCGGATGACCCGCTCGTCGGGGTAGTAGGCGTGCATGACGTTCGACAGCTGGGGCCGTCCGTCACGTTTCAGGGTGACGAGCACTCCGCCGTGCCGCTCGGAGAGCAGGGCGAGCAGTGCGTTCTGTTCGGCGTCCTGGGTCATGACTCGTTCAACGGCCCGCACCGGGCCGGCGTTCCCCCGAGGAGAGCGATGGCAGTGCTGCGGCAAGAGGCCGATCCCGCCGAGGCCGGGCTGGACGCGGGGGCGCTGGAGCGCCTGGACCGGCATTTCGCCCGCCGGGTCGACGAGGGGAAACTGCCCGGTTTCCTGGTGGCCGTCGCCCGGGGCGGGCGCGTCGCGCACCTCACGGCGTACGGGGCCCGGGACGTCGCGGCGGGGCTGCCCGTGGAGAGCGACACCTTGTGGCGGATCTACTCCATGACCAAGCCGGTGACGGCCGTCGCCGCGCTGATGCTGATGGAGGAGGGTCGCCTGTCGCTGGACGACCCGGTCGGCCGCCATCTGCCGGCGTTCGCGCAGCCGCGCGTGTACGAGAGCGGGTCGGGTGACGGGGTGCGGACGCGTCCTCCCGCCGGGCCTCTCCTCGTACGGCACCTGATGACGCACACCGCCGGTCTGACGTTCGCCTTCTACCACTCCCATCCCGTCGACGCGCTGTACCGGGCGGCCGGGCTGGAGTCGTCGGTGGCGCCGGGCGCTGATCTCGCGGGGACGACCGAGGTGTACGCGCGTCTGCCGCTGCAGTTCGATCCGGGCACGCAGTGGAACTACTCGGTCGCCTCGAACGTACTGGGGCGGATCGTCGAGGTGGTGTCGGGCCGGCCGCTCGACGTGTTCCTCGCCGAGCGGGTCTTCCGGCCGCTCGGCATGACGGACGCCGGGTTCGAGGTCACCGACGAGCAGGCGGAGCGGCTCGCGGAGATGTACGGGGAGTCCGACGACGGCGGCATCGAGCCGATCGCGGGACTGCCGCTGCGGGGCCGGCCCCGGTTCCTGTCCGGCAGCGGCGGCATGGTGGCCTCCGCCCACGACTACCACCGCTTCATGGAGCTGCTGCGCCGCCGCGGCGAACTCGACGGCGTGCGCCTGCTCTCCCCGGCGACCGTGGACCTGATGACCCGCAACCACCTCCCCGGCGGCGCCGACCTGCGCGCCTTCGGCAGCCGCCCCGCACACGACGTACCCGGCAACGCGGGCGTCGGCTTCGGTCTCGGCGTCTCCGTCGTCGTCGACCCGTCCCGTACGCAGGCCCCGTCCGCTCCCGGCAGCTACGGCTGGAGCGGGGTGGCCACGACCACGTTCTGGGTCGACCCGGGCCGCGACCTGACCGTGCAGTTCCACACGCAGGTGCGGCCCAGGTCCTCCCACACCGTCTTCCGGGACCTCAAACGGCTGGTGCACGAGGCGGTGACGCGTTGAGGGGTGTCAGGACAGGTGGGCCATCGCGTCCAGATGGGGCAGGTGGTGGTCGAGGCGTTCCCGCTTGGTGCGCAGATAGGTGATGTTGTTCTCGCACGGCGGTATCAGCAGCGGCACCTGCTCGGCGACCTGGATGCCGTGCCGTACCAACGCCTCGCGCTTGCGCGGGTTGTTGGACATCAGCCGCACCGAGCGTACGCCCAGGTCCTGGAGGATCCCGGCGGCGACACCGTAGTCGCGGGCGTCCACCGGGAACCCGAGTGCCAGGTTCGCCTCGACGGTGTCCAGGCCCTCCGCCTGCAGGGCCATCGCCCGCAGCTTGCCGAGGAGCCCGATGCCGCGGCCCTCGTGCCCCCTCAAGTAGACGACCACGCCCGCCCCTTCGGCGACGACCGCGCGCAGCGCCGACGCCAGCTGGTCGCCGCACTCGCAGTGCTGGGACCCGAAGGCGTCCCCGGTCAGGCACTCCGAGTGCAGCCGGGTGAGGACACCGTCCGTACCGATGTCGCCGTACACCAGGGCGACTTGCTCGTCACCGCGGTCGTGGTCCTGGTAGCCGACCGCCTGGAACTTGCCGTACACGGTGGGCAGCGGCGCATTCACGACGCGTTCCACGCCGGTCCGCCGAGAGGACTTCTTGCCGAGTACGCCTACTTTTTCTGTCATGATTCCCGAGTTCCTAAGCAGAGACGAAAGGCCGTGACGATATGAGTGGTTCACAAAAGCGGTCGGCGGCATACGGTCCGTTGCCGGCGGATACTACAGAGGATGTACGCAAGCGGGGAGCCGGCGTCTCACGGCAGATCGCGGTACTTCCGGTCGGGAGTTTCGAGCAGCACGGTCCGTTCCTGCCGTTGGCGACCGACACGCTGGTCGCCTGTGCGATCGCGCGGGAGATCGCCGACGCCCACCCGGTGCACCTCCTCCCTCCGGTGACGATCTCCTGCTCCCACGAGCACGCGGCCTGGCCGGGGACCGTCTCCCTCTCCTCCGTCACGCTCCACGCGGTGATACGGGACATAGCCGACTCGCTCCGCAGGTCGGGCGTGGACACCCTGGTGCTGGTCAACGGGCACGGCGGGAACTACGTCCTGGGCAACGTCGTTCAGGAATCCTCCGCCCGCGGCGAGCACATGGCGCTGTTCCCGGCCCCGGAGGACTGGGAGACGGCGCGTGTACGGGCCGGCGTCGCCACATCCCTCCTCACCGACATGCACGCGGGCGAAATCGAGACCTCCATTCTTCTCCACACCCATCCCGAATTGCTCCGCCCCGGTTATGAGACCTCCGATCATGTCGCGGACGACCGTCGCCATCTCCTCACCACCGGCATGTCCGCCTACACCGATTCCGGCGTCATCGGCCGCCCTTCTCTGGGCGCGGCAGAAAAAGGCAAGGAAATCCTGGCAAGCCTGGCGGATTCGTTCGCCGCGTACTTCTCGCTGCTGACGACGCCTCCCAGTCCGTCCGGCACTTCCATCCCCTCGGGGGGAGTCTGAGGACGGGGCCGAAGGCCGGCCGGGGGTTCGGGGGCGACGCCCCCGGGGACGGGACGGGCGGCGGGGGCGACAGCACCACGGCCCCCGCCCCGCACCCCCGCGTACCACCGACCGACCAGCACCACCACGCCGGGCAGACTGGCCACGAGACTGAGCACCCCGTAGACGACCGCGACGGTCAGCCCCCGCCCCGCCCCCAGCCCGGCCGCCCCGAACGCCCAAGCGGTGACCCCCTCCCGGGGCCCCCACCCGCCCACGTTCAGCGGCAGTCCCATGGCCAGCAGCGCCAGCACGGCGAGCGGCAGCAGCTCCGCCACGGACGCACCCGCTCCGGCGACATGAGCGGCAAGAACGAACATGGCGACGTACCCGGCCAGTACGACGACGGAGGAGACGAGGACACCGGGCGCGTTGCGCCGCGACAACAACCCCTCACGCGCCTCGGCCAGCACCCCTCGCCCGTCCCCCCGCCGCCCCGGCGCCCGGTTCATCCGCACCGCCAGCACCACCGCACAAGCCCCCACCACACCGAGCCCGACCACCGGCGCGGCCTGCCGCACTTCGTCGAGCACCGGCGACGGCATGCTCACCAGCACCACCGCCCCCGCGGCGAACAGCGCGAGCTGCCCGGCGGTCCGCTCCAGCACCACCGCCCGCACCCCGCGCCCCATGTCCCCGGCGCTCTGCCCGTGCCGCACGGCCCGGTGGACGTCACCCCACACACCCCCGGGCAGGGCCGCGTTGAGGAACAGGGCACGGTAGTAGTCGGCGACGGCCGCCCCCAGCGGCAGCCGGATCCCGATCCCCCGGGCGACCAGCGCCCAGCGCCACGCGCTGAACACCGTGGTCACCAGCCCGATCCCGAGGCCCGCGAGCAGCGTCGGCCCGTCGATGCGGCGCAGCCCCTCCACCAGGACCCCGGTGTCGATGCGCCACAGCAGGACCGCGAGGATCACGGCTCCGCCGAGCGTGTAGAGACGGGTGCGTACGGCAGGGGTGTTGAGCCGGGCAGGAGTGCCGCGCAGCCGCGCACTCATGCGGCCCCGTCCCCCGGCCGGCACAACGCGAGCAGATCACTGTGGTGGACGACGACCCGCAACTCCCCCGCCGCGCAGGCCTTCAGCCGCTCGGCCAGGTAACCGTCGGCGCGCGACGCCAGTTCCGGCCGCTCCTCCACCGCCGCGCCGACCCAGCCGCGCAGCCACTGCTCGGTCAGCGCGGCCTGCCCGGGGCCGAGCCGCCAGGGGCTCGGGTTCAGCCGTACGGTCGCGCCGTGCTCGGCGAATGCCTCGGCCGCCGCCGTGACCGCGTCCGGCCCGAGCAGACCGCCCCGCCGCTGGTGGGCGTTGAACGCCTCGGTGATCTCCTGGTCCAGCGGATGCGGCTCGGTCAGCTCCACCCGCCCGGCCACCGACAGCGTCAGCAGGGCCGGACAGCCGGCTCCCGTACAGGCGGCGGCGAGGGCACTGATCTCCTCGCGGGTGAGGACGTCGAGCAGCGCGGACGCCGTCACCAGGGAGGCCCCGCTCAGCACGTCCGGGGTGATCCGGGCGACGTCACCGCGCCGGGTCTCGACGGTGACATGGCTGCCGTCGGCGGCGGAGCGCGGGGAGGCGACGGCGGCGAAGTGCAGGAGGTAGGGGTCCCGGTCGTGCAGGACCCAGTGCTGCGCGCCGTCGAGACGGGGCGCGAGCCAGCGGCCCATCGAGCCGGTGCCGCAGCCGATGTCGTGGATGACGAAACCGTCGGCCCGGCGCGGCAGATTGGCGAGCCGGATGCGCAGCGGGTCGAGCAGGTCGTACGAGCGGGCGGCGGCGTCGGCCGGTTCGCGCAGCTGGAGCCACTCGGGGGCGTAGCGGGCCGGTTCGTCGTCGCCGGTGTCCCGCAGCCTCAGGGTCGCCCGCTCCCCGGGGCGGGACGCGGGGCCGGCACCGGGGATGACGGACGGTCCGGCGGAGGCGGTGCCGGGTTCCATGTCGCCCCCTCGGGGTCCGACGCCCCGGGGGCCGGGCCGGGCCGGGATCGTCCCGCCGTGCTGTGTGGTGGTCGCCGGTTCGGTCATGCGGCCCTCCGGGGTTCGGTGGGAAGCCGGCGCAGGACCGCCGCCAGGCTCTGTGCGGTGCTCGCCCAGCCGCCGAGTGCGGCCCGCCGGCTGCGGGCGGCGGCCTTGAGCCGGCGCCTCACGTCCGCCTCGCCGAACCAGCCGCGCAGTTCGGCGGCGATGGCGGCGGGGTTCTCCGGCGGGACGAGGATGCCGGGCACTCCTCCGTCGGGTGCGCGGCCGACCGCTTCGGGCAGTCCGCCGACGTCGGTCGCCAGCACCGGGATGCCGCGCGCCAGCGCCTCGGTGACCGCCATGCCGTAGGTCTCGGCGTACGAGGTGAGCACCATGAGGTCGGCGGCGGCATAGCTGGCGTCGAGGGCGGCTCCGGATTGCGGGCCGGTCAGCTCCAGCCGGTCCTCGAGGCCGTGTTCGCGGATGAGTCCGTGCAGGTGGGCGACGTACTCGGGGTCGTGGCCGAGCCCGCCGACGAGCGCGCAGCTCCACGGCAGGTCGGCCACGGTGGCCAAGGCCTCCACGAGCCGGTGCTGCCCCTTGCGCGGGGTCACGGCGGCCACGCACACCAGCCGCGAGACACCGTCGGTACCGGGCGCGAGGGGCGCGATGTCGGCGCCGGGCGCGGCGACATGGACACGGTCGGGGGCCAGGCCGTGGTGGGAGACGAGACGCCGTACGGCCCAGTCGCTGGTGGCGACCACCGCGGGTACCGCCCGCAGGACCGCGCGCTCGCGGGCGTCCAGTTCGGCGGCGGCGGCCGCGTCGAGCCCGGTCTCGTCGCCGAGCGGCAGGTGGACGAGGACGGCCATGCGCAGCCGCCCCTCCTCCGCCTGGGGGACGATGATCCCGGGCACCCCGCAGGCGACCAGCCCGTCGAGCAGGACGACGGCGCCGTCCGGCAGTTCGCGCAGGGTGCGGGCGAGTTCCGCGCGGGCGGCGGCGTCCGGCCGGGGCCAGTCACCGGCCACCGCGTGCCGGTGCACCTGCCAGCCGAAGCCGGGCAGGTCCAGGCACACGCGCCGGTCGTAGGCGTTGCCGCCGCTGGGCGCGGCCGGGTCGTCGACACCGCCCGGCATCACGAAGTGCACGGAGCGCAGAGACATGGGGATGATCCCGCCGTTCCTCGGAAAGGTCGCCTGCACCGGAACGTAGTCCAGGCGGGCGGTCCCGGCCCGGTCGACGGCCGTGCCGGGCACGTCCATGGTCGTGTCGGTCACAGCGCACGCTCGTAACTCGCCCAGGCGATGTGCGACTCGTGCAGGGTGACGGCGATGCCCGCGATGCCCTTGGCGCCCTCGCCCAGCGCGCCCTTGTGGATGCGTTCGGCGAGCCGGTCGGCGATGATCTTGGCCAGGTACTCCGTGGAGGTGTTGACCCCCGCGAAGTCGGGTTCGTTGTCGAGATTGCGGTAGTTCAGCTCGCCGACGACGGCCCCGAGTTCCTGCGTGGCCAGGCCGATGTCGACGACGATGTTGTCCTCGTCCAGCTGTTCGCGCCGGAAGGTGGCGTCCACGAGGAACGTGGCCCCGTGCAGGCGCTGGGCCGGTCCGAAGACCTCGCCGTGGAAGCTGTGGGCGATCATGATGTGATCGCGGACGGTGATGCTGAACAACGGACGACCCTCCAGGTGCGGCGCGTCTGCTCCCCGGCCGATCTCCGACGGGGATGCCGTGTAGTACGGCTGACTGTCTTCCCCTGTTCAGCGTCCGCTACGTCTTTTCTCAGGTCAGGCGTGCCGGTGCCGCTACGGGGTGTCGTAGCGCACGCGGTGGCACAGGGCCGGGATCTCCCCGGAGGCGAGGCGGGGCATGACGTCGGGCAGGTCCTCGAAGGCGGACTCGCCGGTGACGAGGGCGTCGAGGGCGGGGTCGGCGAGCAGGTCGAGGGCGAGGGCGAGCCGGTCGGCGTAGCTGCGGTTCGCGCGGGCCGGGGAGACGGTGCCGACCTGGCTGCCGCGGATGGCCAGTCGCCGGGAGTGGAAGGCCTCGCCCAGCGGGAGGCTCACCTTCCGGTCGCCGTACCAGCTCAGTTCGACGACGGTGCCCTCGGCGCGGAGCAGTTCGAGCGCCCTGCCGAGTCCCTGCTCGGTGGCGCTGGCGTGCACGACCAGGTCGCACTCGCCGAGGGCTTCCCCGGGCAGTGCGAAGCCGACGCCGAGCGCCGCCGCGGTCCTCGCGCGCGCCGGGTCGGCGTCGACGAGCTGCACCCGTACGCCGGGGAACCGTGCCAGCAGCGCGGCCACCGAGCAGCCGACCATCCCGCCGCCGACGACGGCGATCCGGTCGCCGACCAGCGGCGCGGCGTCCCACAACGCGTTGACGGCGGTCTCCACGGTGCCGGCGAGCACGGCCCGCCCGGCGGGCACACCGTCGGGCACGGGCGTGACGGCGCCCGCCGGGACGACGTACCGCGTCTGGTGCGGGTAGAGGCAGAACACGGTCCGTCCGACGAGCGCCTGCGGTCCCTCCTCCACCACGCCCACGTTGAGGTAGCCGTACTTCACGGGGGCGGGGAAGTCGCCCTCCTGGAACGGCGCCCGCATGGCGGTGTGCTGACTCTGCGGCACCCCGCCGCGGAAGACGAGCGTCTCCGTGCCCCGGCTGATCCCGGAGCAGAGCGAGCGCACCAGCACCTCGTCCGCGCCGGGCGCGGGCAGGGCGACCTCACGGATCACCCCCCGGCCGGGCGAGTCGAGCCAGAACGCACGTGCGGTGCGGTTCATCGAAGTCCTCCTGAACGATCGGGAAGCCGCGCGCGTACCGAGTGTGCACAGGCCGCGCACAAGGTAGCGGCGTTGATCGACTCTGTCACACGGCCGGAGGGTGTTCGGTGGCCCTGAACAACAGTTACGACGCGAGGCTCGTACAGCAGGAGACCGCCGTGGGGGCGGGCGTACAGGTCCTGTTGCTGGTCCTGATCGGTACGGCGATCGGCATGGGCCCGGCGGGCTGGCTGACCGGCCTCGCGTTCGCGATCGCCACCTGGGCGGTGCTCTCCCGGGCCCTGCACCGGTCCCGGCTGCGCTCCTTCGGCGCGGCCAACCGGGTCACGCTCGGTCGCGCCACCCTCGTCGGCGGGGTCACCGCTCTGGTCGCCGACTCCTTCCAGGACTCACCGCCCGTCTCCCTGTTCGTGGGCCTGACCGCCGTGGCCCTGATCCTGGACGGCGTGGACGGCAAGGTGGCCCGCAGGACCGGTACGTCGACGCCGCTGGGCGCCCGCTTCGACATGGAGGTGGACGCGTTCCTCATCCTCGTGCTGAGCGTGTACGTGTCGATGGCGATGGGCCCGTGGGTGCTGTTGATCGGCGGGATGCGGTACGTCTTCGTGGCCGCCGCACGTGTCCGGCCCTGGCTGACCGCCCCGCTCCCGCCGAGCACGGCCCGCAAGACGGTGGCCGCGCTCCAGGGCGTGCTGCTGCTGACGGCGGGCGCGGCACTGCTGCCCCACATGGTCAACGTCGGTGTGGTGGTGCTGGCACTGGGGCTGCTGGTGTGGTCGTTCGGCCGGGACGTGGTGTGGCTGTGGCGGACGTCGCGGGTGGAGACGGCTCCCGCCGCGCCCGAGGTGCGGCGGGAACTGGTGGCGAGCTGACGGCCGGCCGGAGGTGCGGACCCGCCGTCCATGGGCGGGCGCTTCACGACTGGGTGCCGCGCGACCATGGCAGTGCGGTCCGGTCCGCCCTCCGTGCCGACCATGTGGCCCGGACAGGCCGACGGCTGCTGCCCCGCACCGCGGGCGGCGGCCCCGCGTCCAGCAGGGTGCCGGTAGCCGAGTCGCCGGGCCGGATCTCCAACACCCCACTGCGTGACCTCGGGCCCCGTCCCCTCACCCCGCCGCCTGCTCGCTACTCGATACCCGCCGCGTCGAGGAGCCGGACCAGGTCCTTGCGCCCGTAGCCGAGCCGGCGGGCCCGGTCGGTCGCCATCAGCACCAGGTGTGCCACGGTCTCCGCCGCGTATCCGTTCTTGTGGCCGGCGTCGAACCATTCCTGGGGCTTCTCGACACCCAGGCTGTTCATCACCAGCCCGTGCTCGCGGCGGACCTCCGCGACGGTGCCGGCGACCGCGTCCAGGAGTGTCTTCCCCGGCCGCTCGCACTCCAGGGCGAAACTGCCCCGGTCGACCGGCACACACCCCTCCGGCGGACGCGCCCTCAGCCCCGCGTACCGCTCGTCCCCGAACCCGGTGTGCTCGAACTCGTCGTGCGCCAGGGCGAACCGGTGGAACCCCGGCGGAACAGGGGGCGGTGGCGGTGTGTACGCCCATCCCGCGTCCTCGTACAACTGCCGCTTCACCTCCTCCTCTTCGGCGTGTGTCACGGTGAAGCCGGTCGCCTCGTTCCGCCCGGTCGTCGTGCCGTCGGGGTTGCGGTGGAGATGCAGGCTCATGATGTGCTCCGGTCGTCCGCGTCGTGTGAGGACGGGAGATGTCCCCGTCACCGGATCGAACGGACCGCCCGTCCCGCCCGTGCCCGCATCGCACAGCACCACCCGATCGTGTGACGCTGCCCGCCGACGACGACACCACCGGCCACGGCATCACCGCCCCCGGCGGACCGCCGTTGCACCGGGGGCGGTTGTCAGGGGTGCGCGTTATCCTCGCAAAGCGCTTGTGACACATGTGTCTTACGACCACGGGGGGTGTCCATGCACGGCCATGACCAGAACTTTCCTCAGGACTGTCCGGGCGGTCACCCGGGTATGTCGACCGAGGCGGGCATCGACGTCCAGCAGCAGCTGGAGTCCCTGATCCAGGACTTCCGGACCAGTGATCCCCCGATGCCGGTGATCGTGCTGCACGCCGAGGACTCCGCCGACGACGGCCGGGTCACCGAACTCGTCGACGAGCTGAGCGAGGGTCAGCAGTGTCACGGCACGCGCCTGGCCGTCGCCCCGACCGAGCCGCAGCCGGGGGATCTCGATCCCACCGCCCGGGCCGCGCGACTCCTGTGCGACCTCGGCGACCCCAGGAAGTGGGGCGACCGGTCCGCCGCCTACCGGCCCTACTCCTTCCCCCGCCTCAGCCTGGTGCGCGCCCTCCAGGAGGCCACCGACGATCCGGAGATGCGCGAGCACTGGCCGACCGCCCCCGGCGGCACTCCGGACGGCAACGCCCAGCGGGAGCGGGCCCAGACACATCTGCTGCGCATCCTGGCCCGGCAGCGCTGGCGCCCCCGCAGACCCTCGCGCCGGCACCGGCAGACGCTGCTCACCGACGTGCAGCAGTTCCTCCCCATGGGCGTCCTGGGTGCCTTCACCGCGCTGCTCACCCGCCCCGAGTGGTACATCGCCGTCCTGGCGGGCATCGGACTGATGGTCCTCCTCGCCGGACTGAACCACGTCCCCGGGCGCGCTCCGCTCTTCCTGTGGCTGCGCAGGGAGAGCCGGTGGTTCCTGACCACGACGTTCCTCCAGTCCGCCGCCCGCCGTCAGTCGACCAGCGTGCGGCTGCTGCGGCCCGTCCGCTCCTGGCGGGCCATAGCGGCCCGCGCCTACGACGTGGCCGAGGCCGTGCGCGAGGGCGGCCCGTTCCCGCTCCAGCTGTACGTGCTGGCGCTCTTCGAGGACCTGCGGGACAACCACCGGCGCGGCAGCTGGGACCTGCGCGGATTCAAGCGGACGCGCCCGCCGGTGCTGTTCCTGCGCCGGGTGGGCCGGGAGAACGGTGGCATAGAGCTGATCCGGGCGGTCAGCGACGTCCGCAGCCGGCGCAGCGAACTCGATCCGCTGCTGATCGTGGCGGGCGTGGCGGCGGACGACGCGGCACTGCTCGACCGGGGCACGGACGCGAATCCTCCGCTCAACCGGCCGCAGCAGCCCCCGTCCCCGCCCTCGCGTCTCCCGCAGCGGTTGCGGCACTGGTACGACGAATGGGCCGGGAATCTCCGGGCCGATCAGTCACCGAGCAGGACGAACGCCCTGCCCTGGGTGCTCAGGATCCCGCTGCCCCACGACGAGCTGGTGCAGCTGCGGCAGACGGACTGGCGGTGCGTCAGGGCCGGGCACCGGCCGCCCCTGGCCCGCGTGGTGTGGTCGGCGCACAGCCTGCTCCTCGTCGTCGCGCTGATCGTCACCGCGGGTGTCGTCCACGCACGCGAACTGCACCGGACGTACTGCTCGGCGGGCCTGCTGACCGCCGACCGCGACACCGAGCGGCGCCCCGCGCCCGGCGGCGGCACGGAGTGCGTCGGCATAGCCACCGGAGACGTCCGGTTCGGCGCGCACCTGAGCGGCGGAACCACCGGGGAGGGCAAGAGGCTCCAGGAACTGGAGAGGCTGGTGCGCGCCGAGAACACCGACGTCCTGCGCGACCACCCGGACAACTACGTCACGGTGGTGTACGCGGGACCGCTGAGCTCCTCCTCGGTGGACCCGTCCCTGGTCAAGGGCGCCGAGGAACTGACCGGCGTGTACCTCGCCCAGCGCGTGGTCAATGAGAACTACACGGTGAAACTGCGGGTGCTGCTCGCCAACGGCGGTGCGGACATGGGGCACCAGCGCGTCACGGCCGACGCGATCGCCGAGTACGCCGACCGCGACCCGACCGTCGTCGGCGTGGTCGGCTTCGGCCGCGACCTGCAGAGCAGCCCCGACGTCACACGCCGGCTCCACTCGGTGGGGCTGCCCATCGTCTCCGGCACCAACTCGGCGACCTATCTGCCGAAGGAGTTCTCCAACTGGTTCAGTCTCGCGGCCCCCGACGAGCACCAGGCCGAGGCACTCGGTCTCATCGCCCGGCAGCTGCGCGCCGGGGACAGTGCCCCGCACGCTCTGGTGCTGGCCCGCGACACCAAGGAGTCACAGGATCGTTACACCAGCGAACAAGCCCTGTACGGCGGCGAGATGCTGAAACGAGAGGGCTTCAAGCCACTGCCCGCGCAGCGTTACCGGGTGGCGAACGGCAAGCCCGAACTGCGGCTGCACGCGGAGAGCATCTGCCGTGGGGAGAACGTCCCTTCGGTGATCTACTTCGCCGGACGGGTCGAGGACATCGGACCGCTGATGACGCAGCTGAGCACCGAACCGGGCTGCGCGAACCGGCAGATCTCGATCCTCACCGGTGACGACCTGAGCAAGGCCAGGTTCTCCGGCACGGGCGGCCGCGACGGCGTGGCCCCGCGGATCACGCTCTACCACGCGGCCCTGGCCGAGCTGAAGGAGGCCGCGTCCGGGACCGCCTTCTACGAGGACGCCGCCAACTACCTCCCCTGGCTGGAGGACGGAAGGGCCACGTACGACGCCGCCGACTTCGCGAGCGGGCAGACGGCCCTCTCCCACGACGCCACACGCGCCCTGTACTGGGCCGCGAGCCTCGGTGACGTACGCCAGAGCCGCGCGGCGACCTGGGTCAACCTCAGGAACGTCAAGCTCGACGGGATGGCCACCGGGACGATCGACTTCACCCACGCGCCCCTGTACGAGGAACGCCACGGCCACAGCATCGTCCTCAACCGGGTCCGGAGAACCCCGGAGGGTGTCTCGCGGGCGGAGGTCCTGTGCAGCAGACCGGCCGGCAGCACTGCGCCGCTCAGTGTGAAGGAGTGCTCCATCGAGTGAGCGGGCCGGCGGTTGTTACGCTCCCCGGATGAGGATTCCGGGCCCCGAAGAGATCCGCGCGCTGCACGAGAAGCACGCGCCCACCGCCGAGGCGTTCACCCTCGTCCACGCGCACTGCGAGACCGTCTGGAGCATCGCCGAGCAGCTCATCTCGGCCTCGCGCCTCGACGTCGACGCCGAACTGGTCCGCGCCGGCTGCCTCCTCCACGACATCGGCGTCTACCGCCTCTACGGCGACGACGGCCGCCTGGACCACAAAAACTACGTCCGGCACGGGCTGCTCGGCCATGAACTCCTCGCCGGAGAGGGCCTGCCGGGGCCCCTGTGCCGCTTCTGCTCCCACCACACCGGGGTGGGCCTCACCCGGCACGACGTCCGGAGCCAGGGCCTCCCCGTCCCACCCGCCGACTACCTGGCGGAGACGGCGGAGGAACGGCTGGTGATGTACGCGGACAAGTTCCACTCCAAGTCCCGCCCGTCGGTGTTCCTCACCCCCGACGAGTACGCCGCCCACGTCCGCCGCTTCGGCGAGGAGAAGGTCACCGCCTTCCAGGCCCTGCGAGCGGAGTTCGGCGACCCGGACCTCGACCGGCCGGTGCCGGGTGGCGGTGCGTCCGTCCGCCCGTGAGCGTTGCCGGGCGCCGGCCACACCGCTATCGGACGGACACCTGCGCCTTCACGGGGCCCGTCGACCTCACCGACAGGACGCCGCCCGTCGGCCTCGACGGTCAGCCACCCCGCACCACCCGCCGGCATCGCCATCGTCATCGCCCGTACGCCCACGCAGCGTACGGGTTTTCTCCTTCTGCGCGGACGGACGGGGCCGACCGGCGCGGCGGCGCGGCCCGCGCGATGTGGGGAGCGCGTGACGAGACCGCGAGCCGCGTGTGAATCCTTCGCGGGTCCAGGTGGCGTTCGCCACAGCACCGGCGCAAAGAATCGCAGTCCGGAAGGCGCGGTACGCCCCGCGGAACGACCGGGATGGCGGCTGTTCACGGCAATCCGGCACGCGGGCGAGCCTTGTCGCACGCCGACCTCGGCGGTGAACCACCCCGCATCACCTGCCCTATGATCGTTTAATACTTGACTTCATCGCGCCTGCAACTCCTCCCCGACGGTTCTCGGCGACCGCGAACACGTCCGTCGGTGCGGGTCTCGCGGTGGTGACACGCAGGAAGAAAGGTGAACCGCATGGCCCTCGGACTGCTCCGGCGCCGACGTTCCCGCAGCGCTCCCGGCGCCGCACCGGACCTCTCGCTGCCCCTGCCGGCCGGCGCCGGCGCGTACGGCTGCGAGGTCGTCGATCCCATGGGGCAGCCCCTGGGCGGCGCCGAGGTCACGGTGACCGCCCTGGACAGCCACCGGGTCGCCGCCCGCGGCACCACCGATCCGTACGGTCTGTTCATGGCGGCGCTCCCGCCCGGCTCCTACAGCGTGATGGTCGCGGCGGAGGGCCTCACCCCGGCCCGCAACAACGTCGACATAGCCGTCGGTGCCGCTCTCCCCCCGGCGCGCGTCGCGCTGCTGCCCGCGCGCCAGCTGGAACTGCCGCCGCCCGGCACCTGGTTGTTCGACCCGCCGCACACCGCGATCCGCTTCATCGCCAAGCACGTGGGCATGGCCCACGTCCACGGCCGCTTCACCCGCTTCACCGGCGGCATCCGCGTCGCGCCGGACATGGGCGACTCCCAGGTCTCGGTGCGCATCGACGCCGCCAGCATCACCACGGGCAACAGGACCCGTGACAACCACCTGCGTTCCGCCGACTTCCTCGACGTCGAGCGCTACCCGTACATCGACTTCACCAGCACCCGGTTCGCCTACCGGGGCGGCTCCCGGTGGACGCTGAACGGCACGCTCACCATGCACGGCACCAGCCGCTCCGTGGGCCTGGACACGACGTACCTCGGCACGGTGAACGGCGGTTACGAACAGGAGCTGCGCGGCGCGGCACTGGCGAAGGCGGAGCTGCACCGCGAGGACTTCACCCTCAACTGGCGCTCGATGCTGGCCCGCGGCATCGCGGTCGTCGGCCCGACCGTGCAACTGGAGCTGGACGTCCAGGCGATGTACCGCACCGCCGAGACGCCCACGCCCCCGGAGTAGGCGGGCGGCCCCCCACCATCCCGGGCAGTGGTCCCACCGGTGAGGGCGCTCGGCTCAAGAGGTGAGAGCCTCGCCTGCCGACAGTGCCCGTGCGACTCCCGTGCCGACGCCGGGCGGGGGCACGTCCGTTCGCCCGCGACCGCTGCCCGTCGCCGGCTGCGGCGGGAACGACGTTCTCACCGTGGCGGGGCCGGGGGCGACCGGCGCCTCGACGGCGCGGACGGGAGGGAGGCTCCGGAGCGGCCGCGGTTCACGCGTAGGGGTCGGGGATCACCTCGGCCGCCGACTCCAGGACCTTCTCCACCCGCAGGACCGCGCTGCGGACGGCTCCCGCCTCCGCGACCAGCACATCGGGGACATGGGACTCGTAGAAGCGGAGGTACCCGACGGTGCCCACGGTCGTCGTGCGCGCGCCGAGCCACAGCACCATCCTGCGCAGATCGTCGAACTCGTCGGGATGCGCCTCCTGCCGCACGGTCAGCGCCCACTGCGGTCCGTCGGAGCACAGTTCCCCGACCAACGCGCCCCCGATCCGCAGCGCCGGTCCCCGGTCCCCCCAGAGGGGGTACGCGTAACCGTCGTCCGGCCGGCCGCCCTCCTCCCCCAGGTGCCAGCGGAGCAGGGCGAGGTCCTGCGGCGGGAGCGAGCCCGGCAGGTCGAGCGTGAGCTGGAGTTCGTAGATGTCGGCCATGATCAGAAGGCTACGAGTCCTCGTGCCGGTGTCCTCCACTGCGGCCCGTGGAGGCCCCGAACGCGGTAGAGGCCCCGAACCGTCACGTCCGTTGGCCTACTGTGACCATATGACGGGGAAGTCCCTTCCCAAGCCGATCCGGCCGACGAGGCCGCCGCACCCGCCGAGCAGTGTGGTGGAGCGGCCCGGCCTCTCGGTGCACGGTCCCGAGGAGTTCAGGGTGCCGAGGACGCGCCCGCGGACTCCCGGCGCGGCCGCGATGAGGCGACGGCCGTTGGGGGCAAGGCGGATCATGTGCGGCCGGCGTGCAGCATCTCGCGGTCCCACAGATGGCGCGACTGGGTGTGCAGCTGCCAGTAGTGCTTGGCGATGTCGTCGGGGTCGAAGTCGGTACCGGGGGCGACCGGGCCGTCCACGGTGACGCTCGCCACGTGCACTCCGGAGGGAGGGGCGGGCCGCCGGGGCCGGTGCTCACGCGCCGGCCGTCCCCGTGCCCGCCGGTGCAGGCACCCACGCCGCACACGTACGCGTCCCCTGCCGGAACTTCCACGTCCGGCCGGCCGCCGGGGCGGACGGCACGCGGCCGCGCGTGAAGGTCTTCGACACCCCGGCAAACGCCTCAGCCGCGCCCTCAGCACCGGTGGGATCGCCGAACGCGCTGAGCCGGTCAAGGAACACCGAGCTCACTGACGTGGAACGTCGGGCTCGGAAAATCCGGCCCGGTAGTGGCGGATCCGGCTGCCCCCGCTTCCTGCGGCCACGGCGGGTCCTCTCGCCTCAGCGGGTGGGCGGCGTGGAGCGGGCGTAGCGGTCGGCGAGCCGACGGAGGTGGGTGACCAGTTCCGCGGGCTCGGTGACGTCGAAGTCGAAGTCGAGCATGCCCAGGTGGACGGCCAGGACCTGCACCGTGTCCGCGCCGGTGGTCAGGACGCAGCTGTCGGCGTCGATCGCCTCGACCGTGCCGACCGCGGGGTTGATCCGCTCGATCACCGCCGTCGCCGGGGCGTGGACGGTCACCCGTGCGTGGTAGCGCCAGGCCGTGCTCGACACCCTTCGGGAGACGTACGCCGCGATGTCGCCGCCGGGCGGTTCGCGCGGGGCGAAGCGCGGTCCGGTCGGAGTGCGAGGCTGGATCCGGTCGGCCCTGAAGATCCGCCAGTTCTCGCGCTCGACGTCCCACGCCACCAGGTACCAGCGACGTCCCCAGTTCACCGCACGATACGGCTCCACCACACGACGGGTGGCCGATCCCACGTGGTCCAGGTAGTCGAAGCGCAGCCGTTCCCGGTCGCGGCAGGCGGAGACCAGGGTGGTCAGCACGTCCGCGGAGACGGTCGGGACCGGACGGTCGGAGGGTACGGCCACGGTGTACGCCTGGAGTGTCCGCACCCGTCGGCGCAGCCGTGAGGGCAGCACCTGCTCCAGCTTGGCCAGCGCCCGCAGCGAGGTCTCCTCGGTGCCGGGGACGGCGCCCTGCGCAGCGGTGCGCAGCGCGACCGTCACTGCGACGACCTCCTCGTCGTCCAGCAGCAGCGGGGGCATCGCCGCCCCGGCGCCCAGCCGGTAGCCGCCGACGGCTCCGCGCGTGGCGTCCACGGGATAGCCGAGCTCGCGCAGCCGGTCGATGTCGTTGCGAACGGTACGGCCGCTCACCCCCAGGCGCTCGGCCAGTTCGGATCCCGGCCAGACCCGCGGAGTCTGCAACAGGGAGAGCAGACGCAGCAAACGGGCGGAAGTATCAAGCATGAGGCCCAGCTTGGAGTGTCATTAGGAACGTGGTGTGCCTATATGCAGAATACCGTCTTACCCATGGGGAACAGCAGCAACACCGACGCCCGGATCCACCCGTACCGCATCGACGTCGCGCAGGACGAGCTCGACGACCTGCGCGACCGGCTGGCGCGTACCCGCTGGGGCGGCGAGATCCCCGGCGCCGGCTGGAGCCGGGGTGTGCCCACGGACTACCTCAAGGCCCTGACCGCGTACTGGGCCGATGGTTTCGACTGGCGCAGGGCGGAGGCGGAGCTCAACGAGTTCCCCCAGTTCACCACTGAGATCGACGGACAGAACATCCACTTCCTGCACGTCCGTTCGCAGAACCCGGCGGCCGTCCCGCTGCTCCTGCTGCACGACTGGCCCTGTTCGTTCGTGCAGTTCGTCGAGGTCATCCGCCCGCTCACGCAGGACTTCCACGTCATCGTGACCTCCACGCCCGGCACCGGCTTCTCCGGTCCGCTCGGCGAGGCCGGCTGGAACACCGGCCGCATCGCGGGCGCGTTCGTCGAGCTGATGGACCGGCTCGGCTACAGCTCCTACGGCGTCCAGGGAACGGGCGGTGGCGCCTGGATCGCCGCCGAGATGGGGCGCCGGGCACCCGACCGGGTCGTCGGCATCCACGTCAACGGCCTGATCACCTTCCCCTCCGGGGATCCCGCCGAGGTCGAGGGGCTGACCGGGCCCGAGAAGGAACGGCTGGCGCGGCTGGAGGACTTCCAGCAGGACAAGATGGGCTTCAACGCCATCCAGTCCACCCGGCCGCAGACCCTCGCCTACGGCCTGCACGACTCGCCGGTCGGCCAACTCGCCTGGATCGTGGAGAAGTTCAAGGAATGGACCGACCCCGCCGCCGAGCTTCCCGAGGACGCCGTGGGCCGCGACCGCCTGCTGACCAACGTCAGCGTCTACTGGTTCAGCGGCACGGCCGGCTCCTCGGCGAACCTCTACTACGAGGCAGGCCACGACGCCGACGCCTGGGGCCCGAAGGCGCGCGGCACCGTCCCGACCGGTGTGGCCGTCGCCCTGCACACCGACATCGCCATCCGCCGCTTCGCCGAGCGGGACCACCACATCACCCACTGGACCGAGCTGGAGCGCGGCGGCAACTTCCTCGCACTGGAGCAGCCGGAGGCGTTCGTCACCGACGTCCGCGCCTTCTTCCGCACGCTCGGCGCCTGACACCCACGGCCGGCGCCCCGGGAGCGCCCGGGCAGTCCACGGCCTCGAATCGCCGGTGCGGGACCGCCCGGGCCGAACCGCTCCGGGTTCCCTCCGGCCGGCGGCGGTCTCGGGTCCCCCGGGCTTCACCGCACAGCGGTCACACCGGCCCGGCCGGGCGGTGACGCGGCCCCGGCGCCCGGGCACGCACCTCCCCACGGCGGTCGTCCCGTACGGGCGCGCACGTCGCCCCCGGTACGAGTGCGACCGCCGCCTCCCGCGAGGCAGAGGCCGCACTCGTGCCGTCCGTGTTCCGGACACACTCCGTTCCGGAGCGGACCCCGGCGCCGAGTCCGTCGTCCTCGGCGCCGGCCCGTCACGGTGTCGCCGGCACCGTCGTCCCGCAGTCGGGCACGCCGTCGAGCCACGCCGCTCCCTTGATGTAGATGTTGGTCACCCACGCCTTGTAGTCCGGCAGGTACGACCACACGTCGTTGGTGTAGCCGTCGGAGGTGACCTCCTCCGCGTGCTTCTGGCACTGGACGCGGATGGTGGTGGAGTACGGGAAGGCGTAGACGCGGGCGGCGGCGAGGGAAGGCTCGGCCTTGGTCCACACGTCGGTACCCCAGGTCTGGTGGATGTGACCGGTGACGGTCCCGGTGTTGACGCGGACGGCGCCGAAGTAGTCGCCGTTCAGGCGCACGTCACTGACCATGAGCCTGGTGCCGGACTCCTTGGCCTCGACCATCTTGCCCGCGCCCAGGTAGATGGCGATGTGGTGCAGGTCCTGCGAGGTGCCCCAGGCGAGCAGGTCGCCCGGGGCCAGCGGGGCCAGGCCCTGGGCGGCGGTGAAGCGGGCGGCGGCGCGGTGCGTGTAGTACTGCCGGCTGGCGACACCGTTGAGGATGTCGGAGCCCGCCGCCTCGGCGTACGCGTGGCGGACCAGGCCCGAGCAGTCGAAGCCGAAGCGCTCGGGGTCGTGTTCGCTGTCCGGGTCGGTCGGGTCGACCTGGCCGTACGTGGGACCCGGACGGGCGCCGTGCCCGCCGCCCCATGTGTACCAGGTGCCGGCCGCGACCTCGGCGCAGGCGGCGGCGATCGCGCGTTCGGCCGCCGCGGAGGCTCCGGGTGCGAGGACGCCGCACGCGTCGGCGGCCGTACGCTGCGCGGGCGCCTGGGTGTTCGCGGCGGCGGCGGACACCGGCGCCCAGAAGAGGAAGGCGAGTAACGCGATCAGTGTGCGGATGAGACCGGTCCGGCGGTGCATGCCAGGACCCCCGTTTCCTGTGGGTGGTGAAGGGAGTGGTCGCACAGCAGCCTGCTGACCGTGCCTCGTGCTTGTCGAGATCCAGGCGTCGCCTCCTGCCGATGGGCAACGGGAAACACCCGGGAAACCGCTCCCGATCAGTGAACAGGAGTGGGTCCTGGACCCGCTCCTGCTCACCGAGGAGCGTGGCGGTGGCCGGACGGGTTCTCGTCGTCGAGCGTGGAGAACGAAGCGGGAGCGACCGCGCAGCACCGGAGAAGGCGCGTCGGGCTGTGTGTGTTCGGCCGGTCGTCAGGCGGGTGCCGCACCGACCAGGCCGCCGTCGATGACGAGATCCTGACCGTTGACGTAGGACGCGTCGGCCGAGGCGAGGAAGGCCACAGCCGCGGCGACCTCTTCCGGGCGTCCGAAGCGGCCGGCGACGATCTGGTCGGTGACCGCCTTCGCCTCCGCTGTGGTCAACGCGTCGGCCGGGTACATCGGGGTGTCGATATAACCGGGGCTGACGGAGTTGACGCGGATACCGCGCGGGGCGAGTGCGGCGGCGAGGGTTCGGGCCAGGTTGTGCACGGCGGCTTTGGTCGCCGAGTAGAGGGTCAGGACGCTGTTGCCCCGGTGGAGGGTCCAGGAGGCGTTGACGACGATCGCCCCTCCGTCCGCCAGCAGCGGCAGTGCCTTTTGGACGGTGAAGAACACGCCCTTGAGGTTGACGTCGATGCCGTGGTCGAAGTCAGTCTCGGCGATACTCTCGAACGGCAGGAAGGTGCCGGTGCCCGCGTTCGCGAAGAGGCCGTCCAGCCGGCCGTGCCGCTCCCGGACGGCCTCCATCAACGCGTCCACCGCGCCGAGGTCGGCGGCGTCGGCCACGATTCCCGAGGCGCTCGGCCCGAGCGCCTCGACGGCGAAGTCCACCCGTGCGCGGGTGCGGCCGGTGACGATGACTCGGGCACCTTCGGCGATGAGGCGGTGAGCGGTCGCCAGGCCCATGCCGCTGGTGCCGCCGGTGATGAGGACGGTCTTGTCGGTGAAACGGTTCATACCGGTGCTCCCGCCAGGGTGTGCGTGAGGTGGTCGCTGAGGTGGGGCAACCAGTCGGACCGCGCGTTACCGAGGAGGTGGTCGCCGTGTGGGACGGACAGGTAGCTGCCGCGCGGTGCCAGGCGGGCCAGGGGCTCGCCGTTCGTCACGCCGGGGATGGCGTCCTGGCCGCCGTCCACGACCAGCAGCGGGGCCGCGATGCGGGGCGCCAGGGCGGTGAGATCCACGTGCCGTACGAACGCGTGGGCGGCGTCGGCTCCTCCGGTGCGCTGGGCCATGATGTCCCGTACCGGCTGGGGGAGTTCCTCCCAGTCGAGGCGGAAGGGGCCGCTGACGGTGGCCACGGCCGCAACGCGCGGCTCCAGCGCCGCGGCCCGGGCTGCGAAATAGCCGCCCAGGCTCAGTCCGACGAGCCCGATGCGGGCGACGCCTAGGGTGTCGATGACCCGGCCTACGACCCGCTCGTAGTCCGGCACGAAGGTCGTGGTGGCCGCGAGCACGCCCTGTCCGGAGCCGTCCATCGTGAACACCGCGAGCCCCCTGGCCAGCAGCGCGGACGCCAGGTCGAGGAATTCCTCCTTGGCCGAGTCCAGGCCGGGGACCACGACCACGGTCCCCGGCGCGTCGGCGGGGCCACGCAGCCAGCCGGTGAACCCCTCGCCGCTCACCCGCCGCGCACCGGGCTCCAGCACGGTGAGCGCCCGGCTCAACGCGTGATCCGCTTCAGCGGCGGCCCGAGGTGTTTCCGCGTACGGGGCCAGGGTGGCCAGGTGGAACCACCGGGCCGCCATCAGCAGGTGTTCACCCGCTGAGAGGGGTGATCCCGCGTGCTCCGCGCGCCGGAGGTAGCTGTGTCCGGTGCGCAGGAAGGACGGGCCCCAGTCGGTGACGGAGGTGAGGCCGGCGGTGACGCGCCGGTACTCGTGCGGGTCCACGCCCGCACCGGTGGCGCGTGTCCACTGGGCGGCGGCGAACTCGGTAACGTTCATCGTGCTCCTCCGGTCAGCAGGACGGCCTTGCCGCGTATCCGGCGCTCCCGTAGGTCGACCAGAGTGTCGGCGGTCCGTGCCCAGTCGGTGATGCGGCCGATTTCCGGGTGCAGTCGGTCCTGTTCCACGAGGCGCACCAGTGCCGAGAGGTCGGAGTCGTACGGCCCACCGGCGTAGTGGAAGTGCTGGATGGTGACCCGCTCGGGCCCGCCGAGAAGCTGGAAGAAGTCAAGGGTCACCGGGGTGCGGCTTGCCTGGCCGAACCAGACGAGCGTGCCGCCCGGGCGCACCTTCGACAGGGCGAGGGGCAGATCCGGCCCGCCCGTGGACTCCAGCACGACATCGAACGGTCCCTGGGCCGCCGCGACCTCGTGGACCACCTTCGCGCCCAGCTCCGCGAGGCGCTCGCCGCGCTCCGGCGTGCTCGTCACCGTGGTCAGTTCGGCTCCCGCGCCGACGGCCAGCTCGGTGACGTAGTGGCCGACGCCGCCCGAGGCGCCGGTCAGCAGTACCCGCCGGCCGGCCAGGGAGCCGACCGTACGCAGCAGCCGCAGGGCGGTGATCCCGGCCAGCGGCAGGGCCGCCGCCCGTACGCTGTCGATGCTGTCGGGGAGCACCGCGAGCGAGTGCGTGGGCACGGCGGCGTACTCGGCCCAGCCGCCCTGCGCCGGGTGCCCGACCACGCGGGTGCCGATGCCGGGGCCGGAGCCGTCGGCTGCCGCCTGTACGACGAGCCCTGCGACGTCCTTGCCGGGCAGCAGCCCCGGCCGGGGGTGTTCGAGAAGGAACGTCTCGCCCCGGTTCGGGGCGAAGGCCTCGACCTTGATCAGTACCTCACCGGGCTCCGGCTCGGCCTGTGGGACCTCGGCGAAGGCGACCGGGCACGCCGCTTCTCCCGTGGGAATCAGTCTCTGCATGGGGAGGATGCAACCTCCGCGGCCGCCCCACGATCCAACAACGAACAAGCACGGCCGACAACCTCTGGTTGTCACCTATGGTGAGAGCCATGGATCTCGATGTGGCGCAAGTACGTGCCTTCGTGCGCACCGCCGAGGAACTGCACTTCGGACGGGCGGCCGTACAGCTCGCCATCTCCCAGCAGGCGCTGTCGAAGAGGATCGCGCGGCTGGAATTCCTGCTCGGCACCGCACTGTTCCAGCGCGGCGGCAACGGCGTGCGCCTCACGGAGGCCGGACGGCGTTTCCTCCTGCCGGCCCGGCAGGCCGTGGCCGCCGCCGACGCCGCCGTCGCGGCAGTGGTCGTCACGGACGATCCGTTGCGCGTGGATGTCTGGGGTCACCTCTACGCGCCGATGCGGACACTGGCCCAAGTCGCCGGACGGGCCGGCGAGCTGACGTTGGGGCACGGGCGTGATCTGCCGTCGGTGACGACGGCACTGCTGCGCGGCGACATCGACGCGGCCTTCGGCCGGGTCCACCCCCCGCTGCCCGCCGGCCTTGCCCACCGCCTCGTCCGCCTCGAGCCGGTGGATGCCGTACTGAGCGAGGACCATCCGCTCGCGGCCGAACCGGCGCTGCGACCGGACCAGCTGCGCGGCAGCGTGCTGTGGGCGCCCGGCCCGCTGAACCGGCTCGACTTCCTCCACCGGTTCGCCGACCGGTTCGGCATCCGGAACACGGCGACGAGCGTCAACCTGGGGCTTGCCCACTTCCTCGCCGAGATGACGGAAGATCCGCGACGCTTCTCGCTGGTACCTGCGGATGCGTCACTGCCGGAGGTTCCCGGACTGTGCTGCGTCCCCCTGGTCGATCCCACGCCGCTGTACGCCTGGTCACTGCTGTGGCGCACCGGCAACGGGCACCCTGGCCTGAACAGCCTCACCGCCGCCTGCGCGGGAGAAGCCGGGCGCAGGCGATGGCTGGAGTACGACCCGGCTCGCGACTGGCTGCCCGAACCACCCACAAGCGATCCTGGCCCCGGATCAGAATGACCTCATCGCAGACAGCGCCAGCCCGTTTCACAGGTGGTCGGCCTTGGAGGTCAGGTGAGCGCGGAGTCGGCCGGTGGGCGTGCCGGAGACCAGCTGCCGGAACCGCTTACGCCTCCCGTGCTTCTCGCGGGTCTTCTTCCCTGTGAAGTCCAGGTCCTCGACAGCGATCGCCTTCACGTCGCAGGCCTTCGCCCAGTGCAACAGCCGTGAAGACCCGCCCACCCCACCCGACGAACACCACCCTCAAAGGTCACCCACTCGACAGGCGAACTCCCATCTCCTGCCGGGCAGGACAGCACGCCCCCGACCGCAGCCCACCGCTCACTCACACACGCCGGAACTCACTCGTACACAGTCAGATTCCAGCAGTTCCCGACCCCCTTCGAGCAAGTGGGCCGCCCTCACCCCCGCCCGTCGCAGGCCGCCTTGTCGTCGGTGAGGCGGACACCGGGCAGGAGCTTCGCGCGCGCGTCCGCACCGATGCTCGCGCTCAGCCGGCAGATCCGTGCCAGCCGGGCCCCGGGATCGAGGTCCCACAGCCGTACGGTGCCGTCGGTGCTCGTGCTGGCCACCGTGCGCCCGTCGGGGGCGAAGGTCACGCTCCACACCGCGTCGGTGTGGCCCGTCAGCGTCGCCCACGGGCGTCGTCCTGCGACGTCCCACAGGCGCACCGTACGGTCGTTGCCGCTGCTGGCGAGCGTGCGGCCGTCGGGCGCGAAGGCGATGCCCCGGGTGGAGCCGATGTGACCGGTCAGGACGGCCTCCGAGCGGTGTTCGCGGACGTTCCACAGCCGTACGGTGCCGTCGTTGCCGCTGCTGGCCAGGGTCCGCCCGTCAGGGGCGAAGGTCACGCTGCGCACCGCTCCGGTGTGGCCTTTCAGCGTGCCGAGCGGGCGGTGCGAGGAGACGTCCCAGAGCCGTACGGTCAGGTCGTCGGCGGCACTCGCCAGAACCCGGCCGTCGGGGCTGAAGGCGACGCCGTTGACGAAGTCCCGGTGGCCGGGCAGTGTCGCCAGCGGCGCGCGCTTCGTCACGTCCCACAGGCGCACCGTACGGTCGGCGCCGGCCGAGGCGAGACTCCGGCCGTCGGGGGCGAAGGCGAGGGAGAAGACCTGCCCGAGGTGGCCGGTCAGGGTCGCCAGCGGTCCCCGTGCGGCCACGTCCCACAGCCGGATCGTGCCGTCGGAGCCCGCCGACGCCAGGGTGCGCCCGTCGGGTGCGAAGGACACCGAGAGGACCGCCTCGGTGTGTCCCCTGAGTGTCGCCAGGAGCCGGCGCCCGCCCACCTCCCACAGACGTACCGTGTGGTCGGCGTCGGCGGTGGCCAGCAGTCGCCCGTCGGGGCTGTACCGGGCCTGCCAGACCTGTGTGAACGGACGGGCCGTCAGCACCGGGCCGGCGAGGTTCCACAGGACCACGGACCGGTCGAAACCGGCCGTGGCGAGCAGGGCGCCGTCGGAGGTCACGGCCGCCCCCATCACGTAGTCGGTGTGACCGGCGAGGACGGCGGTCTGCCGACCGCTGCGGACGTCCCACAGTCTGGTCGTCCCGTCGCCGACCGCGCCGACGACCGTGGTGCCGTCGTGCGTGTACGCGACGGCGTTGATGTCGTCGCTGCTCCCGGACAACGTCGCGCCGGGCCGGCCGCCGCGCACGTCCCACAGCCGTACGGTCCGGTCGACGCCTCCGGAGGCCACCTTCCTGCCGTCCGGGGAGAACGCCGCGCCCAGCACTTCGTCGGTGTGCCCCTTGAGCACGGCGAGGGGCCGGGCCCGGTCGGTGTCCCAGAGGCGCACGGTCCGGTCCGCTCCGGCGGAGACCAGGGTCCGGCCGTCGCCGGCGTGGTCCAGGGCGTTGACCGTCCCCTTGTGCCCGCTGAGGGAGGCGGTGACGCGGGGGGTGCGCGCGGTGTCCCACAGCTGGATCGGCCCCTGCGCGGTCGCGACGGCGAGCCGGTGCCCGCGGGGGTCGAAGGACAGCGCCCGGGCGCCCTTCGTGCTGTCGGTGAGCACGGCCTTCCTCCGGCGCTCGGCGATGTCCCAGAGGCTCACGGGCCCGCGCGCCGACGTCGCCGCGAGGGTGCGGCCGTCCGGGCTGAAGGCGATCGAGCGGACGGGCCCGGACACGGCGAACGTGGCGGTCGTGCGGTGGTCCGACACCCGGCGCAGGGTCACCGTCCCGTCGGAACTGGCCGTCGCCAGGGACCGGTTGTCCGGCGCGAAGACCACCGCGTTGACCGGCCCCCGGTGACCGCCCAGCCGGCCGGAGAAGGGCTGCGACTGCGTGCTCAGCAGCGCGCCGCGCGCCTCGGCGGTGGCGTGGGCCCGGTAGGCCTCCCCGGCCAGCAGCATCGACGCCTCCGGCCGGCCTCCGGCGAGCGACGCGGACCGCACGGCGAGCGCCTGGGAACGCGCGACGCGTTCCTGGTCGAAGGCGCTCTCGCGCTGCTGGTAGGCGAGGCCTCCGGCGGTCAGGGCGAGCCCCAGCAGGACGACGAGCGTGGCCAGCATCGACTGCCGGAGCCGGACCTGGCGTCTGGCCTGCCTCTCATGGCCTTCCTGCTCGGCCAGGCTCGCCCGGAGGAACGCCTCCTCGACGGGGCCGAGCCTGCTCCAGCCGTCCAGTTCGTCGGCCCAGGAGCGCACGGTGCTCAGCCGGGTGCCGCGGTACAGCGCGGACGGATCGCGGCCTTCGCGCTCCCATTCGGCGGCGGCATGCGCGAGTTGCTGGTGCAGGAGCAGCCCGGCGCGGTCGGCGTGGATCCAGTCCCGCAGCCGTGGCCAGGCGTGCAGCAGGGCCTCGTGGGTGATCTCGACCGTGTCGCTGTCCATGGTGATCAGCCGGGCCCGTACGAAGGCGTCGAGCGCGGCGGCCGCGCCGTCCGCGTCGGCGAACTGCTCCATCAGGGCGGCCCCGCTCGTCCGGCGACGGGTCGCCCCGCCGCCGTCCGCGACGTACACCAGACGGGACAGGACGCGGCGGATCGTCTTCTGCTCGGCCGGGTACAGCCGGGCGAAGACGTTCTCGGCGGTCCGCGCGATCGCACCCCGGATGCCGCCGGCCCGCTCGTACCCGGCGACGGTCAGGGCGGCCCCCTCGCGCCTCTGCCAGGTGGCCAGCAGGGCGTGGGAGACGAGGGGGAGCACGCCGGAGGGTGCCACGTCGGCTCCGGAACCGGTGTCCGTCCCGCCGCCCCGCGGTGGGCCGCCCTGCTCGTCGCGCAGCCCCGCGTCGCGCAGGAGCAGGGGCACCAGGCCCGGTTGGAGAGTCAGTCCGGCGAGTTCCGCCGGGCGGGTGATGGACTCGCGCAGCTCCCCCACGGACATGGGCGGCAGCACGAACAGCCCGTCCGTGAGGACCGGGGCCAGTTCGGGAAGGTCCAGACAGTCGCCGGTGAAGTCGGCCCGGACGCCCAGCACCACGACGGCGGGGCCGTGTGCCCCCTCCTCCGGACGGGAGGCCGCCAGCGCGCAGAGCACCCGGACGAAGGAGCGCCGCTCGTCCTCGTCCGCGCAGAGGGTGAAGAGCTCCTCGAACTGGTCGACGATCAGCACCGGCCGGCAGGGCGGGGGCCGGCGTTCCCCTGGCGGCGTCGGCGGATCACCCACCATCGTGCGTACGGCGTCCAGCACCGCGTCGGGGTTCCCGCGCACCTCCCCGACGGTGACGGCGAGGTCCCCGCCCACCGCTTTCGCGGTGCGTTCCAGGAGTTCGTCCAGGGGCCGTGGGGTGGGGGTGAACGTCACCACCGGCCACCGGTCGGCGCCCGGCATGGGGAGGTCGCCGCGCCGCAGGGCGGGCACCAGTCCGGCGTTGAGCAGGGACGACTTGCCCGCGCCCGAGGGGGCGACGAGCATCAGCGGGCCGCTTCCCACCCGTTCGAAGACCCGTTCCACCAGTGCGGCCGTCGCGCGCTCCCGGCCGAAGAACCAGTCCGCGTCCTGCGGGGTGAACGCCGACAGGCCGCGGTACGGACACGCCCCGTCGGACTGCCGCCCGGAAGCGGCGGCCTCGGCGCCGCTTCCGCGGTCGGCGGGCGCTCCCTCCTGTACGAGCCTGAGCAACTCCCCCTCAGCGCCCAGTACTCGGTCACAGACACGGGCGACGTCGGCGGTCACCCGTTTCGTGCCGGTCTCGATCTTGCTGAGGTAGCCCTTGCTGTAATGCGTCTGCCGTGCCAGGTCGGTCAGCGACAGGCCACGCGCCTGTCTGAGGCGTCTCAGTTGCGCGGGGAAGGAGTGCGTGGTCAGCGCGTTCCGATCCCGCCCGTTCCCGTGGTCTGCTTCATGCCCGTGCTGCGGATCTCCCACGGAGTCCCCCAAGCGGTGCGGCCGTGAGACGGTGGACGTCCAGGTTACTGCCGGGGTGCTGAGGGCAGCCAAACCTTTCACCCGGTGTGGCGAAAACACGAACGTCCGGAACCATGGGGCGGTTCCGGACGTTCGTTTCCCGTCACACGGGCAGGTCGTGTCGGGTCGGGTCGGGTCAGGTCAGGAAGGCCCCGCAGGCGCTGCGGGCCACCCACCGGTGCGAGGAGATGGTGTCGTTCGCGTTGACCCCGTTGGTGAACCGGTTGTCGGTCAGGTTGTCGGCGTAGAGCTCGCCCGGCGCGAGGCAGGCGTGGCCGCCGCCGAAGCCGGAGTTCTCGTAGAACGCGACGTGGTCGAGGCCGCCGGTGAAGCCGCGGTTCATGACGGACGTCGCCCTGTCCTGCGAGCCGACCCACCAGTCGCTGTTGCCCGCGGTGCTGATCAGCTGGGCACCCGAGCAGTCCAGGTTCTCCCAGGCGTACATGTTGCCGTTGCGCGGCCCCCACTTGCTGTCGCAGCCCGGTCCGGCGACGGTGTTCCCGGCCGCCTGCGAGGTGGTGGCGGGTACGACGACGCCCAGGGCGGTGAGCCCCAGGAGGGCGGCCGTGACGGTGAACTTGCGCATGCTGTTTCCCCTCGTTTTCTCTGATGATGTGATGCGTCGGCGGTGATGCGCCGACACCGGGGGCGGTGTCCGCCCCGGAGCGGGGAGTGGTCAGTCCCGCTCCGGGACGATGCGCACCGCCCGGTCGTAGGCCCGTCGGCCGAGGTGCCGGTAGGTGTCGATGTCCTTGCCGAACCGGTCGCGCAGGCGGTCCAGGTAGTACGTCTCCCGCGCCGTGGCCACGGCGCGCAGGGAGGTCTCGCGGGCACAGGTCGCGTCGGCGACGGCGGTCCTCCGCTCGGCGGCGAACGCCTCGTCGGCGCGGGCCGCGCCCAGCCGGCCGGTGTCGACCCGGACGGCTTCGCGGGCCGCCTGGGGGTCCTCGTAGGGCAGGCCCGCCTTCTTCATGCACCGGGACCAGGCCCGTACCGCCGCGGTCAGGCGGCGGTCCTCCATCAGCTCCTTGCCGTAGAGGGCGTTGAGGCCGGTGGCGATCTTCCCGGTGCGGTACCACTCGGCCGGGTCGCCGTAGAGTGCGCGCTCGGCCTCCTCCGTGCAGCCGCCGACGCGTTTGCGCGTCTCCCCGCCGCCCGGCAGCGATGCCGTGAGCATGCGGGCGCCGTCACCGCCGTCGAGCGCGGTGTCGAAGGCGACGCGCCGGGACGGGGAGAGGTCCTGGCGGTAGGTTCCGTTGGGGTTGCGTTCGTGGACGCGCAGACTCTTCGCCTCGATCCGGCCGCCGTACCCGTACGTACGGGCCCAGGCCACGTCGTCCTGCACGTAGCGCACCGGGCGGCTCTCTTCGAGCGTCAGGCCACGGTCCTCCCGGTAGGTGAAGCCCCGGCGCTCCATGCACTGCTTGGTCAGGCGTTGTTGCGCGTCGGCGACACGCAGTTCCTGCTGCCAGGTCAGTGCCCGGGGACGCGGGTCCTGTGGTGCCCGGCCGTCACCGTCGTCGGTGCCGCCGGCGCAACCGGTCGTGACGGCCGCCACGACCGCGCACAAGGACACGAGCACCCGTCTCATCAACTCCGCCCTCCTGGAAGCCGCCTGCTGACGGATCCAGAGTTGCCCGGCTGCCGGCAGGGGTCGACGGGTTTCCTGTTGCCCGCCGGGCCGGTCGACGGGAAACACGGCGTGAACAGGGGGAACGCAGGGAGGGAGGCAACATGGCACCCCGACCCGGGGCTTCTGCGGGTGGCCGACGAGACCCGCTTCGCCTGGGACGGCCCGCACCTGGTGGAGCAGGCCACCACGGGTGCGGGTTCGTCCGAGGCGTCCACACCGACCTGGGAACGGGAGGGCGTCCGGCCCCTGACCCAGACGGAGCGCACCACTCCCGCCGACACGCCCCAGCACGTCGTCGACGAACGGTTCTACGCCATCGTCACCGACCTCGTCGGCACCCCGACCGAGCTCGTCTCCGAAGGTGGTGAGGTCGTCTGGCGCGCGGACGCCACGCTCTGGGGCCTCATGACGGGTGCCTGGCGACCGCCCGGCGGATTCGCTCACAGCGTCTCGCGGACTCGGGGTCCTGCATCGGGACGGAGGAACAACCGCTGCCTGGGGACTCATGCACTGCACGTCGAGGCGCACCTGCGGATGCAGCCGACGGGGCGGGTGCTGACGGGTTGGCTCAACTTGCGGAGATCGAGGGCCTCGGCACGGCCTGAAACAGGATCGTCCGCGGCCTCGGCGGGGCCGAGAGCGCAGTTCGGCCGTTGTCCGGACCGTCTCGGCCGACTGCTCGGCGGCGGGCCCTCACGCGCCGGTTCAAGCCCTCGGAAAACCTGCCTTGACCTGGCGTTATGTGGCGATGCGCGTACGGTGGAGAAGGCTCGTCCGACACCATAGGAGGGGGACCCCGTGAGTGAGGGACCCAGCAGATACGACGCCAGTCACATCACAGTTCTGGAGGGGCACGAAGCCATTCGGAAGCGACCCGGCATGTATGTCGGCTCAACCGGCCTACGGGGCCTGCACCAGCTGCTGTTCGAGATCGCCAGCCGGTCGGTGAACGAGGTGCTGGCCGGCGGTGGCGGTTGCGTCGACGTCACCCTCATGTCCGACGGCGGCGTGCGTGTCACCGACGACGGGCCGGGCATCCCCGTCGAAGCGTCCGGGGACATCGGCGGCACCGGCCTGGAATCCCTGCTGACCCGCCCGTACGCCGAGCTCGGGCCGGGCAACCGCCCCGCCGTGACCTGGAGCTTCTACGGCATGGGGCCCTGTGTCACCAATGCTCTGTCAAGCCGACTCACGGTCGAGGTACGGCACGAACAGGTGCGCTGGGTCCAGGAGTACGTACGCGGCGCCGCTGTCGCTCCGCCCGCTGCCGCAGGACCGGCGACCGGCAGTGGAACATCCATCGCCTTCTGGCCGGACACCGACATCTTCGACACGAGGGAGTGCTCGTTCGCCGTACTGGCCACACGCTTCAAAGAGGTCGCCCTGTTGAACCGGGGCCTGAGTATCTCCCTGACCGACGAACGCCCCATCGGGGGAATCCGGTCGGTACGGTTCCAGTTCCCCGGCGGGCCGGGGGACTTCGTCGCCCTCCTCGACGCGGAAGCCGGAGCGCACATCCCTCCCGACATCATCGCTTTCGAACAGGAGGACGCGCGGATGGCGGGGACAGTGGAGGTCGCCTTGAGCCGGCGCGGCTCGGGCGAGGCGCGGGTCCGGACCTTCGCCAACAGCGTGCCCACCCCGGAGGGCGGCACGCACGCAGACGGGTTCCGCACCGGGGTGACGGCAGCGGTCAACACGTACGCACGTCAGCGAGGGCTGCTGACGACGGCGGATGCCGACCTCACCACCGATCTCATCGTCAGGGGCCTGACAGCGGTCGTCTCCGTGAAACTGGACCGCCCCGAATACGAGGGTGCCACCCGCGGCCGGTTGGGCGGCGGAACCGTGTACGACAGCGTCGAGCAGGCCGTACGGGAGCACGTCGGCACATGGCTGACCCACCACCCGGACCAGGCCGCCGACCTCATCGGTCGCCGACCGTAGGCTGTCGCCGGAGAAAAGGGGAGACGATGACTGACGGCCGCAAGGGAACCCGTTCCGGTGTGGACGCCGGCGACCGGTGAGGTCCGGGTGCCCGCGTTGACCGGGGACGGGCCGATGACGGCTGAACACCTGGCCGAACTGTGCAGTGTGCCGGCCGGTCTGCTGTCCGCCATGGTCGTTCGCCGCACCCCCGTGGTTCGTCAGAGCGGAACATGAAACAGGGGACCGTCACGCCGTACCGAACGTACGGACGCCCGACCCCGTGGCCAGGAACGTTATCCGTGAGCCCGCGACGCGTACGCCGCCGGGCCCCAACCGGAACAGCACCGTGAAGCAACCAGGACAACGCGACACGGGAGCCGGGCATGGTCCGAACGCGACACCGCGCTGTCCCGGGACCACTCGGCCGGAGGTCCACCCAGGCCGTCCCGGCTCCGCGCCGTCGCCGGGACGGGACGTCGGCCATGTGCTGCCGGGACGGTTGCGGGCGCGCCTCGAAGACATGACGAATAACGGGATCGGCACGGCCCGTTGTGTTCAAGCCATTGACACGTGCATTACATGGGCTTTACGTTCCGGCCATCTGAGAGCGCTCTCAGAGTCTCCCCACTGTCACGACTTGAGGTGACGCATGCCATCCCCACGCACCAGACCGGCCACCGTTCTGCTGCTGGCCTCAGCCCTCGCCGTCGCGGGCCTGGGCGGCCCTGCCGCCGCACCCGCGGCCGCCGCCACCGTCCCCGTGGGTTCCGGCAGTTACTCCGACACCCGGCCCCCCGGCACGTCGGGCCCCACCACCAACACGGGAACGCCGGTCGCGCCCAAGGTGACCGCCGCCGCCAAGGACCGGCCCGTGCCCACCAACGACTGGTGGTCCTCCCTCGCCTTCCAGCGCTACGGCGACAACCCGTACTCGACCCCCATGTACGGGCACCCCCTCACCTACCAGGCCACGGCCGGCGGGCTCGACGTCGGCTACCCGACGAGCGCCGCGATCGTCGGTGACGGCCGCCAGTACGAGTACGCCCACAAGCGCGACCTCACCATCGGACTGACGGGCCTCAACTCGCCCGACACGAAGGCCGACAGCTGGTCCGACTGGACGGTCACCCCCTACTGGTCCGACGGCGCCCGCACCCTGCGCACCACCATCGGCCACGGCTCCCCGTTCGTCTACGCCAAGGGCTCCGGCGGCAACGCCCAGATCACCACCGCCGGCGCGCCCGCCGTCTTCGCCGACCAGGGCAACGTCCTCGGCATCACCGTCGCCGGACACCACTACGCCCTCTTCGCGCCGACCGGCAGCGACTGGAACGTCTCCGGTTCCACCGTCACCGCCGGGCTCGGCTCCAAGGACTACTTCTCCGTCGCCGTGCTGCCGTCCACCGGCGCGCTGGCGACGTTCAAGAAGTACGCCTACAGCTTCGTCACCGACTCCAAGGCGACCTGGAGCTACACCGGTGGCACCGTCAAGGCGACCTACACGCTCACCACCGAGGCGAAGGAGGGCACCGAGCGCGGCACGCTCCAGGCCCTCTACCGCCACCAGTGGCTGAACACCACGGACGCGCTCACCTCCTACACCTACGTCTCACCGCGCGGCACCATGAAGGTCCGCGAGTCGGCCTCCTTCAGTACGAGCCAGAAGGCGTCCGCGGTGCTGCCCGGACTGCCGAAATCGGACGGGGTGGACGCCGCCAGGCTGCGCGGCCACCTGAACGATGTCGTGAACGCCGCCGACCCCTTCTCCGGTGCCTCCGACACGTACTGGACCGGCAAGGCCCTCGGCCGGCTCGCCCAACTCGTGCCCGTGGCCGACCAGATCGGTGAGACCGGCACCCGCGACAAACTTCTCGGCCTGCTCAAGGGCAAGCTCCAGGAATGGTTCACGGCGGGGGGCGCGAACGAGTTCAGCTACGACAAGGACTGGAAGACGCTGACCGGTTACCCCGCGTCCTACGGCAGCGACACCGAGCTGAACGACCACCACTTCCACTACAGCTACTACGTCTACGCGGCGGCGATCGTCGCCCAGTACGACCAGGGATGGGCCGCCGACTCCGCCTGGGGCGGCATGGTCGAGACGCTCGTACGGGACGCCGCCAACCCCAGCCGCACCGACACCGCCTTCCCGTTCCTGCGCGGCTTCGACGTCTACGCGGGCCACAGCTGGGCCTCCGGCCACCAGGGTTTCGCCGCCGGCAACAACCAGGAGTCGTCCTCGGAGTCCACCAACCTCAGCGCGGCACTCGTCCTGTGGGGCTCCGCAACCGGCGACACCTCGCTGCGCGACCTCGGCACCTTCCTGCTGACCACCGAGTCGGAGGCGATCGCCCAGTACTGGTTCGACGCCGACGAGCAGGTCTTCCCGTCCTCCTTCGGCCACGACACGGCCGGCATGGTGTGGGGCAGCGGCGCCGCGTACGCCACCTGGTGGACCGCCAACCCCGAGGAGATCCACGGCATCAACGTCCTGCCCGTGACCGGCGGATCGCTCCACCTCGGCGGTGAGAAGGCCGCCATCCGGCGCAACCTGGCCGAGATGGAACGGGAGAACGGCGGCCCGGCCGTCGAATGGCGCGACATCCTCTGGGAGTTCCAGTCCCTCGCCGACCCGGGTACGGCCAAGGCGAAATGGGACGCGGGCAACGCCGGCTACACCCCCGAGCAGGGGGAGTCGAAGGCGCACACCTACCACTGGATCAACACCCTCGACACCCTCGGCGCCCCGGACGCCACCGTGACCGGTGACATCCCCACCTCCGCCGTCTTCACCAAGGGGACGTCCCGGACGTACGCGGCCCACAACTTCGGATCGACGGCCCGTACCGTCACCTTCTCCGACGGCAAGACCCTCGCCGTGCCGGCCCGTTCCACCGCGACCGGCACCGGGACCGGTTCAGGAGACCCCGACCCCGACCCCGACCCGCCGACCGGCAACACCTTCCAGCTGCGCAGCGGTGGCGTCCTGACCACGGCGACCGGCGGTACGGAGGGCAGCGACACCATCGCCTCCGCCGGCGGCGCCAACCACGACGGCACCCCGTACCAGCCCCTCGTCTACGAGGCCCGCGGCGTCAGCGGCACGCTCGCCCCGGGCGCACAGAGCGCGTTCCGGCTCCAGCTGGACGCGGGTACCTCGGTCGGGCTGGGTCAACAGGCCCGGATCAGCTACGACTTCACCGGCGACGGCAGCTTCGACCGCACCGAGACGTACCACTACTTCGCGACCGACCCGGTCACCGGATGGGAGGAGTACTCGCAGGCGCGCGGTCTCAAGGCGTCCACGGGCACACCGGGCAACCTGAGCGGCGGCACCGTACGCCTCGAGGTGTGGAGCGCCATCGGCAACGGCACCTCGAAGCTCCGGACGGGCACGGACAAGTCCGTGCTGGTGATCCCTTACGGCTGAACCGGCGAAGGCCGGCGGCGGGCACCGGCGTCCGGCCGATGCCCGCCGCACGTCCGAAGCCGTTCTACATGTGCAGCGTTGCGGCGGTGCGACGGACGGCCGGTCGTCGTCCCTCCGTCCGTCCGTCCGTCGCAGCACGCGCTCACCACGTCCCTCCCCCACGCCACGCGGGCGAAAGTCCGTCACCAGCTGTGGCACCCGCGCCGGCGGCTGTGCGGCAGCGGGGAGGGGCAGGTCGTCGAAGCTGTCCTCGAGGCTGTCCTCGAGCCACCGCACGACCCGGCAGATCCTGCGCTCCGCGTTGAACGTGCTCGGCGCCGTTCCCCACGCCCGGCGGACGGCGGCACGCCGGGATCGTCAGCCGTCCCACCGCTCCCGGCAGCCCTGGCCGACACTCTCGGCGGTACACACAGCCACGCATGAACGAAATATCGCCTGTTGACATCGCTAACACGGATGCGTCATGCTCTCGTCAGCAGCAGGTGACCGCGTCGGCAGCACCGGCATTGTTGTCTGTCCCTCCGTCCCGTCCCGCTTCCCGGAGCCCAGCACCATGCCCAGGTCCCGTCACCTCACCCCCATGGCCCTCCTGATCGTCTCGGCCCTCACCCTCGTAGGATGCGGCTCCGACGACGAGGCGTCCGGGGCACCGCCCTCCGTTTCCGCCGCCGAGTCGGAGCGGAACGCACCCGAACCGGACGACGAGCCCACGGCAACCGCTTCCGCGTCGGCGGAGGACGACACGTCACTCGCCGACTTCCTCCGCTCGGCGAAGGTCGACGACACGCTCGTGAACCGTCTCGGCGAGGTGGGCGACGCCAATGGCTACGGCCTGGGCGAGGGCGTGGAGACGAGCCTGGAGGAACGGCAGCAGCTGGCGACCGTACAGGTCGGCACGTGCCGTGACGTGGCCGTCGGGCACCGCACGTGGGAGGGGATCCAGGCTTCGGACGTGAGCTCGGGCGGGACCGAGGAACAGGCCGCGGCGATGGCGGACTTCCTGCGCGAGGAGTTCTGCCCGCACGTCGCGCCCTACAAGGAGGCGCCGTTGCCGAAGCAGTCCCTCGGCGGGCCCGAGGAGGATGCCGAGGAGGGACGGGGCCTGGCCTCGCCGGTGTCCTGGTGGGACGCACGGTACCGACGCGTCTCGTGGTCCGAGGAGTGCGCGGCCCAGACGGGACAGCCCATCGGGGACCCGGTCGCCTACCGACTGTCGGACGACACCGTCGTCTGCGCCACCGTGCCGCCGGCGGAGCAGTTGAAGGAGCACCTCATCAACGTGGACATCGTGTTCGCCGGACCCGTCGGTGAGGAACGGGCACTGGACGCCGCGCTCTCCCTGCTCCCCATCGACGCGGTGGCGGAGGACGAGACGGAAGGGACCAACCCCGACTGGTCGTACCTCGAGGGCGCCTGCCTCAACGTCAACATCCAGAGTCAGCGCCTCAAGGACGTCGTCACCGGCCTCGAGAAGGACGCCGAGCCGTGGGCGCACGCCGTCTACTACTCCGACGGAGCCACCACCGACGGCGCCGTCGGCCCCTACACCGGCGAGATCAAGCAGGTCTCCCTGTCCACGGGGAGGAACGAACCCACGGACACCGGCGACCTGACCTGCTGACCTCCTCCCGCACCGGGCCGGTACCGGCACGTCACCTCGCGTCGGCGCGTCCCACCGCCGTACACGGACGGCATCCCCGCCCCCGGGCCACGGCCCCTGTCACCCCTGCCCGAGAGAGTCCCCGTTGATCGACAGCACCACCCCCCGGAGGGACGGAGCGTCCCCCGTCCCTCCGTCCGCCGTGCCTTCCCCCTCGGACGTGCGCGCGGAGCGCCGCCGGCTCATCGAGTCGATCGGCGCCCTTCGCCGTCTCCTGGCCGACCGCCGCGCCTTCGAGGTCGCCGACCGGCGACGCCTCAGCCGCGAGGCGAGGGACCGCGGCCGCGCCGAAACGGCCCACGGCAAGGCACTCCACCGCATTCATGAGCAGCGGACACGCCAGGAGGCCTCGCTGACCCACCGGCTCAGCGCGCTGGACGGAGAACACGAGCGTCAGGAGGGTCAGGCCCTGGCGGTCCTGCGCCGTCGGTCCATCGAGCGCGCGCTCAGCAGCGCCCACCTCACCGCCAGCGAGGTGAACGGCATCGGCAACGGCCTCATCCGCAGCCTGGCGGCACAGGGCATCGGAACCGCCGCCGACTTCGACGACGTCAGCTGGGGCAAGGCACCGAACGGCAAGGGCGGCGACGTCCTCTACATCCACCGCACCAGCGGCGGCAAGGTCCACATCAACGGCATCGGCGAACACCGTGGCCGCCCGCTGCTGGAATGGCGTCGGTCCACCCTCGCCCGCGCGCAGGCACGCGCCCCGCACAAGCTGCCCCCGGACGAGCGGCACCGCATCGCCGGGATCATCGAGGCCGAACGCGTACGTCTGCGCGAGGAACTGGCAGAGGCCCCGCAGACAGCCGAAACAGCACGCGCGGAAGCCGTACGGCTGCACGCCGAAGCCCTCGACCTGCTCACCGCCGCCACCGGCGAGGCCGCACGGATCGCCGCCGAACGCCGGGCGGAGTTCGACGCGATGGCCGAGCAACTGCTCGACCTCCAGAGCCGGCTGTCGGCCCACGTGGACACGTACGGTGATGCCGGCCGCCGCGTCCGCCGTGCGCAGAACCGTGCGCTCCGCCCGATTCCCCAGGCGCCGCCCCTCCCCGGCATCCCGTCACCACGCGCTCCCGGTGACGCGGCGACCCGGGTCGGCCTCACCAAGGCCACTGGCCGGACCGGTCCCCACCCGGTTCCGGGAGTCCGGGCAAGCCCCGGCTGGCTGGTCCCGATTCTCTACTTCTGCCTCACAGCCGTCGTCGGTGTGGGCGAACTGGGGGACAACACGGCCCACCCCTCCATGATGATCGCCTCCCGCCTCGTCGCCCTCGCGGCCACCGCCGAGCTCCTGCGCCTGTGGCTGCCCCGCATACGCACGCGCACCGCGGGCCCGTTGCCCGACGGAACCGGCCGGCAGACCTCCGGAGTGTTCCTCGCCCTGACCGCGGCCGGCATGTTCGAGGACGAGAATTCCGACGTCTTCGGGGCCGCCTGCGTCGTATCGGTCCTTGCCGCAGTGCTCTTCCTGGCGGGGACCGGTAGCCGCATTGTTGAGGCAGACGACCGCACGTCCCGAAATGGAGCCGCCACATGACCGAGAACACGCCCGAGAGACCGGACACCACGCCCCCGCCACCCCCGACGGCACCGCCCACGGCCACCCAGGCCTACCCCATGGCTGTCCCCGCGACCACGGAGGGACGCCGTCCGGCCAAGCGAGCCCTGATAATTGCGGCCGTCGTCGTGCTGCTCCTCGCCGGCGGTGGCGTCGCCTGGTGGGCGCTGGCCGATGAGGGGGACGCCATCGACCACGTCGAGGTCTCGGGCGGCAAGCTCGTCACCGAGGACAGCGACGCGTACGAGGACTGCGACGACACCGACGACTACACCTACAACGACTGCGACTCGGACACCGACGAGACCTACGAGTTCGTCTACAGGATCACCAACGAGGGGGACGAACCCGCCAACTACTCGGTCATCGTCAACGCCTTCGACGAGGACGGCGACTTCGTCGGCCAGACCTACCTCGGGTCGACCCACCTGGCCGCCGGCAGGACGGACGCCGACAAGAGCGAGTTCAACGAGTACAGCGAGTTCGACGACAAGCGCGAGCTGTCCGACATCGCGTCCGTGAAGGTCGCCTACGTCGAGCGCGTCGCGCTGGCCAACTGAGCCGAGGCGAACCCCACGAAGCGCGTCCGTCCTTCACGCCCCACCGTGAAGGACGGACGCCAGACGTCCATCCCGGGCCGTGACGGCGCGCCCGTGCTCCACGGCCCCGGTGACGACGCACGCGTCGTGTGTCAGCCCCGTTGCAGGTCCATGCGGTTGATCTGCGCCAGGAGCGGCGGCTCCGACTGCCCTTCATGGCCTAGGTGCAGTTCCTGTCGTGCCCGCGTGGCCATCACGTAGTACGACATGCGCAGTGCGGCGGAGGTGGGGTCCGTCCCCGCGTCCTCGTGCGTGTCGGGGATGACGACGGTGTCGAAGCCGAGCCCCTTGGCGCTGCGGCGGTGCACGATCACGATCCCGGGCCGGCCGAGGTCGAGGTTGCGGTACTGCCCGCCCTTGGACTCGGACGTGTACAGCTGGGGCTTCAGGCGCGGTGCGCGGTTCTGGATGCTGCCGAGCAGGGAGAACTGGGTGTGCTTGGTGGCGGCGATCACACCGATGTTCTTCTTGGGCTGCGTCTCGGCGAGCAGGACGAGCAGGTCCGCGACGCCCCGCTCGTGGAAGCGGTGCAGGCGCGGCACCGGTCCCTGGCGGCCGGGCAGCACAGGCGTGCCGGCTCCGGTCCGGAAGTGGGCCGCGAAGGACGCGATCTGCTCGGTGTTGCGGTGATTGCCGTCGAGTTCGTGGCGGGTGCACCGGCCGAGGTTGCGGGCGATCTCGTCGAGGGTGGAGTTGGTGTCGGTGAGCCGTTGGCACTCGTCCGCGAAGACGGTCGTACGGGCCCCCAGCATGCGGCAGAGCAGGTAGAACTCCGGTGGCAGGTCCTGCCCTTCGTCGATGACCAGCGTGGGCCCGGCGACCGGTGCGGTGCCGGCGGCACGGTTGTGGAGGGCCTCCCAGTCGTACCAGCCGTCGCCGCCGCCGGGCGGTGTGGCGCCGTACCAGTCGGCGAGCCAGCGGTGTGCGGTCATGACGCGGACCGAGCGGTCCGTGGGGCCCAGGGCGTGCACCGTGCCGGCGAGCGACTGGCGCAGCAGGTTGGAGTAGGTCAGCAGGACCACGGGGGTGCCGGTGAGGGCGAGCATGACGGCGCGCTGCGCGGCCAGCACGCTCTTGCCGCTGCCGGGCGGCCCGCCGACGAGGTGGTTGCCGTCGAAGGGGAGTCGGTCGAGGCCGGCCCGCTGGTCGGGATCGAGGTCGAGGTAGCTGATGGTCACTGCTGCTCCAGAGTGCCCGCCGCGGCGGTGCGGGCCGCGGTGACGATCGACTGCAGGTAGCCGGGGACCCGTCCGCCGCCGACGACGAGGGCCCGGTCCAGGAGGCTGTTGCCGGCCTCGCAGCTGGTCTCCGGGAGCAGGGCACAGGCGTGGCAGGCGGCCCGGTTGAGGTTGCCGAAGCCCTGCCCGGAGTGTTCGGCGCACAGCGGGTCGGCGGAGCACCAGGCGGCGGACTCGGTCATCCGCAGCAGTGTTTCGGCCAGCCGTGGTGGTTCGCCCTGGCGGACCAGTCCGCCGAGGGTGCCTTCGGCGTCCCCGGCGGCGGTGTAGACGAGGATGCCGTACTGGTCCTGTTCGGGGCGGGCGTAGATCCGTTCGCGCAGGCTCGCCGTCGTGTAGCCGGACTCGAAGGACAGCTGGCGGATGACAAGGTGGGCCAGGGTGTGCAACAGGACGAAGCGCGGGGAGAGTTCGGGACCGGTCACGTTCTGCAGACGGTCCTTCTGGAACGAGCGGTCGAGGTCGGCCCGCATGCCCTTGACGCGCCTGCGTACGTCCGGGTCCTCCTCCCAGTCCTTCAGTGCGCCGTGGTCGAGGGTGAGGAAGACGCCCTCGCCGAAGACCTCGACGGCGGGCAGCCACTTCAGCCGGCGCGAGGTGTCGGCGGGGACGACTGTGGCGTCCGGGGAGACCCGGGTGAAGCCGGACAGGGCGCGGACCTCGCGGAGCCGGTCGGCGAGGACGATGCGGCCGAAGCGGCGGGCGAGCCCGGCCCACGGCTCGGCGGTCTCACCGGCGAGGCCGAGCGTGGTCTCGCGCAGGGCGAAGTCACGGGTGGCGGGCGGGGCGGGCGCCGTGAACGCGGCCCACTCCTCCCGGCTCAGATCGGGCCGCGCGGGGCCTTCGGGCGCACCGACCGTGGCGGTCGGGCCCGTGCCTCCCGTCTCCTCGGTCAGGAGTGCGTCCAGCAGGCCGTCGTCGGCTCCCGTGTCCTCCTGGATCATCTGCCGGAACAGGACGGCGCGCGGTGAGGCGGCGTCCCGGCACAGCGACACCCAGAGGTGGTGTTCGCGGACCTGGTCCGCGAGCGCGTCGTCGGCGTGTGCGGGTACGTCGGTCTCAGGAATGTCGAGCGCGGAGAGCACGATCGGGTAGTAGAGGTTGCCGGCGGTCCGCTGCACGATCTGCACCGGGCGCGGGCACTGGACGGCTTCGCTCGCGCGCTGCCACGGGTTGCGTCCCGAGCAGCGTGTGCCGTGGGTGCCGAGGATGTCGAGCAGGTCCCGGACGGCTCCGCAGCCTTTCGCGGTGCAGGCCACGGAGAGCGCCTCGAGTCCGGAGGCCCGTTCGGAGACGAGGAACCGCAGCTTCTCGCGTTCCCCGCACTGGCGGCGTTCCCCGCCGTCGCGCCGCGAGTGCGCCCAGAACCACCAGTCGACGTCGCTGAGGTGCCCGGCCTGGCAGATCTGCACGAACCGCATCGGTGCCAGTGTCCGCGCGGGCGAACAGGACGGGCAGCGCGGTGCCTGACCGTGTTTCTCGTCGGCGATCCGCCAACGCTTCATCCGTCGGCAGGCGCCGCAGAACAGCCAGGAGGGGAAGCGGATGTAGGGCGCTCCGGGGGCGTCGGCGGCGTCGAAGCGGTCGTTGGCGGTGGCGGGCGCGGCGTAGAACCCGGTGACGCCCAGGCGGTCCGCGAGCCGGGGTGAGTCGATGGGCTGCCTGGCGCGGGACGGCCAGTCCCCGATGCCGGTGGCGACGAACGACTCGCCCTGGATGTCGAAGACGGCCCCGACCCCGAAGGGCACCACGGTCTGCGACTGACGTACCCGGAGTGTGCGGTTCACAGGTCGGCTCCCTTCACTGTCACCTGGCATTCCCGGTCGACGTTGCGCATCGAGTTGGGTGTCTCCCACAGGCCGTGGACCTGCTCGAAGCTCTTGATGAGGTTGGACTGGCCCTTGCCCTGGCTGCGGTAGTACAGCTCGCGGCCGTCCTTGCGGGCCTGTCGTGCGAGGTCCTCCCAGTCGGCGAGCAGTCCGGCGAGTTCCTCGCGCACGGCGTCACCGGTCCCCGGCTCGGCGGTCTCCGCCCGCATCGCCAACTCCTCTGTCAGCGCCTCGACTTCGCTCGTCCGGTCAAGGATCCGTCCGGCCTGGTTCTCGGCCGCGAGTCCGAGCCGGTGCCGTACGAGGACGACGAGCACGGCGTGCAGGGCGCGACGGCGGGAGGGCACGGACCAGGGGGTGACGCTGGTCGGCTCGACATGCCGGTAGAGCGCGCGGTGGTACACGTCGAAGGTCTCGTAGTGCGAACGGTCCCTGGGCCGGGTGGCGTTGAAGAAGGTCACCACGAGTCCGGGCACGGCGTGGCGGCCCACGCGGCTGGTGGCCTGGACGTACTCGGCGGTCGTCTTGGGCTGGCCCTGCATCAGCATCAGCGCGAGCCGCTTCACGTCGACGCCCACGGACAGCATGTTGGTGCAGGGCAGGAAGGACACCGACTTCGTGTCGTCCCAGCTCTTCTCCAGCCGGTCGAGGAGCACGGGCTGCTCGGAACGGGGCAGGTTGCTGGTGAGTTCCTCGACCTGCTGGTCCGGCAGGGGGCGTACGCCGCCGCCGGAGTCGAGTCCGGCCAGCTGGGCGGGGATGTCGTCCGCGGCGGCGGTGACCGTGCGGCCCAGCTCGCGCAGGCTGTGGTGGTACGCGACCAGCGTCCAGTAGGCGTCCCGGTGTTCCTCGGGCAGCTCCCACGCGCCTTGGAGCAGGGCGGCGGCGGTGGCGACTGCGGCACGGCCGGCGGTGTGCCCCTGGGCCATGACACCGACGTAGCGGCGGCCGGGGCGGGAGGTGTCGGGCTCGGCGAAGTAGGAGTGGCGGGCGTCGAGTCCGGCGGGCGGAAAGAGCTGGACGTCTCCCCCGTACAGGGCGCGGACCTGCTCCCCGGAGCGGCGGATGGTGGCCGTGGACGCCACGACCTTGGGACCGGTCCCGTCCGGTGCGGCGCACAGGCCGAGGACGGCGGACTCGTAGAGGCCGACGGTGGTGCCCAGCGGGCCGGTGAGCAGGTGCAGTTCGTCCTGGATGACGAGGGACGGCGGCCGGTGCGCGGTGCCGGCGCCGAAGAGCCGTCCGGCGCGCGGTTCCCAGGCGAGGCGGGCGAACTTGTCCACCGTACCGAGGACGAAGGTGGGCGGACGGTCGTAGAGGTGGTCGTCCACGACGGCGACGGGCAGCTCGTCGTGGAAGAGGCACTCGTCCCTGGGGCAGAAGAAGGCGAAGGAGTCGACGGCGGCGCGCACCCCGTAGTCGTCGATGTCGGGCGACTTGTGGGCGGGCAGGATGCGTGTGCCGCACCAGGGGCAGCGGTCCAGGATGAACACGTCGTCCGGGGTGGCGGCCTCGCGCGCGTTCTCGAAGTCACGTCGCGCCTTGTCGTAACTGTTCGCGGTGGTGGTCTCACCGACCCACAGCCCGATGGAGAACGGCTCCTCGCCGTAGGCGGCCGGGTCGTCCCGGCGCATGGACTCCAGGGCGCACACGGTCGTCGCGGCGCGCTGGAACTGCTGTGTGGTCAGCAGGCTGAGGGTGTACCGGCTGAGCACGGCGGTGCCTCCACCGTCGGGTCCGCCCCGGCGCAGCACCATCACGAACGCGGCCAGCAGCAGGTACGCCTCGGTCTTGCCACCACCGGTCGGGAACCAGATGAGGTCCGTGACGGCGCGGTCGGGGTGCCGGGGGTCGACGGCACCGTCGACGGCCAGCAGGAAGAACGCCAGCTGGAAAGGGCGCCATCGGGCGTCCGCGTACGGCTGCGGATCCGGCGGTACGCCGTCGTCGCGACGGGGGCGCCGGACGCCCGCCAGGTCGGCGGCGGAGTGGCGCATCTGCAGCGCCATGGCGTGGTTGGCGGCCCGGAACGCGTGCAGCAGTTCCGGGCGGCGGGGGTCACAGAGGGTGCGGACGCCGGACTCGATGCGGGAGACCGCGGTGCCGATCCGTCCGAGGACGCGTTCAGCGGCCTCGCGCCCCCACTCGGGCACCTCGGTGTTGAGCTGCCCGACGTACCAGGCCCGGTAGGCGAAGGCGAACTCGGCGAGCTCTTCCCGGAGTTGGTCGGCCGAGACGGCCGGATCGGCGAGGTGGACGAGGCTGAGCACCGGTGTGTCGGTGAGTCCGGCGGCCCGTACGCCCGTGACCTCCGCCTCGGGCATGACGGCCGCCCGCAGTTCCGTCACCGCTCGGCCGTCGTCGTCCCGCAGTTCTTCAACGGCGCACCCGTGGCCGACCGCGTGGGTGCGCACATGCCGGTACTGCAGGCGCAGTTCCTGTTCCTCCAGGTCCCTGCTGGCCAGGCGCACACTCGGGTACTGGAGTACCTGCCCGTCGACGGGCCGGGCCCGCAGCTCCACCTGGAACAGCATCCCGTCCCAGTGGGCGCTCCTGCCGAGGGCGGAGTCGTACCGGGCCGCGTTGACGAGGGCGACGGTGACGAGCTTTCCGTTGCCGAAGTCCCGCCGTGTGATGCGGAGTTCGGCTCGTGCGTCCAGTACGGGGACCTGATCCTGGTCCGGGCCGAGGAGATGTGTCTCGGCCGGTATCGCGATCCGCTGCCAGGTCCGGCCGCGCTGACCGCTGCGCGAATGCGTCCGGTAGCGGGCGGCGGAGCACTCGACCTCGAGCATCTCGGCGTCGGTGTAGAAGCTGAACCCCAGGGACGACGGCAGCCAGGAGTTCGCCTCCGGCACGGGGTCGCCCGCCGGTGCGGTGTCCTCGGCCCCCCGCTCGGTGCCGGCCCCGTCGAACTCCTCCCTGGCGAGGTCCAGCTGTCCCTGCAGGTCGGCCTCCTGCGGATAGAGGGTGCCCATGAGGTACTGCCGGTCGGGCGGTGCGTCGAGCGTCTCGTCGTCGCCGTCGACCGGACCGACGAGCTGCCGCCGCAGGTAGGAGACGAGTTCCTGTCTGGGGTCCATGGGGTTCCTGGTGTTCATGAGAGGGGAGGGGGGCGAGTGGGCGGCCGACGGGCTCAGGAGCGGCGCCAGCGGTCCCGGAGGGAGCCGCGACCACGGTCAGCCGCTTCCTGGGCCGCGGCCAGTTGTGTCCGCACCTCGCTGAGCTGCGTCTGCATCTCGCCGAGTTGCGTCTGCAGGGCGGTGATGCGGAGCCAGGCGTCGTGCTCGCTCTGTGCGATGCGCCGGGCCGCCTCCTGCTCGGCCTCCTCTGCTCGCCGTCGGGCCGCCTCGACGAACAGGTCCCGCTGGGCGACGGCCGCTTCGGCCTCGTGCAGCCGCGCCTCCACCTCGGCGATCCGCAGCTGGGCCCCCTGACGGTACTCCTCCCGCGCCGACGCGGCGGCGCGTTCCCGTTCGTCGAGGGCCGCCTCGGCCCTCCGCAGGCGGGTCTCCAGCTCGGCGGTCCACGCCCCGGCGGCGCGCTCGCGCTCGGCGGCCACCGCCTGGGCCTCGCTCAGCCGTGCCTCGAGATCCCCGATACGCACCTCGGCGCCCTCGCGGTACTCGCGCAGCCTCTGCTCCAGCTCGTCCGCCCGCTGCCCGACGCCGGCCGCCTCCCGGGCGGCCCCTTCCGCGCGCTCGGCCCGGCGCAGCACTGCCTCGTAGGCCTCGCGGTGCTGCTCCTTCAGGCGTGCGAGGTGCTCCTCCGCCTGGCGCCGAACCTGCCTCTCGCGCCGGTCCCGGGATCGGTCCGCACGGTGCAGCAGCACCTCCTCCCAGGCGTCGAGCTGCCGCTCGGCCTCGGCCCGTACGGCCGCGACCCGCTCGTCGGCGGCGCTCCGCTCCTCGCCCAGCCGGCGCTCGTGTTCCCGGGTCAGCGAGGCGAGCCGGGCATCGTGCCGGGCGCGGACCTCGGCGAGCGACGGCTCGGTGTCGGCCGACTGCGGCTCGACCGGCGTGGAAGGAGCGGGAGGAGGTGCCGGGCGCCCGCTCGCCGTGCCGGCTGCCTGCTCCGCGACCGTGCTCATACCGGCGCCGCCGTTCCCGGAGGCGGGAACCGTCCGTGGCGGGCGCGCCGCGACGAACTCCACGAGGGCGGCACCGACGGCGAGGCGTGACTCGGCGCTCACCAGCGGTCTTGTGGCCAGGTACGCCCGGGGAGTGGCCCCGGCCAACGCTCCGGCGGGCCGCTCGAAGAAGTGCTCGGGCCGCAGCCCCGCGTTCTTGACGGAGTCGAGAACCTTCCGCAGGACTTCGAGGGCTTCGACCACGGGCCGGTCGAGCGTCCCCCGCTGCCGCGCGGCGCGCACCACCGCTTCCGTGACGGAGGAGCCGAGCAGCACGGACAGTTGCAGGTGTCCCAGGGCGAGCAGGGCGTACTCGGCGAGCCAGGCCACTCCTCCGCCCAGCGGTGGCCTCGTCAGCGTCAGGGCCTTGTCCCAGTCGGCGGTGATCTGCGGCGTACCGGCCGGGCCGGTGGTCTCCGCCCGTCGTCCCGTCTCCGGTACCGGAGACGGTGTCGGTGTCGGTGTCGGTGTCGGTGTCGGAGACGGTGCCGGTTCGGAGCCGGGCACCTGCGTGACCTCGGGCTCCGGCACCTGCTCACGCTCGGGCTCCGCCGGTTTCGCCACCACGGCCAGGAACTCCCGCAGGACGTCCCGTACGGCCAGCCGCGACTCACGGTTCACCAGGGGCCTGCGTACGAGATAGTCGCGTGGCGTCGCCCCGACGAGCGCTTCGGCGGGGCGGTCGAAGAAGTCCTCCGGCCGCTGCCCGGCCGCCACCAGGGCATCGAAGACGCGGCGCAGCACTTCCAGCGCGGTCAGTACCGGACGCGCAAGGTGGTTGTTCTCGCGGGCGTCCCGCACCACGGCGTCGGCGGCCGGCTGCCCCAGCACCGCCGCCAGTCCGTCGTCCCCCAGCGCCGCACGTGCGTAGTCGGCGAGCCACCAGAGCCGGTCGACGGGCGCCTCCGACATCCCGCAGGCGCGCTCCCAGTCAGCGGCGACGACGTCCGGCGCCACCCCTGCGTCGACGGCCTCATCGGCGTCGGTAACCGCTTCGGCGCGGGCGCTCTCCTGGTGGACGGTCGTCACGGCGAGCTCCGGCTCCGCCTCGGCGACAGGCGTGTCGCCGTCCTCCTCCCTGTTCCCCGCCATCGGAGTCGGCATCGGGGCCGCAGCCACCGCAGCCTGCTCTTCGGTGAGCCGGGCGAGGCGCTCCGCCCTGGCCCTGCGCAGGGCGATCCGGGCCCGGGCGGTGCGGGCCGCGTGCGTGGCGCGGGCGACCCGTGCCGCTCTCTTGGCCTCGGCGGCGCGTTCCGCCGCCAGCTCGGCCTTCTCGCACGCGGCGTCCAGGCCGACCAGGCCCGCCTCGCGCACCCGCTGCCGCAGCACGGGCCGGGCCTTGCCCTCGATCTGCCGGATGCGTTCCCGGGTGACACCGAACTCGCGTCCGAGGTCGTCCAGGGTCGAGGGTTCGTCCCCGTCGAGCCCGAGCCGCCGTACGAGGATGCGCGCCTCCCGTTCGGTGAACGTGTCCACCACGGCCAGGACGTCCTCCGCGAACAGGGCTCCCACCACCTGCCGCTCCACCGACGGCAGGGCATGGGTCTCCCCCACGAAGTCCGCCAGGGTGGCGCCGTCCCCGATGACACGGTCCAGGGAGTCGGTGCGCCGGGTGAGCTTCCGGATCTCCTGCACCTTCTGCAGGGTCATGTCGCACCGCACCGCGACGTCGGCGTCGCCCGCGCTCCGCCCCTCGGCCGCGAGGGCGCGTTCGGCCCTGGCCACCTTCCGCATCTGTTCGTGCATGTGCACCGGGACGCGGATCAGCGCGCCCTCGTCGGCGATGGCCCGGGTGACGGCCTGCCGGATCCACCAGGTGGCGTAGGTGGAGAACTTGAAGCCCTTGGAGGGGTCGAACTTCCGGGCCGCCCTGAGCAGACCGAGGAAACCGTGCTGGAGGAGGTCCTCGTAGTCGAGCCCCTGATCCTGATAGAGCCGCACCAGGGAGTGCACGAGCCGCTGGTTGTGCACCACGAGGCAGTCCCGGGCACGGATTCTGAGGTCCTCGGAAGGGAGGGCCTTCAGTTCGTCCTCGTCCGGTTCCTGCGCGATACGGTCCGGTCCGCCCCGCAGCAGCACGGCCAGGCCGACCTCGGCCTGCGCGCTCAGCAACCGGCTGCCGGGGCGCCGCACCCGCCGGTCGGTGTCCAGAACGGTGTGCGCCGCGGCCACCGACTCCGCGAGGTCCCCCTGCGCCGCGTCCCGTACGGACGGGTCCTCACCCGGGCCCGGCACCTCTTCCTCGGGGTCCTCCGCGTCCTCCACGCCATCGGACGTATCCGGCCCCTCGGTGTCCTCGTCGTCCGGCTCCCCCTCCGGGGCCCGCACCAGCGCCTTCGCACGGAGCCGGGCGGCCTCGTGCGCGCCGAGCCCGGCAAGCCGGACCACGCCGTCGACGACCCGCGGGGTCACGTACCCGTCGGCGTCCGCGTAACGGGCCAGCAGGCTCTGCACGAGCGACAGGCGGGGGAACACATTTTCTGCACGATCCCGTGCAACCTTTTCACCACTCCGCTGGTCACCCCCTGTGTGCATCTGCAATTCCCTTACGGGCAGTCCCAGCCGGGCCAGCTCCTGACGCAGCCGCTCCCGCTCGGCGTCCCCCAGCGCGAGCGCCCGCACGCTCTCGACGAAGACGTGCTCCGGGACGACGCCGTCCACGGCCGCACGCCGCAGCCGCGCCAGCACCTCACCGAGCGCCGCACGCAGACCGGACGAGCCGGCCTCGGCCGCAGACCACTGCGCCATTCGTTCACCCCACAACTTTTCTCGACCTCACGCTAGGCCCAACGCGTTGATGATGTCAACGGATGACTGCCTACCGATTTTACCGCTCCTCGTGTACGGTGACGCCTGCCGTGGCTTCCTCTCTGTCACGATGGGTGGGCGCAGCGACACGTGGGGGTCCTCGTTCGCCCGGGCAGGGCAGGACGCGGGGACCTGCACGAGGGACGAAGGAGCGAGGGGCAGTGAGCCAGGAGCTGGTCGACGGCAGGTTCCGCATCGGACAGGTCATCGGCAGGGGCAACATGGGGGAGGTTCACCGCGCCGAGGACCTGCACGCTCCGGAGGGCTCCCCCGAGCGCACCGTGGCCGTCAACCTGCGCAGCCGGACGGGTGCGCATATCGACACCGGTGGCGACGCCAAGGCCGTGCAGCGCTTGAACCCTCTCGTTGACGGCGAGAACTACACCTCCACCCTCATCCCGCCCCCGGGCCACGGCCCTCGCCACCCCGCCTGACCACTTGCCCGGAGACAGGAGCGCCACGAACCATGAGCAACCCGCAGACGCCCAATCCGCTCCCCTCGGAGTACGAGCTCGCGGCATGGCAGTCCATCCAGCAATTCAAGGGCCGCCCGCTGTCACAGGGGGTGCAGAACGCCGGCGAGCGAATGGCAAATGGCGTCGCACAACTCGGAAAGCGTGCCTCGAAGCAACTGGAGAAGCGCCCGCGGGCTGCGGCTGCGGTCGCACGTGGACAGGAATTCGTCGCCAAGGGCGCCTCCAAGGTCGGCGCCAGCGCGCGCGTGGCCGCCGACGCCATGCCCGACTGGGGCGGCACCGCCGTGCAGTCCGTACGGAAGACGGTGGGGAAGGTCTCGCGAGCGGGACTCTCTCCGAAGCGAGTGGTAGCACTGCACAACAAGCGCGGGCATGACGTCACCTCGCTCTCCGACCTGCGCCGCCTCGATCTCGAACAGGTCGACGCAGTCCACGGCCGGGCGGCAAGCTGGTACTACCCTGCCGCCGCCGCGCTCTCGGGTGCGGGCTCGGCGTTCGCGATCTCCGGAGGAGAGTTGGTTATCGCCGCCTCCGCCGGGGCCGCAGCGGCGCCAACAGGTGGGGCAATTGCCGGGGCCTTCCTCGCCGATGCCGCACTTGTCCTCGGGCTCGCGTCCCGTGCCGTGGGCCAGGTCTCGCTGGCCTACGGCTACGACCCTGAAGACCCTGCCGAGAAGCTCTTCGTGATGTCAGTCGTCAACGTCGGGACAGCAAGTTCGGCCACCGCCAAGAACGCTGCGATGGCAGACCTCTCGAAGCTCACCCAGGCACTCTTCAAGGGCAAGACATGGGAGGTGCTGAACGAGACGCTTCTCGCCAAGGTCTCCTCGCAGTTCGCCAAGGCTTTCCACTTTCGCCTCACCAAGAAGGGACTCGGCAAGGCCGTGCCCGCCCTCGGGATCGTCATGGGCGGCACCCTGAACTGGGCCACGCTGGAGGGAGTCGTCGACGCGGCCGAGATGGCGTACCGGCGCCGGTTCCTTCTGGAGAAGTACCCGCATCTCGCCGACGAGGAGGCACCCGAAGCGTTCACCGACACGGACGCCCTGGACGACGCCGACGAGGAGATCAGCGTGCTCGACGAGCTCGCCGAGGCGGGCGGCCCCGACCTCCGCTGACATGGCGTCCCGGCGGTGCGCGTCACCACGCGACCGCCGGGACGACGCGGCTCAGGACCCCGCCGCGAACCCCACGAAGTGCGCCCAGCCCTCACGCCCCACGGCGAACGTCCGTCGCACCACGTCCTTAGAGTCCCGTACATGGATGGCCTGTTCAGTGACGGCGACCTCAACGCAGTTGTCACCAGCCGTGCCGCTGTAACTGGACTTGAACCAGGCCAGTTGCGTGCCGCTCATAGTTCTCCTCTGATCCGCTCCAGCAGGCCCACGGAGTCGTGAGGGGTGAGGGCCTGTGCGCGGAGTGTCGCATACCTCCGGTGGAGGACGGCAGCCTGCTTCGGATCAGCGATCAATCGGCCGCTCTCCTGCCCTTCGGAGTACGCCAAAGATCTCCCCTCCGGGGTCTCCAGCAATGCCAGAGGGCCGTCCAGACCCGCATGAGACACAGTTCGGGTAGGCATGACCTGCACGGAGACGTTACGGAGCCTGGCGAGATCCAAGATGTGGTCCAACTGACCGCGCAGCACATGCTCACCTCCCAGAGGGCGCTGCACGATGCACTCCTCCATCACGAAACTGAAGCTGGTGTTGGGCAGTTCCCGGATGAGGCCCTGCCGTTCCATCCGGGCTGCCACCTGCGCCTCCATCTGTTCGTCGGAGAGGGGTGGGATGCGGGTTTCGAAGGCCGCCCGCGCATACTCCTCCGACTGCAACAGCCCCGGCACCAACCGGCATTCATAGGTACCGAGGCTCACCGCGGTGCGCTCCAGCCTCGCCCACCGCCGGAACCAAGCCGCCAGCCCCGCCTCCCCCCGCGTCAGGAACCGCGCCGAGTGCCGCAGCGCCCCCGTGTTCCCCAGCGCCTCCTCCGCCCGCTCCACGAAGGACGCGTCCGGCATCCGCCGCCCCAACTCCACCGACTCCACCGTGTGTTTGGAGAACCGCACCAGCTCCCCGAACTGCACCCGGCTCAGCCCCGCGTGCTCGCGCAGCGCCTGCACGACGGCCCCGAACGTGCGCAGGCTGTCCGACGGATCCGGTTCCCGCTCGCACTCCCCGCCCGGCACCGCCGGCTCCACATGGTCGGTCGTCATCCGAGGCCCACCTCCAGGTTCGCGCACACCGGGTCCCTCTGATGAAAAACGCCGGGAGCAGCCAAGAGGACACTCGTACAACCCATCCGTCACCCCCGTACGGTGACGCACCGTACGGGGGGAACCTCACATAGTCGCTCACGCGAGAGCTGCGTGTCCGCAACCGGAAGGGACCTTTCGCCCTGGAGGCGAGCCCCGGCCCCACCTTCAACCGCGCCACCACACCACCGACGCGCCGACCGCCTCACGGCAAGGGCATTTCCTGCTCGATCCACTGCGTGATCGATGGGCGCGAGGGGCGCCAGCCAAGGCCGTGAGCCCGGGTGGCACGTACGCGACTGTTGGCGCCGAGGGCGTACCGGGAGAAACCCTCCCCCCACGCGGCCGCAGCGGAACCCAGATCCCACGGCTCCACCGGCCCCAGGCCCAGCCGACGGGCGATCGCCTCACCGATATCGGCGAACGAGGCGTCCTCGCCGCCCTCCACGAAGTAGAAGCCCGTGGCCGCGGGGTCGGTGAGCGTCAGGTGGTACAGGTCGGCCATGTCATCGAGGTGCACCGTCGACCAGCGGTTCAGGCCGCGTCCGACGACGCGGACGGTCTTGCCGGCCTGGGCCTGTGTGACCAGCGGCGGGATCAGCACGGTCTGCGGGCGCGGTCCCGTGCCGTTGCCGTAGATCAGTGAGTTGCACAGCACCACCGAACGCACTCCCGCTGCACCGGCATCGACGACGGAGCGGTCGATGGCGTACCGGGCCCGCCGGATCTCGTGGCCCCCCGGGCCGAAAGGCTTCGCGTCGTCGAAGACCACCTCGGATTCGTACTGGCCCTGGGCGTCATCACCGATGACGCTGGTCCCGCTGGTGTGGATCAACACCTTGCCCGAGCCCCGCAGAGCGTCGACAAAGGCGGCCACAGCGCCGCGGTGGTCACTGTGAGCGGCATTGACGACCGCGTCGGCGCGGTCGGCCTCTCGCTTGAGCAGCGCCGCGTCGTCGAGGTCCCCGACGACCGGTTTGATGCCGGCGGCGGCGAGAGCATCGACCACGCCGGGCGTGCGGGTCAAGCCGCGCACCGTGTGCCCCTCGCGGATCAGACGGCGGGCTACGGCTCCGCCGATATAGCCGCCGGCACCTGTGAGAAAGACGTTCATGATGACTCCTGGCGATGTCGGGGTGGTGGGGTGTCAGCTGCGGAAGCGGCCTGCGGCACGCAGGGCTTCATCCAGTGGCAGGCGCTGCTGTTGGTCGCCGAACTCGCAGATGCGAGTGATGCGCCCCTCGTGGACCGTCACCTGGAGGCAACGCGAAATGCGCACCGGGGTGCCGTTCTCCAATTCGCCCGAAGCGGTGGCGGCCAGAGCGAAGCCGTGGTGGTCGATGTGGAGAGACCAGATGCGGTCGGCGTGGTTTCTCACGAGGTCGGCGGTCGCACGGAGCATCCGCAGCATCGCACCCGCGAACTCGTCGCCGGGAAGTGACACGGTCTCGTGATCGAAGCTGTGCCAGACCTCCACGGTCTCGGCGAAAAGCAGATCGAACTCGGGGTCGACCTGCGTCAGGCCGTACGTCCCGGTGAACCGACTGGCGACTTGGCGCACAGCGGCCAAGCAGGCGGACGACCCGGAGTCCTGCTCGTCGGGCCGGCTCGCAGCGGCTGCGGCCATGTCACTACTGGTCATCGGTTGCCCTCTCGTACCTACCCCCAAGCGGTCAGGGGCGCTCGAGAACCAGCGTCCGCGCAACGTGCGAATTCGCGAAGGCGCCTTGCTGCTATGGCAAAAATCGCCTTCGTGCGGCCGGGCGAGCGTGTACGACACCGGGTCGGCGGCGGACCGGTCGCGGCTCCCCCTCTTTCGCGCGTGGGGGGAGCCGTCCACGCACGTGCGGGTGGCCGGCGATGCGAACGCCCCGAAGGCGCGGTGTCCTTCGGGGCGCGTGGCAGGGGGTCGGGTTCAGGCGTTGTAGCCGCCGTGGGCGTCCAGCACCGCGCCCGTGACGTACGACGCGGCGGGGCTCGCGAGGAAGGCGATCGCCGCGGCGATTTCGTCGGGGTGTCCCATGCGTTGCAGGGACAGCGAGCTGACCAGGGCCTTGAGGGTCTCGGGGTCCGGCGGCTGCATGCCGCCCTCCATCAGTCCGGCCTCCACGACGTTGGCCGTGATGTTCCGGGGCCCGAGGTCGCGTGCGACGCCCATGGTGTACCTCTCGATCCCGGACTTGGTCGCCGCGTAGTCGGCAAGGCCGGGGGCGCCGACCCGGGAGCCCAGTCCGGAACTCACCGTGATGACGCGGCCGCCCGTGCGCAGCACTCGGGAGGCGGCCCGGATGACGGCGATCACGCCGAGGTAGTTGGTGGCGTGCATCCGGTCCAGTGCGGCGGTGTCGGCGTCCGGGTCGTCCACCGTGCCGGCCACGGAGATCGCCGCGTTGTTGACGAGGATGTCCAGGCCGCCGAAGTGCGCGACCACGTCGTCGATCAGTGCCGGCGCCCGGCTCGTGTCCGCCTGGTCGGTCTGGAAGGCGGCGGCCTTGGCTCCCTTGCCGTGCACCTCGTCGACGACGGCCTGCGCCCGCTCCTCGGAGCTGACGTAGGTGAAGGCGACGTCGGCGCCCTGCTCGGCCAGCAGCCGTACGGTCGCCGCTCCCAGTCCGCGCGACCCCCCGGTGACCAGGGCGACCTTGCCCATAAGTGGCTTGCTCATTCTTCTCACCTCGTTGATTGACCCTTCCGACTGTCGCAACCTTCACTGTTACGACTGAGCTGTCGTAACATCAGGAGTTGCGGCCGAGAGGAGGGGTTCATGAGCGCCAACAGCAGGCTGACCGTCGCCGCCCACGCGCTGGCCTGGATCGGCCTCTACCAGCGCCAGGGCCATGAGGTCGCCACCTCCGAGCAGATCGCGACCAGCGCGAACACCAACCCCGTGGTGATCAGACGACTGCTCGGCGAGCTGCGCGGGGCCGGGCTCGTGGAGTCCCGGCGGGGCGCGGGCGCGGGCTGGTCGCTGGCGCGCGAGCTGGGGTCGATGACCCTGCTCGACGTGTACGAGGCAGTGGAACCCGGCCCGCTGTTCGCGATGCACCGCACCACTCCGGACCAGGGATGCGTGGTGGGTCACGGCATCCAGCCGGCGATGCAGGGCATCTACGAGGGCATCGAGGAGACCCTGAGGCACGAACTGGCCCGCGTCACGCTCGAGAACGTACTCCGGGACGTACTCGCGGCACCTCGCTAGCCTCCCCGTTACGCCCTGCCATCACCCAGATCCCCTCCACGCCCAGGCCGGTGAACAGCCTGGCAGCCAGTCACGATGGCACAACCGTCTTCGGCCCCGCACCCCTCACAGCATGCGCCCGTACGGTGACGCGGCGTACGAGCCCTGCCTCTGGAACGGGCGCCCGCGCGCCCGCCACCGTGGTCCCATGAGCACAACCACGCCCCAGCTCCCCGCCGCCGCGCGGACGTTCACGCAGCAGCTCTCGTCCACCCGGCGCGGTGCCCGCCTCGCCCGTCTGCTCACCTACGAGCAGTTGCGGGCCTGGCAGGTGTCACCCGGCGTCATCGACCGCGCGGAGCAGATCGTCGCGGAGCTGGCCGCCAACGCGGCGCTGCACGGCCGGGTCCAGGGCCGCGACTTCCGTCTCGCCCTCACCCACGACCCGGCCGTCGGCGTCCTGCGCATCGCGGTCACCGACGCCCGCGGGGACCGGCTCCCCTCCCCCGTGACGGACTTCGTCACGCCGCCGGACGACGAATCGGGCCGGGGCCTGCTCATCGTCACCGCCCTGGCCGACCGCTGGGGCAGCGAGCCGTATCCACCGGGCGGCAAGACCGTCTGGGCCGAGTGCGCGCGCTGAACGCTGCCATGTTCGCCGGCACGCTCGATGGGGTGAGGCCGCCGTCGCTCGGGTCTCCCATCAGCGATGAGATCGGTATGGTCGATGGTATGGCAACCAAGAAGTACACCGTCACGCTTCCCGAGGAGCTCGCCGAGGCCATCCGGGCGGAGGTGGGCCCCGGCGGGTTCAGCCGCTATGTCACGCAGGCCATAGAGCGTCGGCGGGAGCAGGACCGGCTCGGCGAACTCGTCGACTGGCTGGAGACGGAATACGGCCCTGTCACCGAGGAGGAACTGGCCGCGGCCGAGGCCGAGCGCAAGAAGATCGAGCGCGCCCATGCGGAGAGGGTCCGCGCGGAGCGTGTCACCGAGCAGCAGCAGGCCGGACAGGAGCGGCACGTCGCGTGAAGAACAGCATCGTCTATCTGCTCGACTCCGAGGGCCTGTCCCAGACCGTGCGGGGGGTCACCGCGATGAAGGGGCGTCTCAAAGCGGCCCACCTCTCCGGCATCCGCGTGATGACCACGTCCATGACCTTGATCGAGGCGTACGACGTACGGGCCTACCTCCCAGCCTGGCACTGGGCCCTCTCCCGGATCCACGTCGAGCCGGTGACCGAGGACATCGCCAAGGATGCCGTCGCGCTGCTCGAGGAAGCCGGCCTCCACTGCCACAAGTACGCCATCGACGCGGCCCTGGCCGCCGTCGCCCTGCGACAGCCGGGGCCGGTCACGGTCTTCACCTCCGACGAGGACGACCTGCGCAAGCTGTGCGGGGACCGCGTGGTGGTCATGGGCCTGTGAGTCACGATGTCCGCCGTTCCCGCCACAGAGAGCGGGAGCGGCGGGCAGGTCACGAGCCGGGCCGCTGAGCTCCGTATCCGGTACGACGTCACACGTCGAGCGCCACGCGTTGCCGGAGCAGCGGTTCCAGGCGCAGCTGTGTGTCCTCGCGGTCGAACACCTGGAAGGCATCCAGGCACGCGAGGACCCAGCAGGCCTCCTCCTCGTCCTCGATCCGGCGGGCGGCGTCGTCCACGGCCGACGGAAGTCACCAACCGGGACAGGGCGGCCGGGGTCGCCGGTGCGCCGTCCCGCCGCTCGGCCAGTACGGGCACACCCGCGAGCCGGCCGTCCGGCCACTCCGCTCCGGTCGCGGACAACGTCCTTTCACCCAGACCGTGCTGATGAGTCATGTGCTCCCCCGGTGTCCTGCTCCCCGTGACCGCTACTCACTCCTGACGGTCCGCATCAGCGGTCATACACGTGCCCGCAAATAATAGTTTGTTGACATCATCAACGCACATGCTTCATGCTCCAGTTCGCAACGGCGTGACCAGCCCAGCCGCACCCATGCGCCCCAACCGCCGTACGCCCACCTCCGCCCACCGTTCCTGGGAGAGACCGTGAATCCGCAGAACCACCCGCAGGGTCCGTCCGACATACGGCCGCTGCGCAAGCGCAAGAGACTGTGGGCCGTCGGCGCCGCCCTGTTCGCCCTGGGAGCGATCGGCGGCACCCAGTCCGCGCAGGACGAGGTGGACGCCGCCCAGGCCCTGGCCGCCAAGCCCGTGCCGACCGTCACGACCACGACCACGGCGACGGCGACCGTCACCGCCGAGCCGGAACCCGCCCCCACGGTCACCAAGACCAAGAAGGTCACCACACCCGGCCCGACCGTCACCGTCACCAAGACCGCCCGGGCCGCCGCCGGATCCGGCACCAGCAACAGCAGCGACAGCGGCTCCGGGACCTGCTCCATCACCTCCAACGCGGGCAACTGCTACCAGGCGGGGCAGTACTGCCGGAACGGTGACCACGGGGCCACGACGACGACCGCGGGCGGTACCCGGATCACGTGCAGGTACAGCTCGAACGCCTGGCGCTGGTCCTACTCCTGACGGGCTGCGCGGAAAAGCCGCGAGCCGGCTCCCGACGGCGCCCGCCTACAGGGGCGGCTTGGTGCCCGGCACCCAGTCGAAGCCGAATCCGTAGGCACGGTCGATGAGTTCCTGGTTCGACAGGAGCGGCTCGGCGGTGAACCAGCGGACCTCACGCCGCAGGTCGAGGGTGGCGGCGCCCTGCCCCGGGGTGAGCAGCGCGATGGCGCACGAAGTGGCTCCGGCCGGGGAATCGTCCAGGTGGATGCGCCAGGTGCCGTTCGGCGCGCTGACGGTGACGACGCCTCCGAGGCTACGGAAGTCCACCGCGCCTTCGTAGAGGTACACGTAGGCGAGCAGCTTGGTGAACCGGTGCCGGTGCTCGAGGCCGATGCGGAGGGTCTCGCCGTCCGAGGTCTCGCCGGTCCGGTCGTCCTGGTCGAGGCTGACGTAGGGCCAGGCGTCGAGGTCGCCGAACTGCGCGCCGAGCGGTTGCACCGCCGTCCCCGCTCCGTCGCGGGTGAGCACCAGACAGCCGAGGTCGAGGTCGGCCTCGGCCGCGACCGACCAGTTGAGGTTCAGCTGGATGACGCCCCGGCCCGTGATCTCGGCGCGGGGCGCCCGCTCGGTGAGGTCCACGGGACGCGCCGGCGCTCCCCACCGCGTCCGCGCTCCCGTACCGACGGCCGCACCTCCGGTGAGGTCGATGACCGTCCGCCGCCTGCCGTCGCCGCTCAATGAACGCCCCTATACCTCAAAGACCTGCACAACAGCGTTGTGCCACGCCGTAGACACCATGTGATCGTCGTCTATTATTGCCCGATCAGTGAAGGGGATGTGAAGATCCCCTTCACTTCGTTCACGAGACAGAGGCGTACGCGACGCGCCATCGCTCTGTTCTCGTCACGCTCGAATCCGTACGAAGTCCCGGCATCACCGGGCAAGGGTGGAAAATGCTCACCGGGACACACATCGACAAAGGGGTGACCGCACGTCACCTCGAGGACGCCGCGCAGGACCCCGCGCTCGCCCCGCGCGCTGAAGAACTGCGCGCGCTGGCACACGCGCTCGACTCCACCGACGCGGACGCCCTGAACGCCTGGGCCGACCTCGACCTGATGGCCCACTTCGCCCGGCCCGAGAGCATCGCCGAACCGGCGGACACCGGCCGGGGCGAACGGTTCGACTCCGTACTGGACTGGGTTCTGGGAGCCCTGGTCTTCCTGCCCCTGCTGTTCACGTGGATCGGTCTGTGGCAGGCGTCGAGCGCCTACGGGGCGCTCACCGGGGACGATCCCAAGGCCGCCGGCCGTCCATTCCTGCAACTGTGGCAGTCCGGGTTCGACGGGCACCTGAGCGAGGCGTACCGCTTCGGCCACGTCGCCGTGTTCGGGTGCCTGGCCCTGATGATGCTGTTCGTCCTCACGGCCGTACACGGCTACCGGCGCACACGCGCCGAGCGTCGCGAGGAGCAGGCGCGGGAGCGTGCCCGTGCGGCTCTGGTCCGCCTGGTCCCCGTCCTCACGCGTGCGCAGCTCTCGCTCAACGAGCACCGGTTCGCCTCGCCGCAGCGTTTCGCGGCGGAGCTCAACTCGGCGGCCGGCCGGCTGAAGCGAATGCACTCCAAGGCCATCACCACGCAGGAGGCGCTCACTCGGGCCGCCGAATTGGTGGGCGAGGCCGCGGACAAGGCGGAACAGCGCCTCGTCCAGGCGGAGGCGTACGTGCGGCCGATCGAGCAGGTGGTGCTGCGGATCGAGGAGAGCGTCCGGGACAGCGGCACGGCCATTCAGGCCGCCGTCCAGGGTCTGAACGACCCGTTGACGCAGGCGGGCCGTCGACTGGCCGACGCCGTCAATGGGCAGACCGGTGTCCTGGACAAGGCGCTGGAGGATCTGCGGACGGCCGGCGATGGCATGCGCGACGTCCTGTCCCGCGCGGCGGACCGGCTGGAGACCGCGGTCGGCGACAACGGTGACCGCGTGCGCGGCGCGCTGTCGGACGCGGCCCGGCAGGTCGAGGACTCCCTGACCGTGCTGGCCGCCTCCCAGCGCGGGTTCACCACCGGCATCGAGGTCGTGGCGGACGTCAACGGCCGCCTGCTCGACGACCTCGGCACGGTGGCCGACCGGACCGGCGAGGCCGCCGAGGCGTCGCGGGAGGCCCTGCTCGGCATCGAGGCGCGCAGCCGCGCCGTCCAGGAGGCGACGGACCGCTTCGTCGCGGTCACCGACGTCCTGGAGCGGGCGCTCCGTGAGACGGAGGCGGCGCGGATCGAGGCGGAGACCGCACGCGGCGAAGCGGAGACGGCACGCCTGGGTGCCGAGGCGGCCCAGCGACGCGCGGAGAGCGAGCTGCGGCAGGCCGAGAAGCTGCGGGCCGGAACCGGACCGGACCGGTGAGTCCGCTGAAGAGGCGTTTCCGGTTCACCCCGCTCCACCTCGCCGGGTGGCTCTTCGCCGACATGCTGCTCGTGCTCGCCCTGGTGTCCATGGGGGACCGCGGGGATCCGCTCGCCGCGCAGGCCGAAGCCAAGCCTTCGAAGCCGGCTGCGGTCAAGCCGTCACCCGAACCGAGTCCCACACCGACGGGGCCGCGGTCCGTGGCGCGCAAGCCGGTGAAGGTCCGGCTGACCGCAGCGGTCGGCGACACCACGCGGATGGTGAAACAGCTCCGTTCCGCCACCACTCGCTACGAAGGGCGCGAAGCGGCCTTCGTCCTGACCTTCGGCCAGGCACAGGAACCCGGTGTCGGCCAGGCGTACGCGCGGGCGGTGAACAAGGCCCTGCGGAAGGCGCGGCCGGACATGTTCACCGACGCGACGACGCGGGACTTCTGGAGCGACGGCCCCTCGGGCTCGGCCGATCTGGAGATCTACTTCTACACCCGTTGACGGCCAGGCCGTCTCACGAGCTCAGGAGAGCAAGTCCATGCAGATCCTTCCCTTCTACCTGGTGTGCGACGAATCCGGCTCCATGGCCGGCGGCGGCGTGGACGCCATCAACTCGGCGCTGCCCGACCTGCACCACGAGATCAGCACCAATCCGAGCGTGGCGGACAAGACCCGCTTCGCGCTCATCGGTTTCTCCACGCAGGCTTCCGTGCTGCAGCCGCTCGCCGACCTGAGCGAGCTGACGCAGCTGCCGTCCCTGTCGGCGGGCGGCGTGACCTCCTTCGGTGCCGCCTTCCGGCTGCTGAAGGACACCATCGAGAAGGACGTCGCCGCACTCAAGGCGGAGGGCCACGACGTCTACCGGCCCGTGGTGTTCTTCCTCTCCGACGGCATCCCCACGGATGAGGGCTGGCGCACCGCGCTCGACGACTTGAACGCGTTCCGCTACGCGCCGAAGATCATCGCGTTCGGGATCAGCGACGCCGACGCCGCGACCATCACCGAGGTGGCCAACTTCAAGGCGTTCATCCAGCAGAGCGACTCCATCTCCCCGGCCGTCGCACTGCGCGAGTTCGCCTCCAGCCTCACCCGGTCCATCGTCAGCTCGGCAACCAGCATGGCTGCGCAGGGCGGGGAGGGTTTCCAGCTCCAGGTGGACGAGCAGGTGCCCGGCTTCACCAGCCTTTCCCTGGACAAGCTGTGAACGGCCCGATGGGTTACGGAGAAGCTCGCGATGATGTGCAGAGCGGTGGTGGAACCACCCACGGCCACGGTCTCGACGAAGACCTCGGCCTGCCCGACGGCGTCATCTTCCACGACATGCGCATGCCCGGACCCGCTTCCGCGGAGCGGCCTGCGCCTCCGGTGAGGGAGCACCTCGTGTCGCCCGTATCCCTCTCGAAGCCTGAAGACGCCTTGTTGCGCGGGGTGCCTGCGCATGTCGGCCAACGGCCTCCCAGCTATCCGCCTCGTCCCCTGCGGTGTCCCTCCGTGCGGGGCAGTGACGAATTCGCGGCCTTCGCCCCGGCGGTGCTGCTGGACGGGGCCGAGGTCGGACGGCTGACGGTACGGGCCACGTCCGTACGCGGTGACTCCCACAACTGGGAAGGCAGCTGCCGTCAGGACGCCATGACGGTGACGCGGATCGGTCCACCGGAGGCTGAACTGCTGTTGCTGGCGGTCGCCGACGGAGTGGGCTCCGCGACGCACTCGCACATCGGCTCACACCGCGTCACCCGTCAGGCGGCTCTCCACCTGGACCGGGAGGCGGAGAACATCCACGTGGCGTTGATCGCCCAGGACGAGGTCGAACTCCGCGCTATCGCCAACAAGGCGATCGCCGGCGCGGTCAACGAGCTGCGTATCGGTCAGGAACACGCCACCACCTTGCATGTCCTGCTGGTGCCGACCGACGCCCGCATCCGCGAGCGTGTCGTGTTCAGTGTGGGGGACGGCGGTCTGTTCGTGCTGCGGGAGAGCCGGTGGGAGCAGGGCAATCCGGTGGACGACGGAAGTCTCCTGGACACCCGTACCGAGGCTCTTCCGCACGCTTACCGCAGCGTCAAGGCCAAGCTGCTGCACACCGCCCCGGGCCAGGTCCTCCTCCTGGGCACCGACGGCATCACCAACCCGCTCACCCAGAAGGATCCCGAGTTCGCCCAGCGCCTCGCGCACATGTGGGGCGGGCCCGAGGTGCCTTCGCTGTCCGACTTCCTGTGGCAGGCGCAGACGCGGGCCAAGTCCTACGACGACGACCGGACCGTCATCTGCGTATGGGAGGAACCGGAATGAGCGCGGAGGACGGGGCCGACGTCGCACGGTCGTCGCTCGCCCTGGGTGAACGGGTCGGCAGCGGCGGCCAGGGGGACGTGTACGCGCTCATGGACGGCCCGCTCCTGTTCAAGGAGTACAAGGACCCGTCCAAGGTCAACGGCACCGCCCTCGCCGACCTGGTCGGACTGCGGCAGGGCCTCGGTCAGACGGACCGGAGCCGCCTCGACGCCCTTGCCGCCTGGCCCCTGTGCCGTGTCGTCGAGGGCGGCCGGACGCTCGGCTTCCTCATGGGGCGAGCCCCCGCCCACATGACATGGTGCACCGCGACGGGAGCGACGAAACTCCTCGAGCTGCAGTACCTGATCCGGCCGCCCAAGGCGGCCTGGCAGGACGTCGCTCAGCCGGCCCCGGAGCAGCGCAGGGCCCTCGCGCTGGCCTGCGCCGAGGCCATCGGCTGGTTCCACGACGCCGGACTCGTGATCGGTGACATCTCGCAGGCCAACATCCTGTGGTCCCTCTCCCCCGAGCCCGCCGTCCACTTCCTGGACTGCGACGGCTTCCGCCGGGTGGGACGTGCGGCGGTCCAGGCCCAGGCCGCCACTCCGGACTGGAACGACCCGCTCGCGCCCTCCACCGACGCGACGGTGGACACGGACGCCTACAAGACGGCTCTGGTGGTGGGGCGCATCGTCGCCCAGCAGCCGTATGTCAGACCGGGCCAGGACCTGGAACTCGTTCCCGGCTGCCTCGGCGACCGTCAGGGCGACGGAACGCGCAGGCTCTTCGCGCAGGCCGCCGGCGAGCGCGGCAGCCGGCCCCGGCCGGGCGAGTGGCGGACCGCGTTGGGCGACCGCGGCGTCATCACCCTCACCGCGGCCACGCCCCGGGCCCGGCCCGCCATCGACCACACGGTCCTGGACGGAGCACGCGACCGGACGCCGATCAGGCTGCGGGGTCCCGTGCAGTAGGGGGTTCGGTTTCCACGGATGTCGTGGGAGCCGAACCTCGGCTCAGGTCGACGCACGGACACATGACTAACGGTTCCGCCCTTCGCGTACGCGAGCGGCAGGGCGGTCCGACCGACGCATAGGGTTCTGGAGACGGTCCAGGACCCTACGGACGAGGAGCAAGTGTGAGCGAGGAGTACGAGCCCTCCTCCGGGAAGGTGCGGTACCCGGAGTTCCGGCTGCGACTGCCCGGCGACGGGCCCGAGGCCCGGGGGCGTCTACTCGCGGACAAGGGCACCAACGGCAGTCAGAAGTTCGTCGTCCTGGCCGGGTCACCCGGCCGTGCGGAGGTCGTGCCCTCGTTCCCGCACCGCATGCCGTCGTCGTACCGACTGCGGCGACGCCTGATCGACGAGGGCGCACTGGTCGAGTCCGCCAACTGGCCCGGCTGGCTGGAGACGACTCGGGACGTCGAGTGCAACTCGCCGTCGGCCGCCGCCGAGATCCTGGTCGGGCGCAGCGCCAACGGGTGGGCGGAGTGGAAGTCGGCCGACGGACATCCGCTCGCCGACTACCTCGACCAGGTCTGGTGGGGACGCAACCGGGCCTGGCTGGTGCGGGGTTCGAACGTCTCCGGTCTCGATCTCGTGCAGCGGCTGTGGCTGTCCGAAGGGCTGGTCTCCCTCTCGGCCCGCCACCTGCGCAAGGGCGTCGAACAGGGCATCAGCAAGGACCGGTTGCGCACAGCTGTCGACGAGGACTACGCCTCCACCGCCACGTACAACCAGAAGTTGCAGCTCGTCGAGGACACGCACGCGTTCCTCTCCCGGATGCGGCCCGGCGACACGATGTGCACGATCTCCGGTGGGCGGCTCTACGTGGGCGAGATCTCGGGCCCCGCCGAGCAGGTCGACTCCGAGGACGGCCGGTCCAATCTGCGCCGCCCCGTGGACTGGGCGGATCAGGGGCATCCCTATGACGAGTTGCCGGAGGAGCTGCAGCAGCGCCTCTCCGCCCAGCACGACGTGGTCGACCTCACCGTGGCCAAGGACCTCATCGACGGACTCGGTCTGAGTGACCAGGACCTGATCGACGAGGCCGAGGCCACCGACCGCGACCCCAGTGTGGAGATCCCCGCCCTCACGGCCCGCCGCGAGCTGGAACTGCCCCGGCCGACGGGGGAACTGGCCGCCGATCTGCTCGTGCACGACGCGGCGTGGCTGGAGGAGGTGCGCGATCTGCTCTGGGACGAGCGGCAGCTCGTGTTCTACGGTCCGCCCGGCACCGGCAAGACCTACCTCGCCCTCAAGTTCGCCGAGTTCCTGGGCGGCGGCCCCGAGCAGGTCAAGCTCGTGCAGTTCCACCCCTCGTACTCCTACGAGGACTTCTTCGAGGGGTTCCGGCCGCAGGAGGACCCAAAGACCCGTGAGGTGGCGTTCCGGCTCACCGCCGGGCCGCTGCGCGAACTCGCCGATCTCGCGTCCCGCGAGGGCAACCGGCACATCCCGCACTTCCTGATCATCGACGAGATCAACCGGGCCAACCTCGCGAAGGTCTTCGGCGAGCTGTACTTCCTGCTGGAGTACCGCAACAAGTCGGTGCGGCTGACGTACTCCGGTGACGACTTCGCGCTGCCGCCGAACCTGTTCGTGATCGGGACGATGAACACCGCCGACCGGTCCATCGCCCTCGTCGACGCGGCGATGCGGCGGCGGTTCGCGTTCGTCGAGCTGTCGCCGCGCGTCGAGCCGACGAGCGGGCTGCTGCGCCGGTGGCTGGCGCGGGAGGGCAGGGACTCCGAGCCCGCGGACCTGCTCGACGCGCTCAACGCACGGATCGGCGATCCCGACTTCCGCATCGGGCCCTCGTACCTGATGAAGAAGGGCGTGTACCGGGAGGGCGGTCTGGAGCGGACCTGGCGGACGAAGATCCTGCCGCTGCTGGAGGAGCACCACTACGGCGAGGGCGTGGACGTCGAGGAGCGGTACGGGCCGGCGGCGCTGCGGGAGCAGTTGGGGTGACGTCGGTCGTCGAGCTCGTCGAGCACGCGCCGGCGGTCGGCGTGGCCCTGCCGGACGACGTGGGGCGGGCGCTCGCGGCCCTGCGCGTCGTGGACGCCGCGCCGGATCCTTACTCCCCCGGACGCTGGTCGTTGCGGGCGGGCAGCAAGGTCGGGGCCGTCACGGTCTCCGTGCCGGGGCACGGCGATCCGCTCACGGTCCGTATCACCCCCAAGGTGCCGATCGCCCGTCTCTTCTTCCTGCTCGGCTACAGCCTCGACCCCGCCGGCGCCTGGCGGGACGGTGAGGTCGACGTGGCCGAGCACCGGGAGGTGCTGCCCGCGCTCGCCCACGCCGTGGAGCGGCAGGTGGACCGGGCCCTGCGGCAGGGGCTGTTGCAGGGTTACCGGGTGGCGGAGGAGACCTCGCCGGTCGTGCGGGGACGGATCCGGGAGGCCGAGCAGATACGGCGCAGGTTCGGGGCGACGCTGCCGGTGGAGGTGGTGTACGACGACTTCACGACGGACATCGCGGAGAACCGCATCCTGCGGGCGGCCGTCGAGCGGCTGCTGCGGCTGCCCGGCGTGCCGCGCGAGGTGCGCCGCAGGCTGCTGCACCAGCGGGCGCGGCTGGCGGACGTCACGGTGCTCGTGCGCGGCCGGCCCCTGCCCGAGTGGCGGCCGAGCCGGCTCAACGCCCGGTACCAGCACGCCCTGCGCCTGGCGCGGGCCGTGCTGGAGGACGCCTCCCCGGAGCACGGGCCCGGCGGGCTGCGCATCGAGGGGTTCCTGTTCGACATGAACAAGCTCTTCGAGGACTTCGTGACCGTCGCCCTGCGGGAGGCGCTGCGCGGTTCCGGGCACGTCGCGCGGTTCCAGGACCCGCTCCACCTGGACGAGGCGCGGACGATCCGGATGAAGCCGGACCTCGTCCTCTACGGGTCCGACCGTGCGCCGTGCGCGGTGGCCGACGCCAAGTACAAGGCGGAGAAGCCGGGCGGCTACCCGGACGCCGACCTGTACCAGATGCTCGCCTACTGCACCGCCCTCGGACTGGGCGAGGGGCACCTGGTGTACGCGAAGGGCAACGCCGGCCACGCCTCCCACCGGGTGCGGCACGCGGGCATCGTCCTCCACCAGCACGCCCTGGACCTCGACCAGGACCCGGCGGGGCTGCTCGCCGATGTCGCGGAGGTGGCCGCCCGGCTGGTGAACACGCCGCGCGTATGATCGGCCCGCAGTGACCGTCCGGGGTGGGGAGAGCACGTCGTGCCGCAGCTGGCGTTCGCCAACAGTTTCTGGGAGAGCTACGACCTCCTGGAGAAACCCGTGCGAGCCGGCGTGCGCAAGGCGATGCAGAAGTTCCAGCAGCTCACCGTTCCCGAACTGCGGGCGGACAAGGGACTGCACCTGGAATCCGTCGAGAAGGCCCGTGATCCGCGGATGCGGACCATCCGGATCAACGACTTCTGGCGCGGTGTCGTACTCTCTCCCGACGACGGCAGCGACGTGTTCCTGCTCGTCAACGTCGTACCGCACGACGACGCCTACACCTGGGCCGCCAAACGGCTCTACACCACGAACTCGGCGACGCGGGCGCTCGAGGTCCGCAACGTGGTGGCCATCGAGCAGCTGACGCCGCAGCTGGAGAAGGCCGCCGCTGCCGCGCCCTCGTTGCTGTTCGCGCGGTACTCGGACACCGTGCTGCGTGAGCTCGGCCTCGACGACCAGGTGCTCCGCGCGGTGCGGACCGTCATCGACAAACCCCAGCTCGAGGCGTTCGGGACACTGCTGCCGGAGGACCAGTTCGAGGTGCTGCAGTACCTCGCGGAGGGGTTCGGCCCCGAGGAGGTCTACCGGGACGTCGTCGCCGTACGCCGGCCGGTGGCCGCCGGTCCCGATCCGGACGAGAGCCTCGCGACCGCGATCGCCAACACCACCAGCCGGATCACGCTGGTCACCGGCCCGGAGGAACTCGCCGACATCCTGGAGAAGCCCTTCGCGGCCTGGCGGGTCTTTCTGCACCCTTCGCAGCGGCGGGTCGCCTACCGGGTGTCCTACGGCGGCCCGGTGCAGGTCACCGGAGGCCCCGGGACCGGGAAGACCGTCGCCGCCCTGCACCGCGTCAAGCATCTGCTCGGCCGCTCCGCGGACACCCGGATCCTGCTCACGACGTACACCAACGCCCTGGCGGCGGCCCTGCGCGAGAATCTGTCGCTGCTCCTGGACGGCGACGAGAAGCTGCTGGGACGGGTGGACGTGACCACGGTCAACGCCTACGCGCACGGTGTCGTGACCCGTCTCGACGGCAAGGCCCCCTCGCCCGTCGGCGACCGCGAGGAGCGGCAGGTGTGGCAGCGGGTGGTCAAGAGGCTCGGGCTGCCGTGGACCGAGCAGTTCCTCGCCCAGGAGTACCGGCATGTCGTCCTCGCGCAGGACCTGCGCACGTCGGACGACTATCTCGCGGCGTCGCGGCGCGGTCGGGGCAGCGCGCTGTCCCCGAGCAGGCGGGAGCAACTGTGGCCCGCGGTCGAGCTGTTCGAGACGATGCTGCGTGAGCGGAAGGGAACGACGTATCTGAAGGTGTGCGCGCGGGCGGCCGAGTTGCTGGCGGCGTCGTCGCCCACGCATGACCATGTGGTGGTGGACGAGGCGCAGGATCTGCATCCCGCGCAGTGGCGGGTGCTGCGGGGCGCGGTGGCTCCGGGCAGCGACGACCTGTTCCTCACGGGCGACCCGCACCAGCGCATCTACGACTCGAGGGTCTCCCTCGGTTCACTGGGTATCGCGGTGACCGGGCGCACCCACCGGCTGCGGCTCAACTACCGCAGCACGGAGGAGATCCTGACCTGGTCCACCGGTCTGCTGAGCCCGGTGACGGTGGAGGACCTGGGCGGCGACGGCCACGACACGCTGGCCGGCTACCGCTCGCTGCTGCACGGACGCAGACCGCACACGGCGGGGTACGGGTCGGAGCAGGAGGAGGTCACGGCGCTCGTCGCGCGTGTTCAGGACTGGGTCGCGCAGGGCATCCGGCCCGCGGAGATCGGCGTGTGCGCCCGGTTCAACGTCCTGCTCGGCAAGGCGTACGACAAGCTCGCCGCGGCCGGGGTGCCGGTGGTCCGGGTCAGGGACAGCCCGGGCCCCGATGTGGACGGGGTGCGGCTCGCCACCATGCACGCCATGAAAGGGCTGGAGTTCCGGTGTGTCGCGGTGCTCGGGGTGACCGCCGGTGCGGTGCCGTTCGGCCGGGAGGTGACGCCGGTGTCCGTGGACGCCCTGCAGCACGAGTCGGACCTGCTGCGGGAGCGGTGCCTGCTGTTCGTGGCGTGCACGAGGGCGCGGGAGGCGCTCGCGGTGTCATGGAGCGGGACCGCGAGTCCGTTCCTGGTGCCGTGAGTCCTGGCTGTCCGGGCGTCCCCCGTCACGTCAGTCGTTGGATGCCGGTGCGCGGCCGGCACGCACGCCGGAACCGGAGCCTCGTGCGCTTCTCCCAGGTCAGTAGTCGGGAACACGTTTGCGAGAGGTGATGTCCACGGGTCATACTCCGTCTCTCTCCCCCCACCTGCCCCAGTCGTCTGTCTCCCCGTGAAGGACTCTGCCCCGATGGGTGTACTCGTGTGTGCGCAAGGCTCCGTGGTGGGCGCTGTCTCCCAGGTGGGTGTGTGACCCGTGGAGATCGCTCGTATCGTCGTCGTCGCGCTCGTCGTCGCGGTCGGTGTCGCCTACTACCGCCGGCTCATGGACGGTCCTTCCTCCTCCGGGCGTTCGTCCCGGAGGGCCGAGGCGCTGGGCTTTCTCCCGCAGTCCGCGCAGAACACTCAGCAGGCAGTCGCCGACGCCGAGTTGGAGCGTGCCAAGTCCGCCGCCGCCCGCGGCCGTTGGGAGTCGGCGGCGCAGTTGCTGGCCCGGACCAGGGAGCAGCGTGACTGGGCGCGCCGCTCGCTCTACTCCGACGCGCTCGGTTCGCACCGGGCCGCGCGTCCGGACAGTTGGCTGGACGCGTGGGAGGCGGCGGCCGGGCCGGACGACCCGGACCTGGCACTGGTGCGGGCGCGGGCGACGGTGTCCCTGGCCTGGCATCTGCGGGGCGGCGGCTGGGCGAAGGACACCAGCCGGGAGCAGTTCGCCGGTTTCCACGACACGCTGGCGCGTGCGCCGCGGTTGAACGCACGCGCGGCGGAACTGAGTCCGGACGATCCCTCGCCGTACGTCTCCGAAATCTGGGCCGCGCTCGGTCTGGGCTACTCGCGGGAGAAGATGCGCCAGATCTGGAAGGAGATCACCGCCCGGGATCCGTACCACTACGGTGCGCACTGCGCGGCGCTGCAGTACTGGTGCGCGAAGTGGCGTGGTTCGGAGGACCTCGCCGTGTCGTTCGCCCGCGAAGCCGTGGCCAAGGCCCCGCGCGGCAGTCTGCTCAACGCGCTGCCGCTGATCGCGTGGTACGAACACCGTGATGACGACGCGGAGGAGGACGACTTCCGGGCGCCCTACGTGGTCGCCATGGTCGACGCGGCCCTCGCGGACGTGGCCGCGGCCCCGTCGGACCACCCGGACACGACGTCCGTACGGCACCTGTTGGCCTACTTCCTGACCCGGCAGGGCCGCCACGAAGCGGCGTTGCAGCAGTTCCGGCTGGTCGACGGCTACGTGGACGCCCTGCCGTGGCGGTACTGGGAGGACCCGGCCGCCGTGTACTGCCTGTGGCGGAACCGGGCGGTCAAGGGCGTGCGGCGGAGCTGACCGCCGCCGCTGCGGGTCAATACGTCCGGCGCAGAAGCGACTTCGGTTCCCGCAACGCGTGCCACAGTCCCGCCGCGAGCGGTACGACCGTCATGGCGAAGAAGACCCAGAACACGAACTCGGCGCCGGGCGCGAGGTCGTAGACGGTGCCGTCCTCCCACCGGCAGTAGGCGCGCGGCGGAAACGGGGTGGAGACTCCCGAGACCCTCCCGCTCCCGAGGATGCCCTTTTGCATCGGCTCCCTGGGGCAGGGGGCGGTCTCCGGGAAGAGGAAGGGGTCGTCCGCCGTCATGATCACGACCCAGGTCATGGCGCCGAGCGGCACCGACCAGAACACCGCGGTCCGCACCCACAGCGGCAGCAGCGGATGCGCCAGCAGCCCGCGCAGCGCGACCCAGCCGACCACGAGCCCGACGAAGACCGGGAGCAGCGTCATGACACCACCGCGGTCTTCCTCCGGGCACGGAACTCGGACGCGTAGCCCGCGCCGATGACGAGCAGGGCGGCGGCCAGGGCGAGGGACACGGTCGCCCGGTTCATCCACACGTAGCCGGGATCGCCGGAGTAGAGGGTGCCGTCGTAGCGGACGCAGTCGAAGCGGAGCGGCAGGTACGAGGACCGGTGGTGGGACAGGCCCTGTCTGGTCTCGGCGTCGAAGCCGTCGCGGCAGGCCGGAGCGGGGATCGAGTCCGCGCCGTCGCCGAACGCCTGCTCCGACGCCAGAACGGAGAAGAGTCCCAGGGAGTAGACGGCCGCGGCCGCCCACGCGGCCGCCCACGCCGTACGGCGCAGCAGATGCGCCGCCCAGGGCCGGGGCCGACCGGGGAACGCCATCGCGACGGCCCCCGCCGTGGCGATGAGCGCGCCGACGGCACAGACCGCGGACAGACCCAGCCCCAACAGCACGCCCGTCACTCCCCCTTGAGTCCCGTGTCGCAAAGACCCTAGCCCCGCGGGACGTCCCTGACGTACACGACCCCGTCGGTCCGGGTCAGGTGGGCCGGGTCGAGTGGGGCGTAGCCGAAGTACGGGGACACTCGGGGAGCGGGGCGCGTGTCGGCGAGGGCGGTGGCCAGTCGGGGGGCGTCGACGACGCAGCGGTCCTCCGGGAGCGCGTACAGGAGTCCTTCGAGGGTGTCCGGGGGCGGGATGTCCACCCCCTGGTGCCGGATCGTGCCGAGGGCCGTGGCCAGGAAGGCGTACCGCTCGCCGAGCCGGGCGCTCACGAGCGCGCCGGCGCTCCACCACTCCAGCGGCGGGTGGTCCCACATGCGCATCGTGCTCCTGTCCCGCTGGAGGTGGCTGTTGTGGGCGTGGACGAGTACCGGGCCCCGGTCGGCGAGGGCGAGGAGGTTGCCGGCCATCATCGCGTCCCGCGTGGCCAGCAGCCGCGTCATGCGGGCCGGTGAGGTGTCGGCCATCCAGGAGTGGTAGCGCAGCAGGCCCGTGGCGGTACGGCCGTACAGGCGCGCACGGTCCCGGTCGTCCCGCGAGGTCGCGGTGATCAGGTGCGGCGTCTGCGTGTCGAGCAGCGCCACCAGGTCGTCGGCGAGCAGCCGCAGCTCCTTGGCCTCGGCCGAGCGGCCCACGGACCGGGACGGGTCCGTCATGACGGCCTGGTTCGTCCACGGCTCGTCGGGGCCGAGCAGACGGTCGAGGGTTTCCGCGGTGCAGGGCAGCAGGCCCGCGTCGACGTGGGCCGCGAGGTGGTCGTGGAGTGCGGTGAGGGACTGTCTCGGGCTCGCGGCTTCGGTGATCTCCAGCGGGCCGTCGAAACCGGCGAAGCGGAGCCGCTCCGGCTCGGGCCGGTCCTCGTTGTACGCCCGCATCCAGCGGACGAGTTCGCGGTTGCCCGGGAACGCTCCCCACGCGTGGCTGAATCCGTGTTCCATGACCTCGTCAAGGGTGCCCGTGCCCGAGGTGACGTAGGCGTCCACGGCCAGGCCCCTCACACAGTCGCTCTCGAGGGCGATCGTCCGGTAGCCCTCCTGCTCGACGAGCTGCCGGAAGAGCTCGTTGCGCAGGTCGAGCAGAGTGTCCTCGCCGTGGGTGGGCTCGCCCAGGGCGAGGAGTCGCGGGCGGGCCGGAAGCAGCCTCATGACGGCTGCGGCCTCGACGGCATGGGCGGTGTCCGTGATGTCGGTTGCCATGCCTTCAACGGTATCGTTGAACTTTCGGTGGAAACTTGGGCGCGATATCGTCCGCAACATGGGGCGGAACCTTCAAAGCGGCGAGAAACTCAGGCCGGTCGACCTGGCACGAGGGCACGGTCTGTCCACGCAGGCCGTCAGGAACTACGAGGAGGCCGGCATCCTCCCTGCCGCCGGCCGCACGGCCCACGGTTACCGGACCTACACCCCACTGCACGCACGGGCGCTGCGCGCGTTCCTCGCCCTGGTCCCCGGGCACGGTCACCGGACGGCGACGGCGATCATGCGGGCCGTGAACGAGGGGGCGGTCGACGAGGCGTTCCGCCTGATCGACGGGAGCCACGCCCAACTGCTCCGCGACCGGGAGACGCTGCAGGCCGTGGAGAGCGCCCTCCGCGACCTCGCACCCCGTGCGGACACCGCGGCGCCCCGCCCCCGCCGTACGTTCATCGGGCCGCTGGCCGGGGAGCTCGGCGTTCGGCCGGCGACGCTGCGCAAGTGGGAGGGGGCCGGGCTCGTGCGTCCGCGCCGTGACCCGCTGACCGGGTACCGCGTCTACGACGAGGCCGATGTGCGCGACGCGCGGCTGGCCCACCAACTCAGGCGCGGAGGTTATCTGTTGGAGCAGATCGCCCCGCTGATCGCGCAGGTGCGGGCGGCCGGCGGGCTGGAGCCGCTGGAGGGCGCCCTGCGCGACTGGCACGGCCGGCTGTCCGTCCGCGGACGGGCGATGCTGAGCGGGGCGGCCGAGTTGGAGGCGTACCTCCGAGCACGCGGATGAGTGGCGTCGGACGTGGTGCCCGGCTCGCACCGGGCCCACGCCCTCCCGCCGCCGACACCGGGGACGTCCGTCGCACGCGGAGACTCCACCTCGCCGGCTTCGGCACTCAGCCGAGGGCGCCGAGCAGCATCGGCAGGGACGCGTGCAGTTCGCGTTCCCAGTACGCCCAGGTGTGGGTGCCCGGGCCGTAGAAGTGGGTGGTCAGGTGCTTCGCGCCCACGCGTTTCAGCTCGGCGGCGAGGGCCTGGTTCTGCCGGTTGAAGTCGGCCTCGAGGGCGCTGGTGCTGCCCGGCGGGTCCAGGGGGCCGGTGGTGCCGTCGCCGCAGGACAGGTACACGGGGACCGACTTGAGGCGCTTGGCCAGGTGGAACGGGTCGTGGGCCTGCCAGACGCGGCGTTGCGCGACCGGGTCGCCCCAGACGCGCAGCGGGTCGTCGCCCTGGCCGGCGAAGAATCCCATGATGCGGTCGACCGACTCGTCGTTGAGGAGTGGGTGGGCGGAGCCGGAGTACGCGGCGGCCGCCTTGAACATTCCGGGGTGGCGGGCGGCATAGAGCAGGGCGCCCTGGCCGCCCATCGACAGGCCGGCGACGACGCGGTTCCTGCCGGCGCCCCAGTCGCGCTCGAGGAGGTGCCGCAGCTCGGCCGTGTGGAAGGTCTCCCACGCGGGGTCACCGCCCTCGCCGTGGTTCCACCAGTCGCTGTACCAGCCGTTCCAGCCGGCCTCCGGCATGACGACCAGTACGTCGCGCAGGCTGTCGGTCTCCGCGACGTCGGTCATGACGGTCCACGACGTGTAGTCGCCGCAGCAGCCGTGCAGGAGCCAGAGGGTCGGCCAGTGCCGGCGTCGGTCGTCGGGGTTCCAGCCGTCGGGGGTGAGGAGGCGGACCTTGACCGTACGGCCGCCCAGGGCTGCCGACTTCACCGACAGGTCGACCTGCCGGTCGGCGACCCGGGTGACCGCGACGACCTCGGCGCCGCGCGAATGCTCGGCGCCGCGCGAATGCTCGGCGCCGCGCGAATGCGACGAACGGGCCGGAGCGTCGGCTCCCTCCCCCGTGACCGCGAGCGCCGGTGCGGTCGGCGCGAGGGTGAGAAGCAGCGCGGCGAGGACGAGCAGGGCTCTGGACCGGAGGGTCGGGACGGCGGTCGTGATCGCTGACAAGGCGGCTCCCTGGGTGCGGTTCGTCGCAGACGGCGGTCGTCGGAACTGCCCTTCCCACGCACGGCCGTCCGGGAACATGTTTGCGGGACGTGACGGCGGCGGGTGATGCTCCGGCCGTGGAGGTCACCGCATCGTCGTCATCGGGCCCGCGGTCGCGGTCGCCGTCTTCTCCTGCCGCCGTTCCACGGGCGGCTCCTCCTCCTCGTGTTCGTCCCGGAGGGCCGCTTCGACGCGGCGTTGGAGCAGTTCCGGCTGGTCGACGGCTACGTGGACGCCTTCCCGTGGAGGTACTGGGACGACCCGGCCGCCGTGTACTGCCTCTTGCGGGACCGAGCGGTCAGGAGCGCCGGCCGGTCCTGAGGGTCGGCAGGCCCGATCCGGCCGGGTTCTGCCTACAGTCCCGCCCGCGCCAGCAGTACCGGCAGGGCCTCCGGTTTCACCTTCTGTACCGACCGCACCTGGCCCAGGCCCAGTTCCTCACGGCTCACCGGGTCGCGGTACAGCGCCTTCGTCGCCTCGGTCACCAGCGTCACGGGGACCACGTAGGGGATGTCGGGGTCCTCGTCGTCCGGGCGGGGTTCCTCGTCGACCTCGGCCACCGCGGCGACCGCCGACTCGGGCCGCGCGAAGAAGAACCAGAGGCGGTCGCCCGGCTCCATGCGGTTGCGGCGGCTGAGCCAGAGCTCCAGTTCCGGTTCCTCCTCGGCCAGTTGGAGCATCGTCTCCTTGCCGGACGGCTCTCCGTCCAGCGTGTCCCTGCGCGGATCGAGGATGTAGATCCAGTCCGCCATGGAATCCCCTTAGGTCAGGACGCTCGGCCCGCGTGAAGACGCATCGGTGCAGCGACTCATGGTGCCAGACAGTCGGGGCGCGCGCGTACACGTTTTCGACACGAAGGCGTCAGGTGCCGGGTTTCAGCGCCCCGTTGCCGAGTCCGTCCCGCGCCAGCGCCGCGATCTGCCGGCTGAGTTCCGCGACCCTCCGCGACCGCTCCTCGAACTCCCTCAGCGCGTGGAAGGCGGCCCCGTACCCGCGCTGCGTGGCGATGTCCATCTGCGGGATGCGGGCGCCCTTGCTGTCGAGCCGGAAGGTGCCGCTGGCGGTGGTGGAGCGGCGGCTGTTGGCGGCGCTGTGCAGGAAGCCCTGGAGGAAGTCCGTGTCGAGCTGGTCGCTGACCGAGACCGGTTCCGGGTCCGCGTACTCGACAAGACCGGCCCTGATCAGGTCGGCGACGCCGACGCTGGGGCCGTCCAGGGCGCCGGTGCCCTCGCCTGCGACCAGGGCGGGGAGCAGTTCGGCCAGGCGCCGCACCTGTTCGGCCAGCTCCTGGCGCAAGGTGTCGTACTCCGTCACGTAGTCGCGGTGGGACTCCTCGACGTGACGGCTCGGGGTGAGGTCGACCAGGTCGTCGAGCAGATCGATCTGGGGGACTTCGGTGATCTGCTGGGGCCGCGGCTCCAGGGAGTCGTCCGGGGCGTTGGACGTGAGGTCGACCATGCATACGGCGGTGGCCGCGTCGTCCGGGGTCCGTGGGCGTCGCAGGTGCCACAGGTGCACGGGGAGGGAGTGCGCGGCGGCCGTGCCCGGGGCCAGCGCGGTGACCTGGGTGAGGATGCCCCTGCGGACGAGCTCGGCCCGGATACGGCGGCCGGCCTTGCGGTAGGCCACCGAGGCGGGCATGACCATGATGAGACGGCCGCCGGGCGCGGTGTGCGCGTAGGCGTGCTGGAGCCAGGCGAGTTCGCCCTCCGCGCGGGAGGGGGTGCCGAGCTCCCAGCGGGGGTCGAGGAGGAGGTCCTCCCGCCCCCAGTCGGTGTCGCTGACCGGCGGATCGCAGACGACGAGGTCGGCCTTGAGGTCGGGCCACCGGTCCGCGCGCAGGGAGTCGCCCGACGTGATCTCGGTACGGGGGAGCCCGGCGAGGTCGGCTCGCGACTGCGCGAGCCGCGCACTGCGGGCGTCCGCTTCCTGGCCGCATCGCCTGGCGCCCCGTTCGGCGCCGACGGTGAGCAGGAGGGTGCCGATTCCGCAGGCCGGATCGAACAGCACCGCGTCGGCCGCCACGTCACCCGCGAAGTGCCGGACGGCCCGGACCACTCGGGGCGAGGTCACCTGGTCCGAACCCGCTCGGCGTACGGACTCCGTGAAACGCTCGGCGAGGCCGTTCACCACGTCCGCGGCGGAACCGCCGCCGGCCATCCGACGGGCGAGCCCGACCGCCTGGTCGGGCAGCGCGGCCGGTGCCTTCCCGCCGGGGGCGGCGAGGGCGTGCGCGATGTCCGCGAGCCCGCCGAGGATGTCGTCGCCGTAGGCCCCCCGCAGCACCTGCCACAACTGGACCTCGTCGGTGACGTCCTGGCCCTTGCTCTGCCTGTCCAGCCATGCCTGGACCTCGGCCAGGTCGAAGAGCGGACTGTTGGCGCCGCCGCCGACCGGCGCCGGGAAGTCGTCGTACCGCCGTCGCCAGTTCGACACGGCGGCACGGGTGACACCCGCGATACGGGCGATCTCGGAACCGGTGACCGATGGGTTCGTCGGCGTGGCCGGGGTCTCTGGCATACCGCCCACGGTACACAGCGCCCCGACCACGTTTCAATGAAAGGTGGCCGTTGACGACGTCAACAATGACCGCCTTGCCCGTCGCCTCCGCGATCGTCCCGCGTCGAGGGCGTTGTCAGTGGCTGCCGATAGCTTGATCCCGTTGCGCCGCTCTGGCGTTGACGTCCCCTTTCGCATGCATGGGAGATGGTGCGTTGTCGGTCCGGGAGAAGTCGAGCACGGCGCGGGTGGTGCCGTCCGCGCGGCCGCGGAAGCTCGCGAAGGTGCCGTTCGTGGAGCTGGCCGACGGGCGGTTGCAGGGGGTGGTGTCCAGCGGGTCGGACATCGGGCGGGTGTACGTGTCGTCCGTCGAGGCGGGGACGTACGCGTTCGCGTGCAGCACCAACAACAACCGGCCCTGCGGCGGGGCCCGCGGGGGTTTCTGCAATCACATACGTGCCCTTGTCGATGAGGCCGTGCTGCAGTACGGCGTCGAGCGGGTGGCCCGGTACCTGAAGGTCGAGGTCGACGGGGAGGCGCCCGACGCGGACTCCGTCACCCACGCGATGACCTCCACGCGGCCCGCGCAGGGCGACAGTTCGGCAGCGGCGCAGGTGTTCAGCCGGTTCCTGCGGCATCTGGCCTATCTCGAACTGACCGCGGACACCGCCCCGCTGCCCGAGATGCAGTGGTTCCCGACGACGAGGGCGGTGGCGTGATGCGTGCCGATCTGCTGTACGACACCGTCGACGGGCTCGACGAGGCCCTCGCGGCCGTGGACGGTTTCGACGAGGTCCTCGTGGACGGCCTTCTCCGCCCGGGGCCCGCCCAGGCCGTCGGGCTGGCCGGGCTCGCCGACGCCGTCGCCGGGTCACCGCTGGCCGGGCGGGTCTCCGAGGCGGCCGAGAAGACGGCTGCGGGGGCGGCCGGCGAGGACCACTTCGTGGCACTCGCCGCCGCGCGCACCGCGCTGCTCGGCTCCGTGCACGACGCGCTCGTCCTGCGGGTCGAGGAGGCCGTCGGGCGGGCGCGGGACGAAAAGAGCGGCACGGCCGCGGCCGGCGGGGCGGAGCACGCGGTGAACCTGCTCGTCGCCGCCCGTGGCTGGCTGTGCGATCTCGCGCGGGCCGGCTGGCGCGGTATCGACCACGAACTGATCGCCGGTGCCGCGCCCGTCGTGTCCGCCATGCTGCCCGACCCGGCACTGCGCCGCCTGGCCACGCTGCTCGACGGCTTCGCCGCCGAACTGGCCGCCTCCTGTCCCGGGGCGTCCCTGGAGCACGTTCCCGTACGACGGTGGGCCGACCTGTGGTCGCGCGCCATGCTGCTGACGCTGCCCGGCGCGGCGTCCGCCCCCGCGGTCGGCGAGGCGACCGGGCGTCTGCTGCCCCTCGGTGTCGACGTGCAGGAGCACGCCACCGCCGTACAGGCGCAGGTGCACGCGGTGTTCGAGCCTGCGGACGGTGGTCCGCCGAGGCTGGTGCGGGCCTCGGTGTCCGCGCCGAAGCCCGACACCGTCGTCGGGGCGGGGCTGTGGCAGCTGCTCCGGCCGCACCTGTCCCTGCTGACCGCCGTGAGCGAGGGGCGTGCCATGGATCTCGACGCGATGCCCGTCACCGGTGAGGGCGATCTGATCTGGGACGACGCACGGGCCCGTACGGGTGAGCCCGCCGAGGTCTTCGCCACCGCGCGGGTGGCGCTGCCCGCCGCCGCGGCCTTCGCGACCGCTCCCCTGGACCGGCATCCGGCCCGGATCGCCGTACCCGTCCTGCTGGAGGGGTACACCGTGGAGGAGGACGGGAACGGGGTGGCGTTCCGGGTCGCCGGGCAGCGTCTCGCCGTCGACACCGACCGGGTTCCGGCCGCCGGTCCGCTCACCCCCGAGGTCGTCGCCTCGTCCGGTGCGTGTGTCGGGCTGCTGCGCTGGGACGCCGGGGAGTTCCTGCTCCAGCCGCTCGCCGTGGAGCGGACGGTGCGGAAGAAGACCGTCGCCGTCCACGCCGGGGCCTGGGCCGGCGGTACGACCGACAAGGCGGGTGTGCGCGCCGAGAAGGCCGCCACCGATGCCGTGACCGTGCTGCGCGAGCGCGCCGGAAGGCTGCTGCGGAAATGAGCGAGCCGACCATCGCGGGGGCCCCCGCGCCCGATCCGGACGAGAACCGGCGGCAGGTGCTGTACTGGCGGCTGCTGGCCCGCCTCTTCGACCCCGAGGAGCAGGCCGGCCTGGAGTCGGCGAGTCTGGCCGTGGTCGAGGACATCGGCCTGCCGTCCGCGCTGCTGGATCCGAGGGCGTCCGTCGACTCCGTCGTGCAGCGGCACCCGGAGCTGGCCGCCGGGTTCGACGGGCTGATGGCACCCGAGCCGGACGAGGACGGTGCGCGTGACCGGGCCGCCGAGGTGCGGCGCGCGGCGCTCGCGTCGAAGGTGCTGCTGAACGTCTTCGCGCCCCACTCGGGCACCGTCACCGCCGAGCAGCTGGCACGCTGGCAGTCGGACGCGGGCTGGCTGGAGCGGGCGCTGGGCTGCCGGCCCGGTGAGCTGCGCGGCAGCGGGGGCGGCGGGGGCGGCGTCAGCCCGACCGGCACCGGCTACGGCGGACCCGCGCCCGACCTCGGCCGTCTGATCCCCGAGATCGGGCCGGAGCTCGGCTCCATCGAGGCCGGTCTCGTCAAGCGCATGCATCTGCGGGAGGTGCTCGCCGATCCCGCGCTGGCCTCGCGGCTGACGCCGAGCATGTCGCTGATCGAGCAGCTGCTGCGCGACAAGAACAACCTCTCCGGTGTCGCCCTCGCCAACGCCAAGGCGCTGATCCGGCGTTACGTCGACGAGGTCACCGAAGTGCTGCGCACGCAGGTGGAGAAGTCCACGGTCGGTGAACTCGACCGTTCCGTCCCGCCCAAGCGCGTCTACCGCAACCTCGATCTCGACCGCACCATCTGGAAGAACCTCACCAACTGGGACCCGGAGGAGGAGCGGCTCTACGTCGACCGGCTCTACTACCGGCACACCAGCCGCAGGACGACGCCCCAACGGCTCGTCGTGGTCGTGGACCAGTCGGGTTCGATGGTGGACTCGATGGTCAACTGCACCATCCTGGCGTCCATCTTCGCCGGGCTGCCGAAGGTGGACGTCCACCTGATCGCGTACGACACGCAGGCACTGGACCTCACGCCCTGGGCGCACGACCCGTTCGAGACGCTGCTGCGCACCAAGCTCGGCGGCGGCACCGACGGCACCGTCGCCATGGCACTCGCCCAGCCGAAGATCGCCGAGCCGCGCAACACCGTCGTGGTGTGGATCTCCGACTTCTACGAATGGCGCACGGACGAGCTGTTCGAGAGCATGGCCGCCATCCACCGTTCGGGGGCGAAGTTCATCCCGGTGGGTTCGGTGACCAGCTCCGGGCGCGGCAGCGTCAACCCGTGGTTCCGGGAGAAGTTCAAGGACCTCGGCACGCCGGTGATCTCCGGCCACATCAAGAAGCTCGTGCACGAACTCAAGACGTTCCTCACCTGATCACCGGACCCACCCTCGCCGTGATCAACACCGTACGGAAAGGCCTTTCCCTCATGTCCGACCTGCTGCGCGCCCCTGCCGAGATCAAGTACGCCGAGGAGCTCGACTGGCTGGAGTCGATCGACGACAGCCCCAAGCCGTTCTCGTGGCGCCTGTCCCCGAAGATGGTCCGTCTGTTCATCCTCGGCTCCGAGCGGGCCGACGGCCTGGACCGGCAGGTGTCGCAGAAGTGGTTCGGCGACCGCAGCTTCGTGGAGCGGTCGATCGTCACGCTGGCCTCCGACCGCGGTCTGCTGCTCATCGGTGACCCCGGCACGGGCAAGAGCTGGCTGGCCGAACTGCTGTCCGCCGCGATCTCCCGCAATTCCACGCTGGTGGTGCAGGGCACGGCCGGCACCACCGAGGACCACATCAAGTACTCGTGGAACGTGTCGATGGTCATCGCCAAGGGCCAGTCGCGGGAGTCGATGATCCCCTCGCCGATCATGACCGCGATGGAGGCCGGCTCGATCGGCCGTTTCGAGGAGCTGACCCGTTCCACGAGCGACGTCCAGGACGCGCTGATCTCGATCCTCTCCGAGAAGTACATCTCCGTCCCCGAGCTGGGAAGCGGTGACGGCGACGACAACATCGTCTTCGCCAAGCCGGGCTTCTCGATCATCGCCACGGCCAACAGCCGCGACCGGGGCGTCAACGACCTCTCCTCCGCGCTCAAGCGCCGCTTCAACTTCGTCCGCATCCCGGTCGTGACGAACAAGAAGAGCGAGGCGGAGATCGTCCGCTTCCGCACCGAGGAGCTGCTGCGCCGGCACTCGATCGACCTGGACGTGCCGCCGACGCTGCTGGACGTGCTGCTGCAGAGCTTCGCCGACCTGCGCGCCTCCGCCGCGGCGGCCGGCAGCGACGACGAGAAGCTGGAGTCCGCGCTGTCGACGGCCGAGCAGATCGGCGTGCTGGAGGACGCCGTCCTGCACGGCGACTTCTTCGGTGAGCGCACCCTGACCGCCCGTGCCCTCGCCTCCTCGCTGGTCGGCTCCCTCACCCGGCGCGAGCCCGAGGACCTGGCCATCCTCAACAAGTACCTGCACGGTGTCGTCGAGCCGCGCAGCAAGGAGGAGGGCGGCTCCTGGCCCGAGTTCCTCGAGGGCGGCCGCGACGCGATCGCCACCCTGTCATGAGCGGACCCCACGAGAGCGGCATGTTCGCCGGACTGCGCGGCCAACTGCAGGAGGCCGCCGCCGCGTTCGCGGGCGGGCCCGACGCCCTGGAGGGCATCCTCCTCGGCATGGTCGACGACGTCGACCGGGCGGTGCGCGAACCGCTGGAGATCTTCCCCGTCTGTCACCACTCCCCCGCCTCGGCGCTCGCCATGGCCCGCCGGCTGCGCGAGAAGCAGCCCAAGGTGGTGTACCTGGAGCTGTGCGAGGACATGGCGCCGCTCCTGACCGAGCTGCGCAACTGCCGGCTGCCGGTGGCGGTGCAGGCGTTCGCCGGCGACGTCGACGGCTTCCCGGCCGACTGGGCCCCGCTGTCGGTGGTGGCGCCGGTCACGGAGGCGTCCGCCGAGTACCAGGCGATCGCGTACGCCCTCGACACCCCGGGCGTCGAGCTGGTGCTCGTCGACCGGTCCTCGGACCACGTCTTCCAGTGGGACCGCAGGGGCGAGCAGGCCGAGGAGGGGACCGAGTCCCCGGAGGAGGCGGAGGCCGCGCTGCACGGTGAGGCCGTCGGCGTCGGGATCGGCGACCTGCGGCCGCGTTTCGCCGAGCTGGAGGAGCACCTGCTGCGCCACGGCAAGGTGCGGCACTGGTCGGAGTGGTGGCACCAGTACGTCGAGGTCCCGCTCGGGGACAGCGACCACGACACCTACCGCCAGGTCATGTTCCTCATCGGCAGCCTGTTCCGGCGGCTCGCCCCCGGAGAGGGGTCCCGGCTGCGGGTGGACGAGGACCGCGAGCGGTACATGTGGACCCGGATGCGCGAGCACCTGGCGGCGAGCGGCACGGACCCGGAGGACTGCCTGTACGTGTGCGGGGCGTTCCACGCGGCCAGCCGCGTCGAGGAGTTCGGCGTGCGGGGCGGTTCGGACACGTTCACGATCTCCCCGCGTACCGCCACCACCTGGCAGTACGGGCTGATCCCGTCCAGCCACGCGGCGATCGAGGCGCAGTTCGGCCTCGCCGCGGGCTCGGTGTCGATCGCGGCGACGGAGTGGGCGAAGGGCCTGAGGCGGACCCGTGTGAAGCCGTACGTGCTCCAGGGGCAGGCCGGGAAGAGGAAGTCCGCGGGGAAGCAGACGGCCGTCGTCCCGGCTCCGCCGTCCGAGGCCGCCGCGGACCAGCTGTCCGGCTTCCTGCGCAGGCCGCCCGTGCTCGACGGGCTGGACGAGGCCGAGCTGCTCGGCTGGTCGGTGGACATCGTGCGCGCGGCCCGGCGCAACGGCTACCTCGCCTCGACCGCCGACGCCATCGCCGTCTTCGAGACGTCGATCCTGCTCGCCGGCATGCGGGACCGGGCCAAGCCGACGCCGTACGACTTCCAGGACGCGGCGGTCACCTGCATCGAGAAGGACAGCGTTCCGGGCCGGCGGGACGTGCGGCGCCTCGTCGAGATCATGATGGGCGGCGACCGGATCGGGCAGGTCGGGTACGACTCGCTGCCGCCGCTCGCCCGTGATGTGTACGACCGGCTCGCACCGCTGGAGCTGAAGCTCGAGCAGCGCGGGGTGCGCCGGGCGCTGCTCGACATGGCCTCCCGGCCGGAGCTGCGGGCGTGTTCGGACGTGCTGTGGATGCTGCGGCGCCTGCTGCCGCAGGGTGCGGCCCGGCCGATCATGGGTGAGCGGCGGCTCGGTGAGCGGTCGATCCAGGAGTCGTGGGACCTGGCGCTCGGGACGCACCAGCGGGCGCTGATCGAGCTGGGCTACGAGGGCGTCAGCCTGGAGCAGGTCCTGGAGCAGCGGCTGCGGCGCGACGCGTACGGGCCGCAGGCGACCACGGCGACCGTGCTGGCGGCCGTCGAGGACACGCTCCTGTACCTGGGCAGCCGGCGTCTCGCCGACGAGCTCGGCACGCACGCGCTGAAGGTGCTCGCCGCCGAACGGAGCGTCGACGGGGCGCCGGAGGTGCTGCGCCGGGTGCGTGCGCTGCTGGCGTACCACCGCACCAGCGAGCCGGTGCTGCCGGCCTGGATCGAGTCGTTCGTCAAGACCGGTTACGCCCACTACTGCACGCTGCTGCCGACGGCGTTCCGGGACGAGGACGCGACGGTGGGGCAGGTCGCCGCGATGCTCGGCTTCCTGTTCTCCATGGAGAGCCTCGCGCTGTCGCTGGGCTGCGACCGGACCCAGCTGGAGCTCGCGGTCGCCCAGTCGCACCCCGACGACCCGTCGAAGACGGCGCTGCTGTGGGCGGCCCAGGTGCAGCTCGGCACCCTGTCCCGGGCCGAGCTGCGGGCGCGGTGCGACGGGCTGCTGGACAACCCGCTGGTGGTGCCCGCCTACCCGCGCTACCTGAGCGGCTTCGTGCACGCCCTGGAGCCCGTGCCGGGGCTGGCGGACGTGGTCGTGGAGGCGGTGTCGAACGCGTTCGGGCGGCTGCCGGACACGGTGCTGCTGCCGTGGCTGCCCCTTCTGATCACCACCCTGCGCTCCGGCGCGGCGGACCTCGTCCCGCTGATGGTCCGCGAGGCCGGCCGCACCTTCCCCGGCCGGCTGGCGGAACTGGACGCGTGGGTGCCGCCGTGGCGGATGCCGGGGACGGATCCGTTCGCCGCGAGGCCCGTGTCCCCTGTCCCCCGCGGCGCGGCGCTGCCGGCCGCGCACCCCGCGACGTGCGACGCGGTGGCGGAGCTGCTCGGCTGCGACGAGGGCTGGGCGTCGTCCGAGCTCCCGACTCCGTCGGGCGCTGCGCTGATGCCCGCGCACCCCGCGACGTGCGACGCGGTGGCGGAGCTGCTGGGGTGCGACGGGGGATGGGTGGCGGCGGTTCCGGCTGCGGCCGGTGCGGGCGCCGCCCTGACGGCCCGGCACCCGGCGACGGCCGGTGCCCTGGAGCCCCTGCTCGCCGCCCTGTGACAGCTGTGGCCGGGTCCCCGTTCGGAACCCGGCCACAGCCACCACCGGTCTGTCCGCGTCATCGGGTGAGCCTGCGCTCGGTCCACTCCTTCGCCGCGGTGAGCCGGGTGCGGAGTTCAGCGGCGATGTCGCACCGCTTCAGCGTGAGGCCGACCTTCTTGCTGACCCTCCACGGCCACAGGCGGCGTTGGCGCTCTTCCGACAGGGCTGCGATGTACTTCTCGATCAGCCCGTCGACGCCCTCGAGGGCCTCGGGCCAGCGCCGGGCATCGTCCTGGAGCTGACTGCGGAGCGTGTCGAGGGTGGCGAAGTGGCTTCTGGTCACCGTCTCCTTCGCCTCGAGCGTCTCCATCTCCCTCTCGACCGCGCGGAGACGGTCGTGGAAGGGCTGGAGCTGGGTCGCCATCTTGTCGAAAGCCCGCTTGCGCCAGCCCACGCGGGCGATCACCGCGGAGACGACGACCGCGGCGACCGCGATCACAGCGGTCCAGGTCCACCCGCCGAGGAAAGTGTCCCCGCCGTGCGCCGTGTGACCTTCCCGCGCCACTTCCACGCAGGTCTGGATCACCCTTCGGCCCGTCGAAGAAACAGAACAAGACATGTGGCGTCGTCCTCATGGAGATGGGGCCCGCGCGCCGATGGGGAGGCGCGCCGAATGACCGCTGTGCGTCCGCAGCCTCTCCGGAAGGGAAAGGCGTCCGCAAATGCACGCGTTGAGCCATTCCCGATGCCTCATTGAGGAGCGGACGCCGCCGGTACCGTCCGCACGCTGGACCGTCAACCCCGCCCCGCCGCCATTTCGTTGACGCCGGGTCATGCCTCTTTGAGATCCTTTGACGGGCCGGTGACGACGCTCCTACGCTACGGCGGGAATGAGGAGGTATGTGGGGTGCCCGCTTATCTGCACTGGGGCAAGGTGCTCGGAATCTACGACGACGAGGCGCCCGCGACCCTGCCGAGTCAGCTCGATCTTCTGCGCGCTCTGCAGGATCTCGACACGCCGGGTGTGGCGCTGGTCTATCGGCTCAGGACTTCACCGGAAGGCGGTCCGAACGCGGAGCCGAGTGCCCTTTTCGATCTACGGTGCCTGTCGAAAGACGGAGAAACCATTTCACCGGCCGAGGCGCGCACACTCGATGATCTCAGCGCGGTGGCCCTGCTGCCCGCGTACAACATATCCGCGGCTTCCGAAGTCCGCGTGGGCTACAAGTACCGGACGCGCATCATTCCGGCCGCCCGGCGGGGAGACGAACTTCCCATCAAACGGGACTGGGCCGAACTCGTGGATCTTTTCCGTCGCCGTGAGGACGACGTCGCCCTGGACATCACCTGCACACTGACGGGCGCACGGGTCGGAAACCACCGGCCCTCGATGAGGACCGGCCACATCACCAGCATCGACCGGGCCACCGCGTTCTTCGAGGCGGCCGCGGCGGAGTGCCGGTTCCATCAAGAGGACCAGCGCCAGCTGATCGTGACGGTGACGCTCCAGTCGACAGCGCCCATCGACCAGGTCTTCGCGAAGGCCACCGGCCGCATGCTGTTCGGAACACAGGTAAGACTACGGCCGGTCAACCGGTACCGGCCGATCACCAGCAGCGCCGAACTGGGCGTGGTCGGCTGCCCGGAACAGCTGATCCGGGTCTGGCACGCCCCGTACGGGAACATGCAGGGCCGGGGTCTCGGTTCATGGCGGGACACGCGGATCGCCCTGCGCCGGAAGCCGCCCAAGGTCGAGGCGGGCGTCGTTCTGGGCAAGGCGCGGTGGCACGGAGCGCGGTTCACCACCAACGAAGTGGTGGAGGTCAGCGACGAGGACCGCACCAAGCACACTTATGTCGTCGGGAAGACCGGTTCGGGGAAGACCAACGTCCTGAAGTCACTGGTCCGGCAGGACATCCTCAACGGAAACGGATGCGCCGTCATCGACCCGCACGGCGATCTCGTCGACTACGCCCTGGAGCACTCCGGCGACCGTCTGGAGGACGTCGTCCATCTGGACTTCGGCGACCCGGAGTATCTGCCGGTGGTCAATCCGTTCCTGATGGACGTGGAGGGGGAGAGCGACTACCAGATGGCGGTCGAGGAAATCCTCGAGATCATCATCCGGCGTTCGTTCAGTCAGTTCACCGGGCCGGTCTTCGACGACACGACCCGGCTGATGCTGAAGACGATCTGGCACCAGGAGATCCGGGGCGACCTGCTGCCCAGCATCCCGCTCGCCCTGGAGGTCCTGCGCGCACCGGCCATGCGCAAGTGGGCCACGGGCGTCATGGAAGGCGTCGACGCCGAACTCGCCGACCAGTGGCGGGCGTTCGAGGGAATGCTGGCCAGCTCGGTGGCCGAGACGGTCCGCTGGGCGGCGGCGAAGTTCGCGGACTTCACCAGCGGCAATCCGCTCCAGTTGCTCACCGCCGGATCCTCACCGCTGTCCATCCGGGACATCTACGACAAGCGGAAGATCCTGCTGGTCAGGTTGCCCGAGACCATGATGGGGCCGATGTCCGGCCAGTTCCTGGGCTCCCTGCTGTTCAACCGTATCTACCGTGCTGCCCGGGCGAGCGGCTCCACCACGTCGGCGCCGTTCTTCATCCACGTCGACGAGTTCCAGCGCTTCGTGAGTCACGAGGTGGAGGAACTCGTCGCCGAGGCACGCAAGTTCAATGTGGGGCTGACCTTCGCCCACCAGAACCTGCGGCAGCTGGAGGCTTTCTCACGGTACGAGGGATCGGCCAACGCACGGCTCGCCGAGGCGATCTTCTCGAACGTGGGCACCATGATCGTCATGAAGACCTCGGGCCGGGACGTGAAGGCCTTCGCGGACGAGTTCTCGGTGAACGAGACACAGGTGCGTAATATCGCCCAGTACGAGGCTCTGGCACGCACAGTGATCGGCAATGTGGAACAGCCGGTGTTCAGCCTCGTCGTCGACCACGAAGTCTCGGGCCGCGGCGATTCCACGGTGGCCGCCCGGGTGCGGGACCGCATGATCGCTCAGGGGATCATACGGCCGCGCGACGAACTGCGCACCATCCAGAAGGACCTGGAGACGTTCCGGGCCCACGGCAGACCCAGCCGGCCGCGGGCACCGGGCCGCCCCTCCCCCACCCCCGTGACGCCGCCGGACGACGAGCCGTTCGATCTCGCCCCCGACGGTTCGGACGGCGAGTCCGGCTCCTCGTCGACCAGCGCGTTCCTCGACGAATGGCTGGCCAAGCGCAAGTCACGGAAAGAGCGGGACACCCGGGCGGACGCGAAGCCCGCCGACACCCCATCCGAATCCCCCAGCCTGCGGAGTTCACCATGAGCACCCCCGATTTCGAGAACCGTGCCGAACGGATCGACCCTGTACTGCAGACCGCCTGGGAGCACCTGGACACCGACATCGACGTCCGGATCGACGCGATCGCGGAGGAGCTGAACATCGAGCGCGACAAGGTCATCGCCCTGAGCGTGCTGTTCTTCTCCAGCCAGCTGCAGTTGCGGCGGGAGGACAAGATGGTCATCGTGTGCGGCCGGCCGGCCAAGGCGTACCCTGACCCGCTGGCCGCGCTCTTCGACCAGGACGACTCGGGCAAGTACACCGCGATCTACCAGCAGTTGGTCGGTACGTGGGAGGCGTCATGACCGAGGGCGATCAGGACATCGACGACTTCAACGAGAGCGCCGCACGCGCGGGGGAATCGAGCGGGATCCCTCCGGCGCCTTCCCGGGACAGACTGGAACCCGGATCGGGGTTCCGGACCTACCGGGTGTCGAAGGCAGGGCAGCTGACGCTGCCCGGCTCGGCGCGCAAGGAGTGGGAGCTGAAGGAGGGGGGACCGGTCCATGTCGCGCACATCGGGGACTTCGTGGTGATCGTGCGCTCCGGGGCATGGTCCCACCGGCTTCAACAGTGGCGGCTGGAAGCGGATCTGGCCGAACAGCTCCAGGAAGAGATCGATCGTGAGGCGTGATGGCGACGCGAGTGCTCATCGACCGCTGGGGGTTCGCCCTTCTGCTGAGAGGCCACCGCCCGCGGGCGGTCGAGGGTGAACGGTTCGACGAATATCTGATCGGCGAGCGGGAGTACCTTCGCTTCCTGACAATCACGCAGCAGGCCGAGCCGCGTACCGGCATCCTCCTGCTCCTGGAATCGATACAGCGCACCCAGGGGAAGTCGCCGTCGATCACCAGCGCGCTGTCCGCCCTGCTCAACCCGGAGCAGGTGCAGGAGCTGTACGGGATACCCGTCGCCCTCTCCCGGCTCCCGGAGCCCACCCTCGGGCTGCTGCCGGCCACCTGTCACCGGTTCGGCCTGCAGGAGAGCGAGGCGGAGAGCGTCCTGCTCGCCCTTCAGGAGGAGGTCGCGTTCCTGACCTGCTACCGGTCGCTGGCCGTACGCCGCTGGATGTGGATGGCCCTGTCCAAACACAAGATCCACAAACTCGACCTCGACCACGGCTGCCCTCGGCTGAAGAAGGCCGGCCCACCGCCGCGCGGCAGTGGGCCGGGGTGAGGTCCGCGCGCTCGGTCATCCCTTCTGCGTGGGGGGGGGGGGGGGGGGGGGGGGGGGGGGGGGGGGGGGGGGGGGGGGGGGGGGGGGGGGGGGGGGGGGGGGGGGGGGGGGGGGGGGGGGGGGGG